>NZ_CAXAOQ010000004.1:0-229564 GCF_963970575.1 Pseudomonas sp. EA_65y_Pfl2_P74
GGTAGGTGAACTGCACTTCTTCCAGGTGGGTGAAGTGCGAGTTGCCTGGATCCTGGCAGTTGTGCATTTTGTTGTTGATGGCGACGATGATCGCGTCTTCCAGTTTGGTGGTGTAGTAGTGCTCTTGAGTACCTTGAGCCGAAGTACGGAACCACTGGATAACGATTTCGCTCATGCGCTCGCCGGAAGTCAGAGCGGCTTGCAGCAGAGGCGAAGCCTTGTCGTAGACCTTGGTGATCACAACTGGCTTGTGAACGCGCTGACCGGTTGGCTGACCGGATTGCGGGTCACGCGGGATGATCACGTCGTGGCTGAACGCCTGAACCATGACCTGGTCTTCGTGACCTTCCTGGTAGGTGTTGCCAACGGAGTCGGCAGTGAAGGCGCCGGCAGTGATCAGGCCTTGTTTTTCGCCGGTAACCGACATGTACGCTGGTGTTGCCATGGGGTGCTCTCCTTGCGGATAAATTTAAGGTGCCCGGGAGGCGAAATCGCCCGGTGGGTGCCGAAGACATATCAAGTAGCGTGCCAGGTTTTGTGAAGTGCCCGGAAGCCGGGGGTGAGGCTGCACCTGATCGGGTTTTTGACTGTTTTTCGTGCGGATTTGAGGTCTGAAGTGCGCAACTTCTTGCGCAGTACTGCGCAAGAAGTTGCGCACTCGTCTGTACAGAACGGATTACGTGGGCTGTAGGGATGTGTCCACACGGTTATCCACATTTGAGTGCGCAAGAAGTTGCGCACAATGGCGTGTGGCCACTATTGGTGGGGGTTGCTAAAAAATGGCCAATCCAACATCCATTTTTGCCATTACGTCACTGGTGCGTCGCCTTGGGATTGTCAGACAGTCGCACGCCAAAGCCTTGCGATAAGCCGTTGCGCAAGGCGTGAGGGTGAAAAAGCGTCTTATAAATGAAACAGCGCCCTCGGCTATACTCCCCGCATTTCGACTTAGGCACGAGGACTCACTGTGAAGAACTGGACGTTGCGCCAACGCATTTTGGCGAGCTTTGCGGTGATTATCGCCATCATGTTGCTGATGGTCGTCGTCTCGTATTCACGGCTTTTGAAGATTGAGGCTGGCGAACAGAGCGTGCGTGATGACGCGGTGCCGGGTGTGTATTTCAGCTCGATGATCCGCAGTGTCTGGGTAGACAGTTACTTGCAAACCCAGGAATTGCTGGGCCTTAAAAAAGGCTTGGGAATCAGTTCCGAGGACGCCGCAGACTTCAAGGCCTTCGAAGCACGGCTCGAAGAGCAGGTGGGCAACTATCAAAACACCATCACTACCGAGCAGGACAAAGCCGAGTTCAGCTTGTTCAAGCAGGACATCCTGAACTACAACAAGATTCAGGCTCAGGTGCTCGATCTGCACCAGCGCAATCTCGATGATGACGCGACGAAGTTGTTCAACGAACAACTGACGCCAGCGTGGATGGCTGGTCGCATGAAACTCAACGACATCATTCGCGAGAACAAGTCGGTGGCCGATCAGGCCATGGACAACATTGACAGCGCAGTGGAAGCGGCCAAGATCAGCATGTTCATCTCGTTGCTGGTGGCCATTCTCGCGGCTGGCGCCTGCGGCCTGCTGCTGATGCGGGCGATCATGGCACCGATGAACCGCATCGTGGAAATCCTCGAAATCATGCGTACCGGCGACTTGAGCAGCCGCCTGGACCTTGCCCGCAAAGACGAGTTCGGCGCGGTGGAAACCGGCTTCAACGACATGATGGCCGAGCTGACTTCGCTGGTGTCGCAAGCGCAGCGTTCATCGGTGCAGGTGACCACTTCGGTGACCGAAATCGCCGCCACTTCCAAGCAACAGCAAGCCACCGCCACCGAAACCGCGGCCACTACCACCGAAATTGGCGCGACCTCGCGGGAAATTGCGGCGACGTCCCGCGATCTGGTACGCACCATGACCGAAGTGTCCACCGCTGCCGATCAGGCCTCGGTGCTCGCCGGCTCCGGCCAGCAGGGCCTGGCGCGCATGGAAGACACCATGCATTCGGTGATGGGCGCAGCCGATCTGGTCAACGCCAAACTGGCGATCCTCAACGAGAAGGCCGGCAACATCAATCAGGTGGTGGTGACCATCGTCAAGGTCGCCGACCAGACCAACCTGCTGTCGCTGAACGCGGCGATCGAAGCCGAGAAGGCCGGTGAATACGGCCGTGGTTTTGCCGTGGTTGCCACTGAAGTGCGGCGTCTGGCGGATCAGACGGCGGTCGCCACTTACGACATTGAACAAATGGTGCGCGAGATCCAGTCGGCGGTGTCGGCGGGCGTGATGGGCATGGACAAGTTCTCCGAAGAAGTGCGTCGTGGCATGTTCGAAGTGCAGCAGGTCGGTGAGCAACTGTCGCAGATCATCCATCAAGTGCAGGCGCTGGCGCCGCGGGTGTTGATGGTCAACGAAGGCATGCAGGCCCAGGCCACGGGCGCCGAGCAGATCAATCACGCGCTGGTGCAGTTGGGCGATGCCAGCAGCCAGACCGTCGAATCGCTGCGTCAGGCCAGTTTCGCCATCGATGAACTGAGCCAGGTGGCCGTCGGGCTGCGCAGCGGCGTTTCGCGATTCAAAGTCTGATGAGCGAAATCAGCGCCAAACGCAGTGCCGCACCCGTGGCGAAGCAGGCGTTATTCCTGCTGTTTCGCATTGGCAATGAGCGCTACGCCTTGCGTGCCACCGAAGTGGCGGAAGTGCTGCCGCGCTTGCCGTTGAAACCGATTGCCCGGGCGCCACAGTGGGTCGCCGGGGTGTTCGCCTATCGTGGTGCGGTGGTGCCGGTAATTGATCTCAGCGCGCTGACTTTTGGTCAACCCGCCGAGGCACGCACCAGTACGCGGTTGGTGTTGGTTCACTATCGCCGGGACGCGTCGCAGCCGGCGCAATGGCTTGGGCTGATTCTCGAGCAGGCGACAGACACGCTGCGCTGTTATCCAGAGGATTTTCAACCCTACGGCCTCGACAATCGCGAGGCGCCGTACCTCGGCCCGGTGCGCGAAGATGCGCAGGGGCTGGTGCAATGGGTGCGGGTCAGTGACTTGCTCGATGATGGCGTGCGCGCTTTGCTGTTCCCCAATCCGCCGCTGGACCCGATGCAGCTTGAGGCGCAGTCATGAGCAGCGACCAGCGCTTTTTCGACTTCCTCAAAGAACGCATCGGCCTTGATGTCACCTCTGTGGGGCCGGCGATCATCGAGCGAGCCGTCCGTCAGCGCACCACGCTTTCACAAGCGGCGAACGCCGAAGAATATTGGCAACTGCTGCAAGGTTCGCGCGATGAACAGCAGGCGCTGATCGAAGCGGTCATCGTCCCCGAAACCTGGTTTTTCCGTTACCCGGAGTCGTTCGCCACCCTCGGTAAACTGGCGCGCAATCGTCTTGGCGAACTGAACAACATGCGCGCGCTGCGCATCCTCAGTCTGCCGTGTTCCACCGGCGAAGAGCCTTATTCGATTGCCATGGCCTTGATTGACGCCGGGCTCAGGCCGCATCAGTTCAAGGTCGATGGCATGGACGTCAGCCCGATCTCGGTGGAAAAGGCGCGGCGCGCGTTGTATGGCAAGAACTCGTTTCGTGGCCAGGATCTGGACTACCGCGAGCGGCATTTCACGCCTGAGCAGGACGGCCATCGGGTCAACGAAAACGTGCGCGAGCAAGTGCGTTTGCAGGTCGGCAATGTGCTCGATCCGGCGCTGTTGGCCAGTGAGCCCGCCTTCGATTTCGTGTTCTGCCGCAACCTGCTGATCTACTTCGATCAGCCGACCCAGAAGCAAGTCTTCGAAGTACTCAAGCGCCTGACTCATGTCGATGGCGTGCTCTTTATCGGCCCGGCGGAGGGCAGTCTGCTTGGACGGTTAGGCATGCGTTCGATCGGTATTCCCCAGTCGTTTGCGTTCAGCCGCCACAGTGAGCCGGCGCCGGAACCGTTGCCGATCCCCAAGCCCATTCCGTTGCCCGTCAGTCAGCCGCTGCGCACCACACCACCCACACCGTCCGTGCGCAACCGGCCGTTTACCGCCGTGACGGCACTGCCGATTACCCGCAAAAGCGCCAACCCGGACGCTGCGACGTTGCTCGCCCACATTGCCGCCCTGGCCAACGAAGGCAAAAGCGCCGAGGCCCGCGCCGCGTGCGAGCAGTATTTGCGTAGCCACGAACCGGTGGCGCAAGCCTTCTACTGGCTCGGCCTGCTCAGCGATGTCGCAGGCAGTGCCCTTGAAGCCCAGGGTTTTTACCGCAAGGCGTTGTACCTCGAACCGCAACATCCCGAAGCGTTGATGCACCTGGCCGCGTTGCTGCAAGCCCAAGGTGACAGCGCCGGTGCCAGACGATTACAGGAGCGCGCCGCCCGCAGCGCACGCACCGCCGACAGTGAGCGCAAACGATGATCCCGTCCGACACCTTGAACGTCACACATGAAGATGCCCGGGCCATCGACGATTGCTGGAACCGCATCGGCATTCACGGCGACAAGTCCTGTGCGCTGCTGGAAGAACACATCCATTGCCGCAATTGCTCGGTGTATTCCGCCGCCGCCACGCGCCTGCTCGACCGCTATGCGTTGCAGCAGGACGAGCGTGACCCGGTGGCTACAGCAGTCGAAACCGATTTGAAAACCCGTTCTCTGCTGATGTTTCGTATTGGCGAAGAATGGCTGGGGCTGGCGACGCGCAGCCTCGTAGAGGTGGCGCCGATGCAGGCGATTCACTCGCTGCCGCATCAACGCTCGCGGGCCTTGCTTGGCGTGGCCAATGTGCGCGGCGCGCTGGTGGCGTGTCTGTCGCTGGTTGAGTTGCTGGATCTGGATGGCAATGTTGCACCGGCCAATGGCGGGCGAGTCATGCCGCGCATGCTGATCATCGCTGCCCATGGTGGACCGGTGGTGGTGCCGGTGGATGAAGTTGATGGCATCCATGCGATTGACGAGCGCATTCTCGATGCCGCATCGCGATCCGGCGCTCAGGCCAGTGCCAAGTACACCCGGGGTGTTCTGCCATTTCGGGGGCGCAGCCTGCGTTGGCTGGATGAAGAACAGCTGCTGTCCGCCGTGACCCGGAGCCTCACATGACCCCCGAGCAAATGCGCGACGCCTCATTGCTGGAGCTGTTCAGCCTTGAAGCTGAGGCCCAGACCCAAGTCCTGAGCGCGGGGCTTTTGGCACTGGAGCGCAACCCGACCCAGGCCGATCAACTGGAATCGTGCATGCGCGCGGCGCACTCGCTCAAAGGCGCGGCGCGGATCGTCGGTATCGACAGCGGCGTCAGCGTTGCGCATGTGATGGAGGATTGTCTGGTCAGTGCGCAGGAAGGGCGGTTGTTGCTGCGCCCGGAGCACATCGACGCGTTGTTGCAGGGCACCGATTTGCTGATGCGCGTCGCCGTGCCGGCCAGCGCGCCGCAACCGGCAGACATTGAAGCTTACGTCGCGCTGATGGCGCGCCTGCTCGATCCGTCAGCCCCGCCAGCATCGGTCGCTGCGCCGCTGATGGCCGAGTTGCAGCTTGAAGCGCCGCCAGCGGTTCAGCCGACGCCGGTGCCTGCTATAGAAGCTTCTGTTGAGTCGCCCGAGCCGCCACCGAACAAGAGCAAACGCACCACCGAAGGTGGCGAGCGCGTGTTGCGCGTCACCGCCGAACGTCTGAACAGCCTGCTCGATCTGTCAAGTAAATCGCTGGTGGAAACCCAGCGACTCAAGCCGCATCTGGCGACCATGCAGCGCCTCAAGCGCATGCAGAACAACGGTCTGCGCGCATTGGAAAACCTCAACGTCCACCTCAAGGAACATGCGCTGAGCCTTGAAGCTCTGGAAGCGTTGGAAGATGCGCGGCGTTTGCTCGCCGAATCCCAGCAAATGCTGATCGAGAAAAATGCCGAACTCGATGAATTCGCCTGGCAGGCCAGCCAGCGCGCGCAAGTGCTCTACGACACTGCATTGGCCTGCCGCATGCGGCCCTTCGCAGACGTGCTCAGCGGTCAGGTGCGCATGGTGCGTGATCTGGGCCGCACTCTCGGCAAGCAGGTGCGACTGGAGATCGAAGGCGAGAAAACCCAGGTTGATCGCGATGTGCTGGAGAAGCTCGAAGCCCCGCTTACCCATTTGCTGCGCAACGCGGTCGATCACGGCATCGAAACGCCGGAGCAACGTTTGCTCCAGGGCAAACCCGCCGAAGGCCTGATCCGCCTGCGCGCCTCGCATCAAGCGGGATTGCTGGTGCTGGAATTGAGCGATGACGGTAACGGCGTCGATCTGGAAAAGGTTCGGCGTAGCATTGTCGAGCGCCAGTTGTCCCCCGCCGAAACAGCGGCGCAGTTGAGCGAAGAGGAGTTGCTGACCTTCCTGTTCCTGCCTGGTTTCAGCCTGCGCGATACGGTCACTGAAGTGTCTGGCCGTGGCGTCGGCCTTGATGCCGTTCAGCACATGGTCCGTCAGTTGCGTGGCGCGGTGGTGCTGGAACAGACGGCGGGCGAGGGCAGTCGCTTCCATCTTGAAGTGCCGTTGACCTTGTCAGTGGTGCGCAGTCTGGTGGTGGAAGTCGGCGAAGAGGCCTACGCCTTTCCGCTAGCCCACATCGAGCGCATGTGCGATCTGGCCCCCGAAGACATCGTGCAGGTCGAAGGTCGCCAGCATTTCTGGCACGAGGATCAGCATGTCGGGCTGGTGGCTGCCAGCCAGTTGTTGCAGCGCCCGGCCAGTCAGAGCAGCGGTGAGGCCCTGAAAGTCGTGGTGATCCGCGAGCGCGATTCGATCTATGGAGTGGCGGTCGAGCGCTTCATTGGCGAGCGCACGTTGGTGGTGTTGCCACTGGACGAGCGTCTGGGCAAAGTGCAGGACATTTCCGCCGGTGCCTTGCTCGATGACGGCTCAGTGGTGCTGATTGTCGACGTCGAAGACATGCTGCGTTCGGTGGACAAACTGCTCAATACCGGGCGCCTTGAGCGCATCGCCCGCCACGGCAATCAAGCCGTGGAAGCGGCGCGCAAACGAGTGCTGGTGGTCGACGACTCGCTGACGGTGCGCGAGCTACAGCGCAAACTGCTGCTCAACCGTGGCTACGACGTCGCTGTGGCGGTGGACGGCATGGACGGTTGGAACGCGTTGCGTTCGGAGGACTTCGATTTGCTGATCACCGACATCGACATGCCGCGCATGGACGGCATCGAACTGGTCACGCTGTTGCGCCGCGATAACCGACTGCAATCGCTGCCGGTGATGGTCGTGTCGTACAAGGATCGCGAAGAAGACCGGCGCCGTGGACTGGACGCCGGCGCCGACTATTATTTAGCCAAAGCCAGTTTTCATGACGACGCCCTGCTCGACGCAGTGGTCGAGCTCATCGGAGGAGCGCGGGCATGAAGATTGCTATCGTCAATGATATGCCGCTGGCGGTGGAGGCCCTGCGCCGGGCGCTGGCCTTCGAGCCGGCGCATCAGGTGGTCTGGGTCGCGTACAACGGCGCCGAAGCGGTGCGCCTGTGCGCCGAAAATACCCCGGATCTGATTCTGATGGATCTGATCATGCCGGTGATGGACGGCGTCGAAGCCACCCGACGGATCATGGCCGAGAGCCCGTGCGCCATTGTCATCGTCACGGTTGACCGGCAACAGAACGTGCACCGGGTCTTCGAAGCCATGGGCCACGGCGCGCTGGACGTGGTCGACACCCCGGCCCTTGGCGCCGGCAATGCACAGGAAGCGGCGGCGCCATTGCTGCGCAAGATCCTCAATATCGGCTGGCTGATCGGTGAGAAAACCCCTCGCTCGCGCCCCGTGCCGACTCCCCAGCGCAGCACGGCGTCGTGCCAGCGACTGGTAGCAATCGGTTCGTCGGCGGGCGGGCCGGCGGCGCTGGAAGTGCTGCTCAAGGGCTTGCCGCGTGATTTTTCGGCGGCCATCGTGCTGGTGCAGCACGTTGACCAGGTGTTCGCCGCCGGTATGGCCGAGTGGCTGGCCAGCGCCAGTGGTCTGGATGTGCGCCTGGCCCGCGAAGGCGAGCCACCGCAAGCCGGCGTGGTGCTGCTGGCCGGCACCAATCACCATATTCGATTACTGAAGAACGGCACGCTGGCCTACACCGCCGAGCCGGTCAACGAGATTTACCGACCCTCGATCGACGTGTTTTTCGAGAGCGTCGCCAGTTACTGGAATGGTGATGCAGTCGGGGTTTTATTGACCGGGATGGGACGTGATGGGGCTCAAGGGCTTAAGCTCATGCGCCAACAAGGTTACTTGACCATCGCGCAGGATCAGCAAAGCAGTGCGGTCTATGGCATGCCCAAGGCCGCTGCGGCCATTGATGCAGCCGTTGAAATCCGCTCACTGGAAAAGATAGCGCCACGATTGCTGGAGATTTTCCCCAAATGAACAGATTTTTCCGCAATCCTGGCCCCCGCCGTACTCAGGTGACCGCCCATGAATGACTTACAGATCGATGACATCAAAACCGACGAAAACGCCGCCATGGTGTTGTTGGTGGACGATCAGGCGATGATCGGCGAGGCCGTGCGTCGTGGGCTGTCGAATGAAGAAAACATCGACTTCCACTTCTGCTCTGACCCGCATCGAGCCATCGCACAAGCGGTGCGGATCAAACCAACAGTGATCCTGCAGGACCTGGTCATGCCAGGCCTCGATGGTCTGAGCCTGGTGCGCGAATACCGTAATCACCCGGCGACCAAGGACATTCCGATCATCGTTCTGTCGACCAAGGAAGACCCGCTGATCAAAAGCGCGGCGTTTTCGGCCGGCGCCAACGACTATCTGGTGAAACTGCCGGACACCATCGAATTGGTCGCGCGCATCCGTTATCACTCGCGTTCCTACATGACCTTGCTGCAACGGGACGCGGCGTACCGTGCGCTGCGGGTCAGCCAGCAGCAGTTGCTCGACACCAACCTGGTGCTGCAACGCCTGATGAACTCCGATGGCCTGACCGGGCTGTCCAACCGTCGACACTTCGATGAGTATCTGGAACTGGAATGGCGACGTTCCCTGCGTGATCAGAGCCAATTGTCGTTGCTGATGATCGACGTCGATTACTTCAAGTCCTATAACGACACGTTTGGTCATGTCGAAGGCGATGAGGCGCTGCGCAAGGTTGCCACGGCGATCCGCGACGCCAGCGCCCGGCCGTCGGACCTGCCGGCGCGTTACGGGGGGGAGGAATTTGTCTTGGTGCTGCCGAACACCTCGCCGGGCGGCGCGCGACTGATGGCGGAGAAGCTGCGCCAGACCGTGGCCGCGCTGAAAATTCCACATATTGCACCGAGCGAAGGTGCGAGCCTGACCATCAGTATCGGTTTGGCGACGATGGTGCCTGAGTCGGGTAGCGATTGCCGGTTGCTGATTTCGGCGGCGGATCGCGGTTTGTACCTGGCCAAGAACAATGGGCGCAATCAGGTCGGCATTGAGTAGTCCACTGTCCCCTGTGGGAGCGGGCTTGCTCGCGAAGGCGACGGCATAGCCAGCAGTAGGGTTGGCTGACCCACCGCATTCGCGAGCAAGCCCGCTCCTGCATTTGCAATACGTCGCCCCAACAGCCGCCAGACGGGCTGCCGTGACAGCGTGATTACGTTATACTCGCCGGCTTTCAAAAGTTCGCCAACGAGTGCTGCCCGTCATGGAAATCAACCCGATCCTGAACACCATCAAGGACCTGTCCGAGCGCTCCGAAACTATTCGGGGGTATCTTTGACTACGATCAAAAGCATGAGCGTCTGACCGAGGTCAATCGCGAGCTTGAAGATCCGAGTGTCTGGAACAAACCTGAATACGCCCAGGAGCTGGGCCGCGAGCGCGCTGCGCTGGCGCAGATCGTCGATACCCTCGACGAACTGAACGGCGGTCTGGCCGATTGCCGCGACCTGCTGGACATGGCTGTCGAAGAAAACGACGAAGGCGCAGTGGGCGATGTTGTCGCCGAGCTGGCCCGTCTTGAGGACAACCTCGCCAAGCTCGAATTTCGCCGCATGTTCAGCCACGAGATGGACCCGAACAACGCCTACCTGGACATCCAGGCCGGTTCCGGCGGCACCGAAGCCCAGGACTGGGCCAACATCCTGCTGCGCATGTACCTGCGCTGGGCTGACAAACGCGGTTTCGACGCGACCATCATGGAACTGTCGGCCGGTGAAGTCGCCGGGATCAAAGGCGCGACCGTGCACATCAAGGGCGAATACGCCTTTGGCTGGCTGCGTACCGAAATCGGCGTACACCGTCTGGTGCGCAAGAGCCCGTTCGACTCCGGCAACCGTCGCCACACTTCGTTCTCGGCGGTTTTCGTCTCGCCAGAGATCGACGACAAGGTGGAAATCGAAATCAACCCGGCAGACCTGCGGATCGACACCTATCGTTCCTCCGGTGCCGGTGGTCAGCACGTAAACACCACCGACTCGGCCGTACGTATTACGCACGTACCGACCAACACCGTGGTCAGTTGTCAGAACGAACGTTCCCAGCACGCCAACAAGGACACCGCCATGAAAATGCTGCGGGCCAAGTTGTACGAGCAGGAAATGCAGAAACGCAACGCAGCGTCCCAGGCGCTGGAGGACACCAAGTCCGATATCGGCTGGGGTCACCAGATCCGCTCCTACGTTCTCGATGCTTCGCGCATCAAGGACCTGCGGACCAACATCGAACGCAGCGACTGCGACAAGGTGCTCGATGGCGACATCGACGACTACCTGGAAGCCAGCCTGAAATCGGGGCTGTAAAGCCGTCAGCCCGACCTTAAGTCCCCCGTCAATGGCGGGGGCAACGAACCTGTGATGGAAAATTTAAAGACATGAGCGACCAACAACTCGATCCGCAAGCCCTGCAACAGGAAGAAAACTCCCTGATCGCCCTGCGCAAGGAAAAGCTTGCTGCCGAGCGCGCCAAGGGCAATGCCTTCCCGAACGACTTCCGCCGCGAAAACTACTGCGAAGAACTGCAGAAGCAATACGCGGACAAGACCAAGGAAGAGCTGGCAGAGGCTGCAATCCCGGTCAAGGTTGCCGGTCGTATCATGCTCAACCGTGGCTCGTTCATGGTGATCCAGGACATGACCGGTCGCATTCAGGTCTACGTCAACCGCAAGACGCTGTCCGAAGAAACCCTGGCCGCGGTGAAAACCTGGGACATGGGCGACATCATTGCCGCTGTTGGCACCCTGGCCCGTTCCGGCAAGGGTGACCTGTACGTTGAAATGACCGACGTGCGCCTGCTGACCAAGTCGCTGCGCCCGTTGCCGGACAAGCACCACGGCCTGACCGACACCGAACAACGTTACCGTCAGCGTTACGTTGACCTGATCGTCAACGAAGACGTGCGCCAGACCTTCCGCGTACGTTCGCAAGTGATCGCGCACATCCGCAGCTTCCTGATGAAGCGCGACTTCCTCGAAGTCGAAACGCCGATGCTGCAGACCATTCCTGGCGGCGCTGCGGCCAAGCCGTTCGAAACCCACCACAACGCGCTGGACATGGAAATGTTCCTGCGTATCGCCCCGGAGCTGTACCTCAAGCGTCTGGTGGTTGGCGGTTTTGAAAAGGTCTTCGAGATCAACCGCAACTTCCGTAACGAAGGCGTTTCGACGCGTCACAACCCGGAATTCACCATGTTGGAGTTCTACCAGGCGTACGCCGACTACGAAGACAACATGGACCTTACCGAAGAACTGTTCCGCGAACTGGCGCAACTGGTGCTGGGCAGCACTGACGTGCCGTACGGTGAAAAGGTGTTCCACTTCGGCGAACCGTTCGTGCGTCTGTCGGTATTCGACTCGATCCTCAAGTACAACCCTGAGCTGAGCGCCGATGACCTGAACGACATCGACAAGGCGCGCGCCATTGCCAAGAAGGCCGGCGCCAAGGTGCTGGGCTTCGAAGGTCTGGGCAAGCTGCAGGTGATGATTTTCGAAGAACTGGTCGAGCACAAACTCGAGCAGCCGCACTTCATCACTCAGTACCCGTTCGAAGTGTCGCCGCTGGCCCGTCGCAACGACGACAACCCGAACGTCACCGACCGTTTCGAGCTGTTCATCGGCGGCCGTGAAATCGCCAACGCCTACTCCGAGTTGAACGACGCCGAAGACCAGGCCGAGCGCTTCATGGCGCAGGTGGCCGACAAGGACGCCGGCGACGACGAAGCCATGCATTACGACGCCGACTTCGTGCGTGCGCTCGAGTACGGCATGCCGCCAACGGCCGGTGAAGGGATCGGCATCGATCGTCTGGTGATGTTGCTGACCAACTCGCCGTCGATTCGCGATGTGATCCTGTTCCCGCACATGCGACCGCAAGCGTAAACGTTTCAGTTAAAAAGCCGCCTAAAACAGGCGGCTTTTTATTGCCCGTCTGGTACAAATGTATCAATTGGTTACTTTTGAAATAGCAGAGGAAGTGCTGTCGTGATGGTTGCAATCGCTCAAGAAGGTGCAGCGGGTATCGCCACTGCGGTCGCTGAAAGTGTTCAGTACCAGGGCCGCAAGGCCAGCCGACAGGGCAGTGAACAGCGTCGACAGGTCATTCTCGACGCGGCGATGCGCATTGTCGTGCGTGATGGCGTGCGTGCCGTGCGCCACCGTGCGGTAGCAGCCGAGGCCGGTGTGCCGCTGTCGGCCACCACGTATTACTTCAAGGACATCGATGACCTGCTCACCGATACCTTCGCCCAATACGTCGAACGCAGCGCGGCCTATATGGCCAAATTGTGGGTCAACAACGAAGGTCTGCTGCGTGAGATGGTCGTCAGTGGCGATGGCAGCCCGGAGTCGCGTTCGCAACTGGCCGACAATATTGCGCGGCTGATGACCGATTATGTCCATCGGCAACTGGTCAACCGTCGCGAGCATTTGATGGCCGAGCAGGCGTTCCGTCAGGAAGCGTTGCTTAACCCGCGCCTGGCCATTCTGGTGCGATCCCATCAGCAGATTTTGCTGCAGGGTACCTGCCAGTTGTTTCAGGTTCTGGGCTCGCGGGAACCGCAGCAGGATGCCAAGGTGTTGACGGCGATTATCGGACGGATGGAATATCAGGGCCTGCTCAACGAAGCCGAGCCTTTGGCCGAGCAGGAAATGCTCGACATTTTGACGCGGTATATGCATTTGGTGCTGGCGTCGGTGTAACCCTCTGAGGCAATCATAATTCCCACGGGGGACTGTGGCGATCTTCAGGGCCGTGATTGTTCATAGGGAGTATTGAATGAAAGCCTGGCGTGGTGTGCTGATCGCCTTGTCGTTGCTGTTGCTCAGTGGCTGTCTGGTGACTTTCAAGGCGCCTCTGGCCAGCAGTGACTCGGCGCCCAAGGGCTTGCTCGGCAAATGGTCGAGCACCAATGCCTGGGGCGAGCCGATGAGCCTTGAGTTGACGCGCGTCGGCAGCAACCGTTATCAGGCCGTCACTTGGTTGAAAGCCAAGCCCCGTGAGCGCGAAGCCTATCCTTTCACGGTGTCCCGTCATGGCAATCGCTGGTATCTGTCAGCGAAAGTACCGGCGCGGTTCGGCGGCCACTACACCATCGCCGGGTTCGAACTCACCGACAAACACGAACTGGTGGTCTACAGCCTCGATCTCGAGCAGATCAACCAAGCGATCAAAGAAAAAGCCCTCGACGGACAGGCCTTCCAGACCGACGATGGCGACGGCGCGCAAGTCGATAGCCCACTCGACAAGGTCTTTGCTTACCTCGACGATCCGGCCAATTCCGATGTGTTCGTCGAGGCTGCGCGCTATCAGCGCCAGCGCGCGGGCAAATAATTCAGTACGTCACGTTTTCTACAGGAGTTTCGGGTGGACGATTACCAGCAGACGATACGCATGTTGTCCGATCGCATTGTGCTGGCGCAGACGCCGATTCGCGTGCTCGATGCGGTCAAGTGGGACGAGAACGTGCGCAAGGGCTTCCTCAAGGCCAAGGGCAAGGAAATGCCAGCGGTGGATCGCGACTACTACCTCAATCGGCCGCTGACCTTCGATTCGAGCAAGGTCAAACTGGAATTCCAGAACATCGAGCGCGACATCACCCGCCAGCTCGGCCAGTTCAATCCGGTCGGGCAGATCATGCGGCGCATGTGCAAGGAATACCGCATGGTGGTGCGCATGCTCGAAGCGCGTGGCACCGAGGATTTCGGACTGATCTCGCAGGAACTGTACGGCGCTGCCTCGGATGCGTTCCACGCTGGCGACCCGACCCTGGCCGACCTCGGCCTGATGATGTCCGACTATTTGAACAACATCGATGGTCGTGGCGACCTGAAGGACGAACCTAAAATCCTCACCGCCAAGGACGCCGTGCACCTGCTGCAAACCCGTCTGAATAAAGTCTTCGGCGAGGCCGAGGAAACCATTCGCGTATTCGAGTCCGACGGCATCGTGGCCGACGCGGCGGCGGGGGCCGACTACATCAAGATCCGTACCGATGCGATGTTTAACGACCGCGACGTACGTGCGCTGGAGGTTCACGAAGGCCTGGTGCACGTCGGCACCACGCTCAACGGTTTGAACCAACCGATCTGCACCTTCCTGTCCAAGGGGCCGCCCTCATCGACGGTGACCCAGGAAGGCCTGGCGATCCTGATGGAAATCATCACCTTCGCCTCCTACCCGAGTCGTTTGCGCAAACTGACCAACCGCACCCGCGCCATCCACATGGTCGAGGAGGGCGCGGACTTCTTGCAGGTGTTCGAGTTCTTCCGCGAGCAGGGCTTTGAAATGGCCGAAAGCTACGGCAACGCCAGTCGGGTTTTCCGGGGTTCGACACCGACTGGTCTGCCATTCACCAAAGACTTGTCCTACCTCAAGGGCTTTATCATGGTTTACAACTACATTCAGTTGGCCGTGCGTAAGGGCAAGCTTGAGCAGATTCCGTTGCTGTTCTGCGGCAAGACCACGCTGGAGGACATGCGCACGATGCGCCAATTGGTCGATGAAGGGCTGGTAGTGCCGCCCAAGTATTTGCCGGACCAGTTCCGCGACTTGAACGCGTTGTCGGCGTGGATGTGCTTCTCCAACTTCCTCAACCATTTGAGCCTGGACCGGATCGAAGCGGATTACTCCAACATCCTTTGAACCAACACAAAACCCTTGTAGGAGTGAGCAGGCTCACTCCTACAGTTTTCAATCGTGTACCAACCCGAATTTTCGCGAGGTTTCACCGGATGAGAATCCTCGGCATCTTTTGCCTGCTCCTGACCCTCGGCGGTTGCAGTTCGCTGTTGTTCTACCCGGAACCCGGTCAGGTCTTCACCCCGGAAAAAGCCAAACTCCAATACCGCACCGTCACGCTGGTGACGGCTGATGGCCTCAAGCTCAATGCCTGGTGGCTGCCGGCCAAGCCCGGCGTAGACGTCAAAGGCACGGTGCTGCACTTACACGGCAACGGCGGCAATCTGCCGATGCACTTGGGCGGGAGTTGGTGGTTGCCGAAAAACGGCTATCAGGTATTGCTGGTCGACTATCGCGGCTACGGCCTGTCCGAGGGTGAGCCGAGCCTGCCGGCGATCTATCAGGACATCGACGCGGCGTTCGCCTGGCTGGACAAGGCGCCAGAGGTCCAAGGCAAGCCGCTGGTCCTGCTCGGTCAAAGCCTTGGTGGTTCGATGGCCGTGCATTGGCTGGTACAGCATCCGCAGCGGCAGAAACAGCTCAAGGCACTGGTGCTCGACGGTGTGCCTGCCAGCTATCGAAGCGTCGGCCAATATGCGCTCAGTACCTCGTGGCTGACCTGGCCGTTCCAAGTGCCGCTGTCGTGGCTGGTGCCGGACGGCGACAGTGCGATCTACTCGATGCCGCAACTCAACGGCGTGCCGAAACTGATGTTCCACAGCATCGACGATCCGCTGGTGCCGCTTTCCAATGGCATCCGTCTGTATCAAGCTGCGCCGCCGCCGCGCGTTCTGCAGTTGACCCGTGGCGGCCATGTGCAGACGTTCGGCGATCCGGTGTGGCGTCAGGTGATGCTGCGCTATCTAGACGATCCCGAGCATTTCAACGGCCTGCGCCGTCTCGGCGAAATCCCCAATTACCCGCCACCCCCGAATTCTGAAAACGAGAGCCCGCAATGAGTGAAGAACGCAACGCTATCCCGCTGATCATCACCGGTATCTGCAGCATCCTCGGCACCGTGGGTGCCCTGTGGTACTACGGCTACCTGCACTTCGCCAAACCCGAGGATGCGTTGCTGCTCAACGAATTCACCATGCTCAAAACCGTGCCGGGCGAGGACTACAAAGTCTCGCTGGACCCGGCAGCGCAAGTGGCGCAGTGCATTGACGGGGTACTGGTGCTGTTCGATACCGAGCAGAAAGGTTTGACCGGTGTGCTGATCAACGGCCAGAAGAAAGCGGTGCGTTGCATGGGGCAGGAAACGCCGCAAAAACTCGAGCAATAACCGCCCCTACCCAAGGCCCACTAAAAAGCCCCGCCTGATCACTCAGGCGGGGCTTTTGCGTTACTGCTTACAGCTTAGTTCGAGCTGACCGCCGAACGTGGCATCACTGGCTGGTTGTCGTTGGAAATGGTCACTTCCACACGACGGTTCATCGCACGGCCCGACACGCTGCCGTTATCGGCAACCGGATATTCCTGGCCGTAGCCCTGAACCACGATGCGCGCAGGATCTACGCCCATTTTGATCAGCGCGACCTGTACCGACGTCGCACGACGCTCGGACAGCGACTGGTTGTACGACGCGGCGCCAGTGCTGTCGGTGTAACCCTCGACGATCACTTTGCGATCAGGGTTTTGCTGGAGGAACTGCGCCAGTTTGTTGATGTTCACCAGACCGCTGGATTTCAGGTCAGCCTTGTTGGTGGCAAACAGCACGTCACCGAAAGTCACCAGCGTACCGCGATCAGTCTGCTTGGCGTTCAGGCTTTGCTGCAGCTGTTTGATCTGCTGGTCACGAGCATCCAGACGCGCCTGGGCACGCTGGGCTGCGGCGTTCTTCAGATTGTTCTCAGCGGTACGCAGGGCGATGGTCTGCTTGGCCACTTCCACGCGCTGGTTGGTCAGGTAGGCCAGTTGATCGACCTTGGCCGCATCTTGCTTGTCCATATAGGCCTTGTCGGCCTTGTCCAGATAATCGCTAGCATCTTTGGTTTCCAGCGCTGCCACTTTGCTCGCTTGCGGGTTGGCTTGCAGGCCGGCGTAGTTGGTGCGCGCCTGTTCCAGGTTCGGGTTAGGCGGGGTAGAGCAGGCAGCCAAGGCAACGCTTGCGGCCAGGAGAGCGGGAATCATCAATTGCTTACGCATAATTTTTCGTCCTTTCTATCGATAAGAGTTTCAGCTTTGCAGTCCGGATGCGCGCTTATTGCACGGTGCGCTGACTTTCCTGACGCAGTTCCTGAATACCTTTCTGGGAATCCTTCACCGCTCGCTCGGCTTTCATGGCTTGTGCCTTGCGTTCGGCGACACGGGCATCCCACTCGGCTTGTTCGGCGAGGACGCGGGCTTCGTCATACTTCTTATCGTGCATGGCGATTTCGGCTTGTTTGAGTTTGTCCTGCGCTTGCTTCATCTCCACAGCAGCGAACTCAGTACCACCGGCGCTGACCGCGCTGTTCACGGCCGATTGAGTCACGGCGTATTGCTCGCTCGGTGGATTGCCTGCGCAACCGGCCAGCACGAAGCTGGTGCCGATGGCCAGAGCAGCCAGTTTCAGACCGCGCAAGTGAGAGAACGAGGTTTGGGTCTTCATGGTCTTCAACTCCATTGTTTAACTCCTGATAAAACCGAAAATCCATCCTGGTCGAGGAGCCGCAAGCGTCATGTGGCAGCGCGTTTTTGAAACGCTCGTTCCAGGCGTGGTTACAGGTTCCGACCGGAGGCGTTTTTCAAAAGTTCAGAAAAGATGGCCTATCGCCAAAAAGAAATCTGACCGAATGGACAGGGCTATAAAGCGGGAACTTTGGCGATTTTGAGTGGTACGCGCGGGAGTTTTTGCAGCCCGAAAACACACCCTGCCAAAGGGAGAGATTCGGTCAATGTGGGAGCGGGCTTGCTCGCGAAAGCCTCGAGTCAGTCGACAGAAATACCGACTGCCAGAGCACGTTCGCGAGCAAGCCCGCGTGCGTCCAGATCTATGTCCGATCAGTGTTTTTGCTTGTTCCCAGCCGACGACAAGTCCTGCAAATGCCTGCGCGAGAGGGCGAGAAAGCGCGGGGTCGGCCCGACGTCTTCGTACAGTGGATCACCTTCCTCGTCAGTCGCGACCACGGTTGAGCCTTTCACATAGGGCAGGCTCGCTTCGAACTCCTCAAGCGCAGCGCCAAGCAGTTCGCCAAGCAGTTCTTCGGGGTGGCGTTTGGGGTACATCTCGGCAATTGCCGCCAGGCGCGCGGCGGCCTCGACGTCCAGATGAATCGTGTAGCCCGTGTCGGTCATACGACCTTTGGCGTTTTCTTCCCAATGCTGGGCGAGTTCACGGATTTTCATAATGACCTCATGTCGCACCTGATCAAAGCAGGCCAGGGGGAGTGTCCGGCGGGGCCGGCGGCAAGCCGTTGTGCGGCTCAGTGTTGAGACTAGCTTTCGGCCACAAGGTTTAAAGTCCCTTCGTCGCCTGCTTGTAAGAAGCGGCGCAGAGCGGCACTCTCTAGGTCATGCACTCGTTTCTAAGCCGTCCGGATTACTGCTGGAGAATTGCTGATGACTGATATTGATGCACGCTTGCGCGAGGATGTTCACCTGCTCGGAGAGCTGTTGGGCAATACCATTCGAGACCAGTATGGCGAGGATTTTCTCGACAAGATCGAGCAGATCCGCAAGGGTGCCAAGGCCGACCGGGGAGGCTCCACGGACGCTGAACTCAGTGCCAGCCTCAATCAATTGAGCGAAGACGAATTGCTCCCCGTGGCGCGGGCGTTCAACCAGTTCCTGAACCTGGCGAACATCGCCGAGCAGTATCAGTTGATTCATCGCCGTGAAGAGTCGCAGCCAGCGCCGTTCGAATCCCGTGTCTTGCCCGAATTGCTTGCGCGCCTGCGCAACGAAGGCCACAGCGCCGAATCGCTGGCCCGGCAACTGGCGAGGCTGGAAATCGAATTGGTGCTGACCGCACACCCGACCGAGGTCGCCCGCCGCACGCTGATCCAGAAATACGACGCGATTGCCGCGCAACTCGCCGCTCAGGATCACCGTGACCTGACCACGGCCGAACGCGAGCAGATCCAGAACACCCTGCAACGGCTGATCGCTGAAGCCTGGCACACCGAAGAAATCCGCCGCACGCGCCCGACACCGGTCGACGAAGCCAAGTGGGGCTTTGCCGTGATCGAGCACTCGCTGTGGCAGGCAGTTCCCAACCACATGCGCAAGGCTGATCAGGCGCTGCACGCGGCTACCGGCCTGCGGTTGCCGCTTGAAGCCGCACCGATTCGATTCGCGTCCTGGATGGGCGGCGACCGCGACGGCAACCCCAACGTCACGGCAGCGGTGACTCGCGAAGTGTTGCTGCTGGCGCGCTGGATGGCGGCGGATTTGTACCTGCGCGATGTCGATCACCTGGCGGCCGAGTTGTCGATGCAGCAGGCCAGCGACGCGCTGAAAGCCAAGGCCGGCGACAGCGCCGAGCCGTATCGTGCGGTGCTCAAGCAATTGCGCGAACGCCTGCGTGCCACCCGCAACTGGGCGCATGCGTCGCTGACGGCGGCGACACCGGCGCCTGCCGATGTGCTGCACAACAACCGCGATCTGCTTGATCCATTGGAACTGTGCTTCAACTCGCTGCATGAGTGCGGCATGGGCGTGATTGCCGACGGGCCGCTGCTCGATTGCCTGCGCCGGGCCGTGACCTTTGGCCTGTTTCTGGTGCGCCTGGATGTGCGTCAGGATTCGTCGCGGCACAGTTCGGCCATGACTGAAATCACCGACTATCTTGGGCTCGGTCGTTACGAAGACTGGGACGAAGAGCAGCGCATCACCTTCCTGACCCGCGAGCTGAGCAATCGTCGGCCGTTGCTGCCGGCGCATTTCAAACCGTCCGCCGACACTGCGGAAGTGCTCGCCACTTGCAAGGAAATTGCCGCCGCGCCGGGCGCCTCGCTGGGATCCTACGTGATCTCGATGGCCGGCGCGGCTTCCGATGTGCTCGCCGTGCAAACGCTGCTCAAAGAGTCCGGCGTGTTGCGGCCAATGCGCGTCGTGCCGCTGTTCGAAACCCTGGCTGACCTCGATAACGCCGGGCCGGTGATGGAGCGTCTGTTGCTGCTGCCGGGCTATCGCGCGCGGCTGCAAGGCCCGCAGGAAGTCATGATCGGTTACTCCGACTCGGCCAAGGACGCCGGCACGACGGCAGCGGCCTGGGCGCAATACCGCGCGCAGGAGCGGCTGGTGGACATTTGCCGCGAGCAGCAAGTCGAACTGCTGTTGTTCCATGGTCGTGGCGGCACCGTGGGACGTGGCGGTGGCCCGGCGCACGCGGCGATTCTGTCGCAGCCACCGGGATCGGTCGCGGGGCGTTTCCGCACCACCGAGCAGGGCGAAATGATTCGTTTCAAATTCGGTCTGCCGGACATTGCCGAACAAAACCTCAATCTGTATCTCGCCGCTGTGCTCGAAGCCACGTTGCTGCCACCGCCGCCGCCAACGCCTCAATGGCGCCATCTGATGGATGAACTGGCGGCCGACGGCGTCAGCGCTTATCGCAAAGTCGTGCGTGAGAATCCGCAGTTCGTCGAGTATTTCCGTCAGTCCACGCCGGAGCAGGAATTGGGCCGGTTGCCGCTCGGCAGCCGGCCTGCCAAGCGCCGTGCTGGCGGGATTGAAAGCCTGCGGGCGATCCCGTGGATCTTCGGCTGGACGCAAACGCGCTTGATGCTGCCGGCCTGGCTCGGCTGGGAATCGGCGCTGAGCAAGGCGCTGGAACGCGGCGAGGGCGAGTTGCTGGGGCAGATGCGTGAGCAATGGCCGTTCTTCCGCACGCGTATCGACATGCTGGAAATGGTCCTGGCCAAGGCTGACGCCGATATTGCGCTGTCCTACGACGAGCGTCTGGTCGAGCCGGAATTGCTGCCGTTGGGTGCGCACTTACGCGACCTATTGTCGCAGGCATGCTCGGTGGTACTTGGGTTGACCGGTCAGTCGCAGTTGCTGGCACACAGTCCGGACACCCTTGAATTCATCCGTCTGCGCAACACCTATCTCGACCCGCTGCATCTATTACAAGCCGAATTGCTGGCTCGTTCGCGACAGCAGAATGTCGAGCAGGGCAGCCCGGTGGAACAGGCGTTACTGGTGTCTGTGGCGGGCATTGCCGCCGGTTTGCGTAATACCGGCTAAGGTTTTTGCCGTGGCATGCGGTGCCCGGAGTCAACGCCGGGTGCCGCTTCGCACGCTGAGGAAAGTGCCGCCAGGCGACAGTAAGTGACGGGGTTGCGACTTGGGTCACCGCGTCGCGAGGTCGCGGCAGGCGCGGGTTTCTCCGACTTTTGGCGTCTTGTGTGGGCGCAGCCTGCTGTGTATCTTGATCAGCCTTTGGCCGTTTCTGCGGCCACGACCCGTATTTTTCAGGAATCGTCCCATGCGGCGAGTCCTTTGTTTTGTAAAAGCTTTTTATAAAAAAATTGAGGAGCACATCTAATGCGCGTCATTCTGCTGGGAGCTCCCGGGGCCGGTAAAGGTACTCAGGCTAAGTTCATCACCGAAAAATTCGGCATTCCGCAAATCTCCACCGGTGACATGCTGCGTGCAGCGGTCAAGGCCGGCACTCCACTGGGCGTTCAAGCCAAAAGCATCATGGATGCCGGCGGCCTGGTGTCGGATGATCTGATCATCGCACTGGTTCAGGATCGTATCGCGCAACCTGACTGCGCCAACGGCTTCCTGTTCGACGGCTTCCCGCGCACCATTCCGCAGGCCGAAGCACTGGTGACTGCTGGCGTCGAGTTGGACGCCGTGGTTGAAATCGCCGTTGAAGACGAAGAAATCGTTCAGCGTATCGCTGGCCGTCGTGTTCACGAAGCCAGCGGCCGGGTGTATCACATCGTCTACAACCCGCCGAAAATCGCAGGCAAAGACGACATCACCGGCGAAGAGCTGGTACAGCGCAAGGACGACACCGAAGAAACCGTGCGTCATCGCCTGTCGGTCTACCATTCGCAGACCAAGCCGCTGGTGGACTTCTACCAGAAGCTGTCGGCTGCCAACGGCAAGCCGAAGTGCAGCCACATCCCGGGCGTTGGTTCGGTAGAAGCAATCACCGCCAAGGTGCTTGAAGCGCTGAGCTGAAAAAGCTGATTAGCTGCATCATCCACGGCCCGCTTGCGGGCCGTAGTTGTTTATACTGACGCACTTTTTCCCCACCCCTGTTTTGGATACATCGATGAGCACCTTGCTGGCCCTGGACACCGCGACTGAAGCTTGCTCCGTTGCCTTGCTGCATGACGGCAAGGTCACGAGCCATTACGAGGTGATTCCGCGCCTGCACGCGCAAAAGCTGCTGCCGATGATCCAGCAATTGCTGGCCGATGCCGGTACCACGTTGCAAGCGGTGGATGCTATTGCCTTCGGTCGTGGGCCGGGTGCGTTTACCGGTGTGCGGATTGCCATCGGTGTGGTGCAGGGCTTGGCGTTCGCGCTGGATCGTCCGGTGCTGCCGGTGTCCAACCTGGCCGTGTTGGCGCAACGTGCGTTTCGCGAGCAGGGTGTGAGCCAGGTTGCAGCGGCGATCGATGCGCGCATGGACGAAGTGTATTGGGGCTGCTATCGCGAGACGGCGGGGGAGATGCGTCTGGTCGGCGCCGAAGCAGTGCTGCCGCCGGAAGTCGCGGCGCTGCCGGTCGATGGCAGTGGCGAATGGTTCGGTGCCGGCACTGGCTGGGGCTATGGTGAGCGTATCGCAGTGAACCTGAGCGGTTCAGACGCGGGCATGCTGCCCCACGCCGAAGACCTGTTGACCTTGGCACGCTTTGCTTGGGAGCGCGGCGAAACGATTCCGGCCGATGATGCGCAGCCGGTTTACCTGCGCGATAAAGTGGCTACCCCCAAGGCCCGCTGATTCACCCAAAAACCTGTGGGAGCGAGCAAGCTTGCTCCCACAGTGAATAGTGCTCTGCCTGAAGTCTGCCAATCGTCAGTTTCTAACCCCACGTTTTAAACCTTTTGCGCTTTATGTGTTCTAGTTATCACTCGGCAGTTTGCTAAGTCGGTCAAGTGCCGCTAAATTGCCATCATTGATACCGAGCATGAATTTATGCGTATAGACGGCGTTTCCTCTCAGTCCTACCCCATCAAGCGCAAGCCTCGCAAAGGCAATGTGGCGCAGGAAGAAACCGTCGACGATATCGACGGCGAGTTGGAATTCCCCACCGAAGAGCAACTGGCCGCCCGTGCTGCCAAAGCCTCTGCGCAACGCTTGAGCAATCTGCCTGCCCGTCAGCAAGACATGATCTACCACCGTGCGATGAAGAAAAGCGTAGCCATGGCCTTGGCCAGCTACCTGAGCACTGCCGGTTTTGTCGATTGGGATGCGGACGTGCTGGGCCTCGACCTTTACATCTGATGGCTCTGCCTTACTACCTCGGTTGCCCGTCCTGGAGCGAAAACGCCTGGCGCGAGTATCTGTATCCGGAAGACGCCAAAACCTCTGACTTCCTCAGCCTCTATTGCCAAGTGTTCAACGCCGTGGAAGGCAACACGACCTTCTACGCCAGTCCTTCGCCGGCCACTGTGCAGCGTTGGGCCGACGTCATGCCTGAACACTTTCGCTTCACTGCCAAGTTCCCCGGCGACATTAGCCACAGCGGTGACCTGCGCGAGCAACTGACCGCTGCCCAAACCTTCCAGCAGTTACTCAACCCCCTCGGCGAGCGTGTCTCGCCGCTGTGGCTGCAATTGTCGAAAAGCTTCACGCCGCATCGGTTGCCGGAGTTGGCGGCGTTTATCGATGCGCTGGACTGCCCGCTGGCGGTTGAGGTGCGGCATGAGCAATTCTTCGCCAAGGGCGAGAGCGAGCGCCTGCTCAATCGGCTGCTGCTCGATCGTGGGGTTGAGCGTATCTGTCTCGACCCGCGAGCGCTGTTCAGTTGCCTGTCGACCGAGTCTTCGGTGATTCACGCTCAATCGAAAAAGCCGCGTGTACCGACGCGTCCAGCGGCGTTCACGCAGTTCCCGCAAGTGCGCTTTATTGGTCATCCCGAGCTTGAGGCCAACGATGCGTTCCTGGTGCCGTGGGTGGCGAAAATCGCCGAGTGGATCGAAGAAGGCCGCACGCCATACATCTTCCTGCACACCGCCGACAACTTGCTGGCGGCGAAGTTGGCGCAACGTTTTCATGCACAACTGATGCAACGTTTGCCTGGCTTGGCATCGCTGCCTGAGCTATACAGAGAGCCCGCCGCGGAGCAACTTGGCCTGCTCTGAGGCGGGTTTATTCATCTGCCCCGGAGCTGCCAATGGACGCGCAAACCCGCAAAGCCCACGCCTTCAAAGCCCTGCATGAACGCCCGGGGATTTTCGTTATTCCCAATCCGTGGGACGCCGGTTCAGCGAAGATGCTCGCCAGCCTTGGCTATCAGGCACTGGCGACGACCAGCGCCGGTTACGCATTTTCCCAGGGCAAAGCCGATGGTGCTTTGAGTCTCGATGAGACGTTGGCGAATGTCCGCGCGATTGTCGCAGCCACCGATTTGCCGGTAGCGGTGGATCTGGAAAACGGTTTCGCCGATGACCCGGTCGAATGCGCCCAAAGCGTATTGCGCGCAGCCGAAGCGGGCGCGGTAGGCGCCTCAATCGAAGACGCCACCGGCCGTGAAGACGCCCCGATCTATTGCTTGGAACACGCCGTGGCGCGCGTCGAAGCCGCCGTCGCTACCGTACGCACGTTGCCGTTTCCCTTCATCCTGACGGCCCGTGGGGAAAACTATCTGCACGGCAATCCCGATATCAATGACACCGTCCGCCGCTTGCAGGCTTTTGCCGAGGCAGGCGCCGACGTGCTGTATGCGCCCGGCTTGCGCAATGCTGACGAAGTGCTGGCGGTGGTGCGTGCGGTGGCCCCCAAACCGGTCAACGTCCTGATGTCCGGCGGGCTGAAGATGACGGTGCAGCAACTGGAAGACATCGGTGTGCGGCGGATCAGTACCGGTTCGGCATTGGCTCTGGCCGCGTTCGGCGAATTCTTCCGTGCGGCTGAAGAAATCCAGCAATCGGGCACATTCGGTTTTACGTCGCAGTCGATGCCTTACGCCAAGGCCAATCAGTTTTTCAAAGGCTGAACAGGGTGCGATGGATTCCATGGGCTGTGCTGCTGGTCATTATCGGCGCCATGGTCAGTGTCTGGCGTGGTTGGCTGCCAGTGCCGCCTGAGTGGAACCCGTGGGCGCCGCTGGATGTAAAGGCCGCGCCCAATTGGCTGACCGGTTACAAGCTGATGCGCTTGCGCGGTGACCCAGAGCTGTGTGCGCAAGCACTGGCCAGCTCGGCGTTGCGCGTGACGACGCAAGCGGACAGCCCCGACGCCAAGTGCCCGCTGATTGGCGCCTTGCGCGTTCAGGGTGCAGAGGTGGCCCTGAGCAGCAGCTTCCTCGCCAGTTGCCCGTTGGCGGTGGCTTACGCGATGTTCGAGCGACACACCCTGCAACCCGCCGCGCAGGCCGTTTACGGCGAGAACGTCGCACGCCTGGATCACCTCGGCAGTTTCGCCTGCCGCAATCTCTACAACCGCGAGAGCGGCGCGCTCAGCCGGCATGCCAGTGCCGATGCGCTGGATATCGCCGGTTTTCGTCTGGCGAGCGGTCGCCGTGTCAGCGTGCTAAAGGATTGGCCCAAGCAGAATCAGGACGCACAGTTTCTGCGTCAGGTGCGTGATGGCGCGTGCAAGGCATTCAGTGTGGTGTTGAGCCCGGATTACAACGCGGCGCATCGCAATCATTTTCATGTCGATATCGGGCGCTGGAGCGTGTGTCGCTGAGGCTTAGGCGGCGATGCGCAGGTTCTGCAAAACGATCGGGCGTGCCCAGCCGTTATCGAAGTCCAGCGCCTTTTGCTGTTCGGCGATTTCTTGCGGCGAGAACGGCGGGAATGGCTTGTCCAGCAAGTCCAGATCGAACTCGGCAATCGGCAAGTACAGTGGACGCTTGTGCGGCGCAGCGCCTGGCTCCGGAATTGGCTGACCATTGTTGATCACGATCGGGCGAACCCAACTGCTGTCGAAATCCTGCTGCTCTTGCTGAGCTTTGATTTCTTCCGGCGGGAACGGTGGGAATGGCTTGTCGGCCAGTTCCATTTCGAACTCGGCGATTGGCAGGAACAGCGGCTCCGGCGGACGCACTTCGGTTTCAACGACTTCGCATTCACGCTGGCTGACGATATGCGCGTGCAGTTCGCTGCCCAGGGTCGGCTCTTCAGGGCTGTTCAGGTCAACCGGTGGAAACGTGCCGCAAGCGGGCACCACTTCACTCGTCTGTTCGGCCAGGGCCTGGGCAAAGAAATCCTGCCACAGGTGACTGACGCCGCTCAGTGCTTGAGTATTTTGACGGCTGAAATCGCCATGGGGCGAAATGTAGCCAATCGATGTGGGAAGAATGCCTGACATTTTTTTCGGTTGACGCTCAGCTCTGGCAAAATGCGCGTTGATTGGGTTATCGGCGGTTTCTGCCGATCCTTAACTTTTTTGAGCGTGTTTTCCATGATTGAGCAACCCGCGGCCTGCCGCATCCATGTCCAGGCCCTTGGCCCGATGTTTGAAGCGCAGGCCGAGCAGTGGGCCAAGCGTCTGGGCCTGCCGTTGCAAGTGGCTGATGGCGAGTTTGCCTTGCAGGTCGGCGAGCAGGGTTTGCAACTCCAGCAACTGGGGCCGGATGCGCCGGGGCCTGTGCGCGTGGACTTTGTCGAGGGCGGTGCGGCGCATCGTCGTTTATACGGCGGTGGCAGCGGGCAGATGATCGCCAAGGCTGTCGGCATTGCCCAAGGTGTGCGCCCGCGGGTGTTGGATGCCACAGCAGGGCTGGGCAAGGATGCGTTCGTGCTGGCGAGTCTGGGCTGCGAGATGAGCCTGATCGAGCGCCAGCCGCTGATCGGTGCGTTGCTGGAGGATGGCCTGGCGCGCGCGGCGGAAGATTTCGACGTGGCGCCGATTGTGGCGCGGATGAAGTTGTTCAAGGGCAACTCCATCGAGGTCATGCGCCACTGGGAGGGCGAGCCACCGCAAGTGATCTACCTTGATCCGATGTTCCCGCATCGGGAGAAAACCGCGTTGGTGAAGAAGGAAATGCGCCTGTTCCGGCCGCTGGTTGGCGATGATCCGGATGCACCGGCGTTGCTTGAAGCGGCGTTGGCACTGGCCACGCACCGGGTGGTGGTCAAGCGGCCGCGCAAGGCGCCGTGCATCGACGGGCCGAAGCCGAGTCATGCGCTGGATGGCAAGTCCAGCCGGTATGACATTTACCCGAAGAAGGCGCTCAAGGCTTAAGACCGCGTCGCTGCCATCGCTAGCCTGCTAGCGATGGGGCCGGCCAATACAGCGCAAAACTCAGGGCCGATACGCCCGCATAAACAATCCCACGACTTCCTGCACATGGCTCTGCGCCGCCTCGTCAGTCAACGGCTCCCCACAGCCATACAACAAGCGAAAATTGCCCGCGCCCTTGATCAGGCAAAAGAAATGCTCAGCCGCGTTACGCGGCAGGTCGATGTTCAGCGCGCCGCTTTCGTGGATCTGCGTCAGCAGCCGCTCCATCCCTTGCACCATGCGCTCGGTGCCGGCCTCAAAGAAAATCTGCGACAGTTTTGGATCCTGCGCGCCCAGTGCCATGATCAGGCGATGCAGATTCACCGATTCATCGCTGTTGATCAGGTGATGAAAGCCCCGGGCAATGTTCAGCAACACATTTTCCACGGCAATGCCGTCCGGCAATTCGAAGAACAACGGCGGTAATTGTTCCTCGCATTTGGCCACCACGGCGGCGGAGAACAGTGTCTCCTTATCGGTGAAATGGCTGTAGACCGTCAGCTTCGACACGCCGGCCTCGGCGGCCACCGCGTCCATGCTGGTGTTGGCATAGCCATGACTCAGAAACAGAATTTTCGCCGCATCGAGAATCGCCTGACGTTTGGCCAGATCCTTGGGGCGGCCCGGGCCGTTTGGAACTGCAAGATTGTTCGACATTCTTCGCTTTTATTACTGGACTGGTGAGTTTGCTATTAATAACATACCGGCCAGTATAATTATTCCAAGCACCATTAGCGAAAGGTCCGTCACCATGTCCCGCCATGCACTGCACCTCACGTGGCCATTTGCGTTGCCAGTCAGCCTGGTTTTTTTACTGTCCGCATGTGGCCAGGAAGAGGCAGCGCCCGTTACCGTGCGACCGGCGATGGTGGTGCAGCCAGAGCCTTCGGCGCAGAAGATGGAAAGCTATCCGGGCGAAGTGCGCGCCCGTTACGAACCTGATCTGGCGTTCCGCATCGGTGGAAAAGTCAGCCGACGACTGGTCGAGGAAGGTCAGCGCGTGAAGGCCGATCAGCCGCTCGCCGAACTTGATCCCCAGGACGTACGCCTGCAACTGGAAGCGACTCGCGCCCAAGTCTCTGCCGCTGAGGCCAATCTCACTCTGGTGCGCGCCGAACGTGACCGCTACAAGACGCTGATGGATCGGCAGATGGTCAGCCGCTCGGCCTACGACAACGCCGAAAACCTTTATCGCTCCGGCGAAGCCCGCCTCAAACAGATCAAAGCCCAATTCAACGTTTCGACCAATCAGGCCAGTTACGCCGTGTTGCGTGCGCCCCAGGACGGTGTGGTTGCCAAGCGCTCGGTGGAAGTGGGGCAGGTGGTCGCCGCAGGGCAGACGGTGTTTACACTCGCCGCCGATGGTGAGCGTGAAGTGCTGATCAGCCTGCCGGAACAGAGTTTTGGCAGGTTCAAGGTCGGTCAGCCGGTTACCGTAGAGCTCTGGACGCAGCAGAACCAGCGCTTCGCCGGGCAGATTCGTGAGCTGTCGCCATCCGCCGATCCCAAATCCCGCACCTTCGCTGCCCGTATCTCTTTCACCAGTGGCAAAGTCCCGGCCGAACTCGGCCAGAGTGCGCGTGTGTTCGTGCAATCAGCCAATACCGCGTCGCTATCGGTGCCGCTTTCGGCATTGACGGCCGAGAACGGTGCGACCTACGTCTGGGTCGTCAGCGCCAACAACACCTTGAAGAAGACCCCCGTGCGAGTCGGCCCATTCGGTGAAAAAACCGTGCCGGTGCTCGAAGGCCTCAATGCCAGCGACTGGGTCGTGGCTGCCGGCGTGCATGTGCTCCTCGAAGGGCAGCAGGTGCGCCCCGTGGATCGTTCCAACCGTGTGGTCAATCTGGCGGACAAGGAGTAAGTCCCGATGCGCTTCAACCTTTCCGAATGGGCGCTGCGTAATCGCCAGATCGTACTGTTCCTGATGCTTTTGCTGGCCATCGTCGGTGCGTTGTCCTACACCAAACTCGGCCAAAGTGAAGACCCGCCGTTCACCTTCAAGGCCATGGTGATTCAAACCCGTTGGCCAGGGGCGACCGCGCAGGAAGTCTCACGGCAGGTCACTGAACGCATCGAAAAGAAACTGATGGAAACCGGTGAGTACGAGCGCATTGTTTCGTTCTCCCGTCCTGGTGAGTCTCAAGTCACCTTCATTGCGCGCGACTCGATGCATTCGGTGGAGATTCCCGATCTCTGGTATCTGGTACGCAAGAAAATCAGCGACATCCGCCAGACGCTGCCGCCGGGCATTCAGGGGCCGTTTTTCAACGATGAATTTGGCACGACCTTCGGCAATATCTACGCGCTGACCGGCGACGGTTTCGACTACGCCGTGCTCAAGGATTACGCCGATCGCATCCAGATCCAGCTGCAACGGGTGAAGGATGTCGGCAAGGTCGATTTGCTCGGTTTGCAGGACGAGAAAATCTGGGTCGAGCTGTCGAACGTCAAACTCGCCACCCTCGGTTTACCGCTGGCGGCGGTGCAACAGGCGCTGGAGGAACAGAATGCGGTGTCCACGGCGGGTTTCTTTGAGACGCCTACCGAGCGCTTGCAGCTAAGGGTTTCGGGGAATTTTCAGACGGTCGATGAGATCAGGAACTTCCCCATCCGGGTCGGTGATCGCACGTTCCGTATCTGCGATGTCGCCGACGTGCGGCGCGGATTCAACGATCCGCCGGCGCCGCGCATGCGCTTCATGGGCGAAGATGCGATCGGCCTGGCGGTGGCGATGAAGGGCGGCGGTGACATTCTGGTACTGGGCAAGGCGCTGGAAGGCGAGTTCTCGCGTATCCAGAAAAACCTCCCGGTCGGTATGCAACTGCGCAAGGTGTCTGACCAACCGGCAGCAGTGAAAACCGGGGTTGGCGAGTTTGTCCAGGTGTTGGTCGAGGCGCTGGCGATTGTGTTGCTGGTGAGCTTCTTCTCCTTGGGCGTGCGCACCGGCATGGTCGTGGCGCTGACCATTCCGCTGGTCTTGGCGATGACCTTTGCCTGCATGTATTACCTGGGTATCGGCCTGCACAAAATCTCCCTCGGTGCGCTGGTTCTGGCGCTGGGCTTGCTGGTGGACGACGCGATCATTGCCGTGGAGATGATGGCGATCAAAATGGAACAGGGCTTCGACCGGATCAAGGCCGCAAGCTACGCCTGGACCAGCACCGCGTTCCCCATGCTCACCGGAACGCTGATTACCGCCGCAGGCTTTCTGCCGATTGCCACGGCGCAGTCCGGCACCGGTGAGTACACCCGCTCTATTTTCCAGGTGGTGACCATCGCGCTGCTTGCTTCGTGGGTGGCAGCGGTGGTGTTCGTGCCGTATCTGGGTGAAAAACTGCTGCCGGACCTGGCGAAAATTCATGCCGCCAAACACGGCGCCGGGGACGGTCAGTCGGACCCTTATGGCACACCGTTCTATCAGCGCGTTCGACGTCTGGTGGAGTGGTGTGTGGTCCATCGTAAAACCGTGATCGTGCTGACGTTGGGGCTGTTTATCGCGTCGGTGATGTTGTTCCGCTTCGTGCCGCAGCAGTTCTTCCCGGCCTCAAATCGACTGGAATTGATGGTCGATCTGAAACTCGCCGAGGGCGCTTCGTTGGCCAATACCACCGGTGAGGTCAAGCGGCTTGAAGCAATACTCAAGGAGCATGCCGGCATCGATAACTATGTGGCCTATGTCGGCACCGGTTCGCCGCGTTTCTATTTGCCGCTGGACCAGCAACTGCCTGCGGCGAGCTTCGCCCAGTTTGTGGTGTTGGCCAAAAATATCGAAGAGCGTGAAGCGCTGCGAACCTGGTTGATCGATACGCTTAACGAACAGTTTCCGGCGCTGCGTTCGCGGGTGACACGTCTGGAAAATGGCCCGCCCGTGGGGTATCCGGTGCAGTTTCGCGTCACGGGTGAGCACATCGAAGAAGTTCGTGCGCTTGCCCGCAAGGTGGCGGCCAAGGTGCGCGAGAATCCCCATGTGGTCAATGTGCATCTGGACTGGGAAGAACCGAGCAAAGTGATCTACCTGAACATCGATCAGGATCGCGCTCGGGCACTTGGGGTGAGCACGGCCAGTCTGGCGAAATTCCTCCAGAGTTCGTTGACCGGGTCGAGTGTCAGCCAATATCGCGAAGACAACGAGTTGATCGAGATTCTGCTGCGCGGCACGGTGCATGAACGCACTGAACTGTCGCTGTTGCCGAGCCTGGCAGTGCCGACTGACAACGGCCGCAGCGTCGCGTTGTCGCAAGTGGCCACGCTGGAATACGGCTTTGAGGAAGGCATCATCTGGCACCGTAACCGCCTGCCGAACGTGACGGTGCGCGCGGACATTTATGACAGGGAGCAACCGGCGACGTTGGTGAAACAGATCCTGCCGACGCTGGATTCGATTCGTGCCGAGTTGCCGGACGGTTATCTGCTGGATGTCGGTGGGACGGTGGAGGATTCGCAGCGGGGGCAGAAGTCGGTGAACGCCGGGGTGCCGATGTTCATTGTCGTTGTGCTGACGTTGCTGATGGTGCAACTGCGCAGTTTTTCGCGCACGGCGATGGTGTTTTTGACGGCGCCGTTGGGGTTGATCGGGGTGGTGCTGTTTTTGATGGTGTTTCGGCAGCCGTTCGGATTTGTGGCGATGTTGGGGACGATTGCGCTGTCGGGGATGATCATGCGCAACTCGGTGATTCTGGTGGATCAGATCGAGCAGGATATTGCCTCGGGGCTCAGGCCTTGGCAGGCGATTATCGAGGCTACCGTGCGGCGCTTTCGGCCGATTGTGTTGACGGCTCTGGCGGCGGTTCTGGCGATGATTCCGTTGTCGCGCAGTGTGTTTTTTGGGCCGATGGCGGTGGCGATCATGGGGGGGTTGATTGTGGCGACGGCTCTGACGTTGTTGTTTTTGCCGGCGTTGTATGCGGCTTGGTTCCGAGTGCGTCGGGAGGCTTGAGGCTTGGCGGCCTTTGGGCCGACCATGCTGTGGGTGTTCTTGGTGAATATCCGTTGCTTCGGGTGCTGGCTCTGGCGGTTTCGCTTTTACAGCGAGTCCCTTTTGCAAACGCCCAAAAGGAACCAAAACGCTGGGCCCCGGCGTACGGCCCGCTCGCTGGGGCTCGGGGTGCCTTCGTTGCGGGTTTCATCCGGGGGCATCGCCTCCGGTTTGCTGCGCTGCACCTCCTTTCGATGTGTTCGACTTCGTCGAACGGCGCTGCGCGCCTACCCCCGGATGAATCCCGAAACGAAGCCTGCCGAAGGGGCCGGTACGTCAAGAGCTGCAGCCGAGCTAACGCTCATCCTGTTGAGTGGTGAAGGGCGACGCGGGGCTAGTGTGTGGTGTTTTTGCTTTTCGGTGTGGGTTTGCCAGCGATGGCGGCCTGACAGCCGACCGATTGCGACCTGATGACACTCGATGCCATTGTGTGAGACAGCCTGCTGGCACTTCTCGAAGTCGATCCGCAAACCTGACGCCTGCAAAAAGCCCGCTGAACGTATGACGTTCAGCGGGCTTTTTGGTGTTCAGAACCTTACAGCGTCCCAAACACCTTCTTCGCCAGACTTGTTGCAGCAGCGGCGGGGTTTTTGCGGATGGTTTCTTCCTGTTTACCGATCATCTCGAACAGGCCGTTAAGTGCTTGCTCGGTGACGTAGTTTTCGACGTTGGCGCTCTTGGCGTCGACGACGCCGAAGGTCGCGGCCTGGCCGGCGAAGGTGTTGTATTTCTGCACCACGCCGACCTTGTCGGTGGCTTGTTTGACGATTGGCAAGAACTTGGCACGGATCTGTTCGCGGCTGGATTTGTCCAGGTACTGTGTGGCCGAGTCGTTGCCGCCGCTGAGGATGCCTTTGGCGTCGGCCACGCTCATTTTTTTCACGGCGTCGACGAGGATCGGCTGGGCCTGGGTCACGGCGCTTTCCGCGGCTTTGTTCATCGCGGTTTCCAGTTCTTCGACCTGGGCGCCCATGCCGAAGGCTTTCATCTTGCCGGCGACTTTGCCGAGTTTACCCGGCAGTTCGATTTTCACGTCCGGGTTGTTGCTGAAACCGCCCGGGGTACCTAATTGTTTGACGGCCAGTTGTGCGCCTTGGGTCAAGGCGTCCTTGAGGCCGCCGGTGGCGTCGTTTTGTGACAGGTCGCTGAGTGACAGGGCCATGGCGCTGGCGCAGATCATCAGGCCTGCGCACAGGCCGGCGAAGCGAAAGGTGGGACGGAGCATGGCGGCTTCCTTGTTCCAGAAAATGAATTAACGCGCGGCGTCAACGCGGATTTTCAGCGGCTGCGGATCGTTGCCGTCCAGTTGCACGGCATGGTTTTCGGTGGTGATGAACATCAGTTCGCCGTTCACTTCAATGCGTGCGCTGACCGAGTAACGGTGGCCGGGTTTGACCTGCCCCGGATCGTAGCTCAAGTGGAACGGCAGCGGCACCTGCCCTTTGACCGGGCCTTTCTGTTCATCGAGTACAACGGCTGGGGCGTCGGCCAGTGAAACGTCTTGCAGGCTCACGCTCAGCGTTGCGCTCGGTGGCAGGGCGATGCGTTGCAGGTAGAACACTTCGCCGTCGAGGCTGACCTTGCCGGCGGGAGTGGTCGATTGGCAGGCGCTGAGCAGGGCAGCGGCAGCGAGAATGGTCAGTTTTTTCATGGCAAATCTCCTTTCATTGTGGGAGCGGGCTTGCTCGCGAAGGCGGTGTGACACTCAGCAGCGATGTTGAATGTTGAACCGCTTTCGCGAGCAAGCCCGCTTCCACAGGGTTTTCATCAGGTCTCGGGCGGTGTGGCGACTTGGTCGGCCGCATCTTCACTGCGATGCAGCGCCACCTGACGGATCGACAAACGAATGTCCGCCGGCAACACGCGTTTGGCCGCACCTTCGGCCAGTTCGCCGAGCAGTTCGTGGTAGCTCAATTTGCCCGCTTCGTCGCGGCGCAGCACGTCGAGGTCGAGCAGGGTCTGGATGAAGTGGCGGAACAGGCTCTTGTCGAAAAACTCCGGGGCGTTGAGGCCATGCAGGATCGACAGGCGCTGAGCCATGACCGTGCAGAGGTCTTCCAGTTCTTCGGCGCTGACGGCGTTCTGGCCGGCGTTGAGCAGCAGCGACACGGTCATGTAGAAACGTTGCAGGGTCTGCGCAATGCTCTTCGACAGCAGCGTCAGCAATACGAAATGCCGCGAACTTGGCGCCGGACGCAGGTAGACGTCTTTCTCGAAACGCAGCAGACCTTGCTCGACAAATGCTTCCAGCCACTGATCGACCACTGCATCGAGCTCGTCCAGGCTCCAGCGGATGAACAGCTCCGACTGCAAGTACGGATACAGCGCGCGGGTGTAGCGCAGGATCTGTTCGCGGCTCATGCGCGAGGTGCTCTGGAAGAAACTCGCCAGCAGCGCCGGCAGGGCAAAGATGTGCAGCACGTTGTTGCGGTAGTAGGTCATCAGGACGGCGTTCTGCTCGTCCAGATAGAGAATCTTGCCCAGCGCATCGCTTTGCTCGGACAGCAGGTCCATGTCCTTCACATGCTCGATCAGCGCACGGCCATCACCTTCCGGCAGGGTGGTGTGTGGCGAGTACGGGACTTTGCGCAGCAGGGCCAGATACAGATCCAGCACGCGCGCCATGGCCCGATCGTCCAGTGCCAGGCGGCTGGTCGACAGAAGCGCCAGTGCCACCAGGTTGACCGGGTTGATCGCTGCCGCTTCGTTGAGGTGCTGGGCGACTTTCTCACCGAGGCGATGGGTGGTCGCGTTGAGCCACGCGGGTTTGTACTGCGGGGCAAGTTCCTGTTGGCGCCAGCCCGGTTGCTCGGCATCGAGGAATTGCGCCAGTTTGATCGGTTCGCCGAAGTTGACGGCCACCTGACCGAAACGTTGCTTGAGCGCGCCGATGACTTTGAAGATGTCGAAGATCGACTCTTTCTTCTTGCTCGCACCCCGCAGTTCGCCCAGGTAGGTGCGGCCCTCCAGCACGCGTTCATAACCGATGTACACCGGCACAAACACGATCGGCATGCGCGAGGAGCGCAGGAAGCTGCGCATCGTAATCGCGAGCATCCCGGTTTTCGGTTGCAGCATGCGCCCGGTGCGCGAGCGGCCGCCTTCGACGAAGTACTCGACCGGGAAGCCTTTGGTGAACAGGGTGTGCAGGTATTCGTTGAACACCGAGGTGTACAGCGGATTGCCCTTGAACGTGCGGCGCATGAAGAACGCACCGCCACGGCGCAGCAGGCTGCCGATCACCGGCATGTTGAGGTTGATCCCGGCGGCGATGTGCGGCGGGGTCAGGCCGTTGCGGAACAGCAGATACGAAAGCAGCAGGTAGTCGATGTGGCTGCGGTGGCACGGCACGTAGATCACTTCGTGACCCTGGGCGACCTTCTGCACGCCTTCGATGTGGTTGACCTTGATGCCGTCGTAGATCTTGTTCCAGAACCAGCTCAGCACCACTTCGAGGAAGCGGATCGCGGTGTAGGTGTAGTCCGAAGCGATCTCGTTGCCGTAGCGCAGGGCTTGGGCCTTGGCTTTTTCCGGGGAGATGTTTTCGCGCTCGGCCTCATCAAGGATCGCTTGCTTGACCAGCGGCTGATTGAGCAGGCCTTTGACGAGGTTGCGGCGGTGGGAAATGTCCGGGCCGATCACCGCCGCTTTGAGGTTGCGAAAGTGCACGCGCAGGATGCGCTGGGCCATGCGTACGGTGCGCTCGTGGCCCTTGTTGTGTTCGATCAGCTCGCGCAAGTGGATCGGCGCAGAGAATTGCACACGGGTTTTACGCCCCAGCACGATGATGCTCAGCAGCCGGCGCAGACGTCCGGTGACCGCCCAACTGTCGGCGAACAACAATTTCCACGGGCTCGACTCGCTGTCCGGCGACTGCCCCCAGAACACGCTGACCGGGATGATTTGCGCATCTTCGGCGGCGTTCTGGGTGAGGGCGCTGACCAGGCGGGTCAGGGTCGGCGGCGCGCCGCGTTTGTCCTGACGGCCGAGCCAGTCCGGGTCTGGCGTCAGGTAAAAGAACGCCGCCGGTTCGATCAACGAACCGATCGACACCGGCAGCACCGGGCGAGGCAGGCCGGCCTTGGTGCACTCGGTATCGACCACTGCCAGGTCGGTGAGCGATGGGTTTTGCAGGACGTAGAACACCGGACGACTGCGGTCGAGGTTGAGGGTGAACGACGACTGATTGATCGTCTCGGAGCGAACCCAGAGGTACAACAGTCGGCGCAAGGTGCCAAACACAAGACGGCGGAACGGGGAACGGGTCATACGGCTTCTGCGTGAGTGAATAAAACCGAGCGTTTGCTCGGGCGGTCGACAGTTTGCCGGATTCATCGAAAATCGGCAAAAAAGCGGCGAAGTAATCTCCTGTTGAGACTTTTCGCTCCTGTCATATACTCGGCGGTCTGTCGCCGGGGCCCTTTTATGGACGTCGGACGCAGGCTGACGTTCCTCAAAGGCTTTCCTGCGAAAAGCCTGTTCAATAATAAAAAAGGAGTATGAACAGATGGCAACACGTGAAACCGGAAACGTGAAGTGGTTCAACGACGCCAAGGGCTACGGCTTCATTCAGCGCGAAGACGGGGTGGACGTGTTCGTGCACTACCGCGCGATTCGCGGCGAAGGGCATCGGTCGCTGACCGAAGGCCAGCAGGTCGAGTATGCGGTGGTGACAGGTGACAAGGGTTTGCAGGCTGAGGATGTTGTAGGCCTGTAAATCCAGGATCAAAAGATCGCAGCCTTCTGCAGCTACTACAAAAGCTGCTGCAGGCTGCGATCTTTTTTTGGGTGTGAAATCTCATCCAACGCTGCGCTGTATGAATAAACACCCTGTCAGATCTGACAGTAGACAGCTTTTGTTCTCACGGCTACTTTCGCGAAAACGTGCCTTGGAGCCAGTATTTTCGCGGCTCTACCTACGCGAGAGGAAAGCGGTCATGTGGAAAGGTATTTCGATTTTGCTGGTCTTGGGGCTTTTCGGGTGCTCAGGTCAGACGACCTCCGAAAATGCTTCTCCGGAACCGCTCGCTCGCGCAATGACAGGTCTGGCATTGCCACAACAAGAATCAGGTATTTCGGCGGCGCAGCCCGCGATATTCAAAGTGGTCGACGCGCCGGGAGGCGAGTTGAATGTCGATACCCTCGGCACAGAGGCCACTGTTCAGGTGAATTATCCGAGTCAGGCGCCTAGGGACACCGTCGGTGTGCGCCTGACCGGTGTGGCGTTGCGTGATGCGCCAATCCAGACCGTGTCCACCGTGGGCACGCGAACCTTCAAGTTGCCCAAAGCCTGGATCAGCGAAAACAAGGGGCGTACGGTCAACCTGACTTACACCTACAAGGTCGGCGGTGTCGGAAATCTGATTACCTCGTCCCCACTGAGCATCCGCGTGGTCAGCGCGCAGGGCCAGAGTGTGTTCAAGGTGGTCGAAGCCCCGACGGGAGAGTTGAATGCCGATACGCTCGGCACCGAAGCCAACGTACAGGTCAGTTATCCGAGCCTGGCGCCAAAGGATACTGTCGGTGTGCGCCTGACCGGTGTGGCGTTGCGTGATGCGCCGATCCAGACCGTGTCCACCGTGGGCACGCTGACCTTCAAGTTGCCCAAAGCCTGGATCAGCGAAAACAAGGGGCGTACGGTCAACCTGACTTACACCTACAAGATCGGCGGTGTCGGAAATCTGATTACCTCGTCCCCACTGAGTATCCGCGTGGTCAGCGCGCAGGGCCAGAGTGTGTTCAAGGTGGTCGAAGCCCCGGCGGGCGAGTTGAATGCCGATACGCTCGGCACCGAAGCCAACGTACAGGTCAGTTATCTGAGCCTGGCGCCAAAGGATACTGTCGGTGTGCGCCTGACCGGTGTGGCGTTGCGTGATGCGCCAATCCAGACCGTGTCCACCGTGGGCACGCTGACCTTCAAGTTGCCCAAAGCCTGGATCAGCGAAAACAAGGGGCGTACGGTCAACCTGACTTACACCTACAAGGTCGGCGGTGTCGGAAATCTGATTACCTCGTCCCCACTGAGTATCCGCGTGGTCAGCGCGCAGGGCCAGAGTGTGTTCAAGGTGGTCGAAGCCCCGGCGGGCGAGTTGAATGCCGATACGCTCGGCACCGAAGCCAACGTACAGGTCAGTTATCCGAGCCTGGCGCCAAAGGATACTGTCGGTGTGCGCCTGACCGGTGTGGCGTTGCGTGATGCGCCAATCCAGACCGTGTTCACCGTGGGCACGCTGACCTTCAAGTTGCCCAAAGCCTGGATCACTGAAAACAAGGCACGTACGGTCAACCTGACTTACACCTATAAAGTGGGCGGTGTCGGGAATCTGATCACTTCATCTCCCTTGCCGATCAAGGTGACAGGTGTTGCCGCTCCGGGCGACGGCCCACGGGTTGCAAATGAGTTGAACGTACAATATTCGACGACCAGTAATACCTGTCCGAGCAATTCCAGTCTGGGAGCATGGTACTGCGCCGGGGTACTGATTCGCACAGTTGATGATTCGACGGCATTTCATGCCTGGAACCCTAGTCCGGGCGCCGAAAAACTAGGCGGGGTGTCATTCAGCTACATGAAGACGGGTATTGGCATGAATCAACTGCAAGGTAGTCGAACCCAGGGTTTTGTTCTGGAAACGGGGCAGAACTTTACCGTCAATGGGGGCTACCCGCTTCAAGTCCTGTGTTCATACCCCTACGATGGGGGCACTTTGATTCGTAGTGCAGCCGGCTGCGGGGCTGCGAGCAATTTCCCGAGCAGCAGTGTTCCATGTGCTGCTCAAGGCCTCACGACACTGACGACCTGGCGTGCGCACTTCCGGCAGTATCCAGCCAGCAGCACCAACCGCTATCACCATCAATGCAGTTTCGGTGTGGATAGGGCGGGGTTCGCACTCAGTTTACTTTCGCGGGAAAATCCAGCGGGTGAACTGGCTTCGTGGCGACAAAACGAGGTGATGATTAAGACCTGGCCGCAGAACATTTCGAATCTGCCGATCAAGGCGTTCATCTACTTCAATACTGCGAGCCGGGCGGTCGGTGTGGAAGGAGCGAAGAATATTCAGCGGGACTTCTTGAAAACGACAGGTAGACGTATTCCTGTCATTAAAGTCTCGCCCCATGCAGCGAACATCTTCAGTTACTCCGATGCCGATCAAGGGATCTAGGACAAAAAATCGGGCGCCATATCCGTCGCGGGACAGATATGGCGCCGGGTTGTTCAGGCGGTTTTCCAGGTGATCTCTTCTTCACCATCAGCGCTGATGCGCATCCAGCGATCCGCCGTTTCCTCGCCTTCTTCCTCGACCCACGTCCCCGGTGCACAACGCACTTCGACGTTCAGCGCAGCAAACGCGGCGCGGGCGCAGGCGATGTCGTCGTCCCATGGGGTCGCATCGCTTTCCAGGTACAGGCTGTTCCACTTGCCCACGGCTTTGGGCAGCCAGGTCACCGGGATGTTGCCGGCCTTGCACTTGTAGGTCTGGCCTTTCTGTACCCAGTCGCTGCACGGGCCCAACGCTTCACCGAGCCAGGCGGAAATGGCTTTGTGGTCGACGTCGGCGTCTTTCAGGTAAATCTCGATATCCGGTTGGCGCATGGATGTCCTCACTGCGGGTCTGAAAAATCCATTCGCGGATTTAGCCGGCCCCGGGCACTTGCCCGAGACCAAAAGTTATTGAAGAACGAAATAATCGTAGCGCATCGACACGGTGGTCACGAACGGCTCGGCCTGTTCGATCACCGCCGTGCGGCGTTCGGCACTGGCGCGCCAGCCGTGGGGTGTCATCGCCAGGAGGTTGGCGCGATCCTCGGGTTTGTCCAGCGTCAGCTTGAACTCCAACGTCTCACTGTGTGCCAGTGCCATGCCTGACGGCACCAAGGCCAGATGCTTGTCGTCGGTGTATTCGCGAACCTCGTCGTAAAGACGTTCGCGCAGTTCCATCAGATGGCCGCTGGTCGGGCCGACTTTCATCAGGCCGCCGCCGACGCTGAGCAGGCGCTTGGCCTCTTCCCAGTCCAGCGGACTGAAAACGCTGGCGAGAAACTGGCAACTGCCCGCCGCCAATGGCACGCGGGCCATGCTGGCGATCAACCAGGTCAGTTGCGGATTGCGTTTGCAGGCGCGCTTGACGGCTTCGCGGGAGATATCCAGCGCGTAGCCATCGGCATCCGGCAGGGCTTCGGCGATTTGCGCGGTGTAGTAACCCTCGCCACAACCGATATCGACCCAGCGCGCCGGTGCGTAACTCGCTGCCAGCTCGGCCAGACGCTTGGCCACCGGCGCGTAATGCCCGGCGTTCAAGAAGTCGCGGCGCGCCTCGACCATCGCCTGATTGTCGCCAGGGTCGCGGCTGTTTTTGTGCTGCACCGGCAACAGGTTCAAGTAACCCTGGCGCGCACGGTCGAAGCGATGCCCGGCGGGGCAGACCACGCCGTTGTCTACCGCGTTCAGCGGCTCACTGCAGATCGGGCATGCCAGCATCAGGCGAGCAACTTGATCAGGGTCTGGTAGTAGATCTCGGTCAGCACGTCGAGATCGGCCGCCAGCACACGCTCGTTGACCTGGTGAATGGTTGCGTTGACCGGGCCCAGCTCAACGACTTGGGTGCCCATGGTCGCGATGAAACGGCCATCGGACGTGCCGCCGCTGGTGGACGCCTTGGTCTCGCGGCCGGTGATGTCCTTGATGCTCGACGACACCGCGTCGAGCAGCGCGCCCGGCTCGGTGAGGAACGGCAGGCCTGACAGCGCCCAGTCGATGTGCCAGTCCAGATCATGCTTGTCGAGGATGTCGGCCACGCGCTTTTGCAGGCCTTCAACGGTCGATTCGGTGGAGAAGCGGAAGTTGAACACCGCCACCAGATCGCCCGGAATCACGTTGGTCGCGCCGGTGCCGGAGTTGACGTTGGAAATCTGGAAACTGGTCGGCGGGAAGAAGTCGTTGCCGTGGTCCCAATGCTCGGCGGCCAGTTCAGCCAGGGCCGGCGCCGCGAGGTGAATCGGGTTCTTCGCCAGATGCGGGTAGGCGACGTGGCCCTGAATGCCTTTGATGGTGAGTTTGGCGCCAAGCGAGCCGCGACGGCCGTTTTTCACCACGTCGCCCACCAGTGTGGTGCTCGACGGTTCGCCGACGATGCACCAGTCCAGACGCTCTTTGCGCGCCGCCAGACGCTCAATCACAGCCTTGGTGCCGTGGTGCGCCGGGCCTTCTTCGTCGCTGGTGATCAGAAACGCGACCTTGCCCTTGTGATTCGGGTAATCGGCAACGAAACGCTCAGCGGCCACGGTCATCGACGCCAGGCTGCCTTTCATGTCTGCCGCGCCACGGCCGCAGAGCATGCCGTGTTCATCGATCACCGCATTGAACGGATCGATCTGCCAGGCGGTCACCGGGCCGGTCGGCACCACGTCGGTGTGACCGGCGAAGCACAGCACCGGGCCGTCGTTGTTGCCGTGGATGGCCCAGAAGTTATCCACATCTTCGATGCGCATCGGCTCCAGCGTGAAACCGGCATCGCCCAGGCGCTGCATCATCTGCTTCTGGCAATCGGCGTCGACCGGCGTCACGGACGGACGGCGGATCAGGTCGATGGCGAGTTGGAGGGTCGGCGAAAGGTCGGCGTGGGCCGTCATGGAGAACTCCGGAGATCATGAATGTGGGCGCGGACTAAATGTGGGAGCGGGCTTGCTCGCGAATGCATTGTGCCAGTCAACATCAACTTTTAATGACACACCGCATTCGCGAGCAAGCCCGCTCCCACAGGGATACAGTCCGGTCAGTCAGACCGCGTATCACGCCAAGCCCCGCAAAATGGCGGTTATCTTAAAGCAAAACGGCGACCATTGGCCGCCGTTTAGTGCATCGATGAGTATTTAGACGACCGGTGCCGGCTCAGGCGTCGCGGCAGGTTTTGGCAGTGACGACAGGAACGCCATGATCAGCGCCGCCAGATACGGCAGCGACTGCACCAGCAGCATCGCCACCCAGAAGCGCATGTCGTTGCTCGGAATGCCTTGCACCAGGAAGATCCCCAGCGCCGCGCCCCACAACAGCAGCATGATGAACAATTCTTCCCGTGCTTCGGAAATCGCCACCCAGAAGCCGTGGTTGTCGGCGTTTTTCGGCGTGCGGAAGAACGGAATGCTGCTGGTGAAGAAGCCGTACAGCACCGCTTTGGCGATGGTGTGCGACAACGCCAGCCCGGCCAGTGCCGCACAGAACGCATCCTTGAGGTTCACGCCCACCGCGCGGCGATACAGGAAGATGATCTTGCCGACCTTGAACACGAACAGCGCCAGCGGCGGGATTGCGAAAATCAGCAGCGGCGGGTCGACCCGTTGCGGCACGATGATCATCGCCGCCGACCACAACAAAGCGCCGATGGTGAAGAAAATGTTCATCCCGTCCGCGACCCACGGCAACCAGCCCGCGAGGAAGTGGTAGCGCTGGCCGCGAGTCAGTTCGGTGTCCTGGCCGCGCAGCAGACTGCGGGTATGGCGCTTGATGATCTGGATGGCGCCATAGGCCCAGCGGAAACGCTGCTTCTTGAAGTCGATGAAGGTGTCCGGCATCAGACCTTTGCCGTAGCTGTCGTGGTAATACGCCGCCGACAGGCCTTTTTCGAACACGCGCAGACCCAGTTCGGCGTCTTCACAGATGCACCAGTCGGCCCAGCCCAGTTCTTCCAGAACCGAGCGACGGGTCATGGTCATGGTGCCATGCTGGATGATCGCGTCACGGTCATTACGGGTGACCATGCCGATGTGGAAAAAACCTTTGTACTCGGCGTAGCAGAGTTTCTTGAAGGTGCTTTCGTTCTGGTCGCGATAATCCTGCGGCGACTGCACCACGGCGATTTTCGGATCGGCGAAGTGCGGCACCATGTGCTTGAGCCAGTCAGGGTGCACGCAGTAATCGGAGTCGATCACGGCGATCACTTCGGCGTCCTTGGCGGTGTGCGGGATCAGGTAGTTCAGCGCGCCGCCCTTGAAACCTGCCAACGGCGCTACATGGAAGAACTTGAAGCGCGGGCCGAGGGTTGCGCAGTAGTCGCGCACCGGTTCCCACACCGCCGGGTCCTTGGTGTTGTTGTCGATGATCAGGACTTCGAAGTCCGGATAGTCGAGGTTGGCCAAGGCGTTGAGGGTCTGTTTGACCATCTCCGGCGGCTCGTTGTAGCAGGGCACATGGATCGACACTTTAGGTCGGTAGTCCGAATCGCCGATCACCGGCAGGAATTCTCGTCGGCGCTTGTGAGTCCACACCGCTTCGGCCAGTTCATGCGCCTCGGTGAGCAACACGATGAACACCCCGAGCGCACCCAGCGCCAGGAGGAAACCCACCGTCAGGCTGAACCAGGTGCTGTATTGCTGGCTGTAGTCGTAACCGATCCACACCAGAACCGAACCGCAGAGGAACGCGATAAAGGTCAGGAAGGTACGGCCACGCTGGCGCAGGGCCGAGCCGTCGATCATCAGCAGCGTCAGCGAGAGCAGCGCCAGCACCACCGAACCGATGGCCAGCACGCGCCATTGCGGAATCGCCACCACTGGGCCTTCAAAGTTGAATTTTTGCTGACGCGCCGCGTTGAACACGCCCCAGTACGCGCCGACCGACCCCTCGTCACTGGCCTTCCACGGCTGATCAAAGGCTTCGATCACGAAGTAGTTGAAGCCCTGGCGGTTGAGTTTGTTGACCAGCGTGCGCAGGTAGATCGCCTGATCCGCCGGCGACGCGTCGGCGCCACCGCGCATGCGGCCGTTGCTCGGCCAGCCCACTTCGGACAGCAGCAGCGGTTTTTTCGGGAACATCTTTTTCAGGTCGCGGGCACGGTCGAAAACGAACTGTCCGGCCTTGTCGACGGGAATGAATTCCCAGTACGGCAGCACGTGCGCGGCGATCAGGTCAACGTGCTTGGCCAGTTCCGGGTGTTCTTCCCAAACGTGCCATTGCTCGGAGGTGGTCACCGGCACTTTCACGGCTGCGCGTACGCGATCAAGCAACACGCTCAGTTGCTCGGCAGTGATTTCCTTGCGGAAAATCGCCTCGTTACCGACCACCACCCGAACCACGCTGCGCGAAGTGTTGGCCAGTTCGATGGCGCGCTGGATCTCCCGCTCGTTACGTTCCTGATCGGGGCTTATCCAGATCCCGAGGGTCACGCGTAAACCGAATTCTTCAGCCAGTTTCGGGATGTCTTGCAGGGAGCCGTCGACCGAGTAGATGCGGATGTTGTCCGTCAGCTTGCTCATGATCTCCAGGTCGCGGCGCATCTCCTCATCAGACGGATACTGATCCTTCTGTGGGTATTGTCCCTGCTGAAATGGCGAATAAGAGAAACCGGCGATCTGCTCCGGCCAGTTCGGTGCAGAAACCGGGCGATTGATCAGCGCCCAGAAACCGGTGAACAGGGCGGCGATTGCCAGAACCACCACCAGGTTGAGTCCAAATTTACGCGATGACATAGCTGTTTCGGGTTCCAAAGGCTGTGGAACGGAGGATCGGTCGGCTGTACGCCAGAGGGGCGCGCATCCTACACCGGCAGTTCGCCAGTCGTACATCGGACAGGGAAATGACTGACATTGGGCAACCGGCGTTGACTTAAGTTCTTACACTTGTAGCTTGAAGCTTAAAACTTGTCGCTGCGTAGCCCTATAATGCGCGCCGGTTTTTGGGGTAATGGTCATGAGTACAGAAGATCCACGGTTTGCAGGCATCGCCCGTTTGTATGGCATCGAAGGCCTGGAGCGTCTGCGCGCCGCCCATGTGGCGATCGTCGGCGTCGGCGGCGTCGGTTCCTGGGCGGCGGAAGCCATGGCCCGTTGCGGCGTGGGTGAAATCTCGCTGTTCGACCTGGACGACGTCTGCGTCAGCAACGCCAACCGGCAGTTGCATGCGCTGGACAGCACCGTCGGCAAACCCAAAGTCGAGGTCATGGCCGAGCGCCTGCGCGGGATCAATCCCGACTGCACCGTGCACGCGGTGGCGGATTTCGTCACCCGCGACACGATGGCCGAATACATCACGCCAAACATCGACTGCGTGATCGACTGCATCGACGCGGTCAACGCCAAGGCTGCGTTGATCGCCTGGTGCAAACGCCGCAAGATCCAGATCATCACCACGGGCGGCGCGGGCGGGCAGATTGACCCGACGCTGATTCAGGTCTGCGACCTGAACCGCACGTTCAATGATCCGTTGGCCTCGAAAGTGCGCTCTACGTTGCGCCGCGATTACGGTTTTTCGCGCACCGTGACCCGTCACTACAGCGTGCCGTGCGTGTTCTCCACCGAACAACTGCGCTATCCGAAGCCTGACGGCAGCATTTGTTTGCAGAAGAGCTTTGTCGGCGACGGCGTCAAACTGGACTGTGCCGGTGGATTTGGCGCGGTGATGATGGTGACGGCGACGTTTGGCATGGTCGCGGCAACCAAGGCTGTGGACAAGCTTGTGGCGGGTGTTCGGCGCCCGGCTGACCGAGTCAAACCTCAGGTTTGATGCAGAGGCTGATGGCCCCTTCGCGAGCAAGCCCGCATTGGGATGCGTTCCCCTGTGGGGGCAAACTTGCTCGCGAAGGCGATCAAACAGCCAACGCATTCATCCGCTTGAGCACGGCATTCAAGCCGTTACTGCGCGACGGTGAAAGCTGGCGCGAAAGCCCCAACTGGCTGAACCAGTCCGGCAAATCCACCTGCTGCAATTCATCAGCAGTCAACCCGTTGACCCGCACCAGCAGCAACGCCACCAACCCGCGAATCATCCGCGCATCGCTGCTGGCGCTGAATTGCCAGTAACCGTCCTGCAGTTTGCCCACCAGCCACACTTGGCTTTCACAACCATGCACCCGGTTGGCATCGTTTTTATCCGCATCGCCCAGCGGCGGCAGACGATCACCGAACTGCATCAGCAACCGCGCCCGCTGTTCCCAACCGGCAGCATTCTGAAAGGTTTGCAGCGCTTGCGCGGCGGCGATCGGCAGGCTCATCGCAACAATTCCAGCGCCTGATCCAGCGCTTCAAAAAAGCGCTCCAGATCTTCGGAGTCGTTGTACAGCGCCAGCGATACGCGAATCGCCCCAGCGAGCTCGAAGCTTTTGAGCAGTGGCATGGCGCAGTGATGCCCGGCGCGCACGGCAATGCCTTGCTCGGTGAGCAGGTGCGCCAGATCGGCGTTGTGCACGCCTTCGACGACAAAACTGGCCAGCGCCAGTTGCGGCGAGCCCAGCACGCGAATGCCGTTGCGAGCGGCGAGGCCGCACAGCAGATAATCATGCAGCGCCGCTTCGTGAGCAGACACCGCGTCCTGATCCAGCCCAGCCAGATAATCGAGGGTCGCCCCGAGGCCGATCACACTGGCAATCGGCGGCGTGCCCGCCTCGAAACCCAGGGGCGCCGGGCGGAAGCGCGCGTCGTGATAATTGGCTTCCAGCACCATTTCGCCGCCGAACTGCCACGGCTTCAGGTGTTCAAGCGCCTTGTTGCGCCCGAACAACACGCCGAGGCCATCAGGGCCATACAGCTTATGGCTGGAAAACACATAGAAGTCGCAACCGAGGGCCTGCATGTCCTGCCGACCATGTACCACGCCCTGGGCGCCATCGACCACGGTCAGGGCGTTTTGCGCCTTGGCCATGGCCAGCAACGCGGGCAGTGGTTGCCAGGCGCCGAGCACGTTGGACAACTGACTGACCGCCAGCAATCGGGTGCGCGGGGTGATCAAACGCACCGCCGCCGCGAGGTCGATCAAACCGTCGTCATCCAGCGGCAGGATCACCAGTTTCAGATCGCGACGTTGCGCCAGTTGCTGCCACGGCAGCAGGTTGGCGTGATGCTCCAGGGCGCTGATGACTATTTCATCGCCCGGATGGAAAAGATGTTCCAGGCCATAAGCCAGGAGATTCAGCGCACTGGTGGCGCCGTGGGTGAAGATGATCTGCCCGCTGTCACCGGCATTGAGCCACTGGGCAACCTTGAGGCGACTGTCTTCGAACGCTTGCGTGGCATGGGCGCCGGGCAAGTGCTGCGCACGGTGCACATTCGCTGCACCGTTGGCGTAGTAATGCGCCAATGCGTGGAGCAGGGCCTGGGGTTTTTGCGTGGTGGCGGCGTTGTCCAGGTAAGTCTGGTCTTGCCGTTGCAGTGCGGCGATGGCCGGGAAGTCGGCGCGCCACGGGGAGGGAATCATCATCTGTTCAGCCCTGTGAATTTGGGCGGGGTTTACGCCAGACCCTGCGGGAGCGGGCTTGCTCGCGAAAGCGTAGTGTCATTCAGCACTGCTGTTGAGTGACAGGACGCCTTCGCGAGCAAGCCCGCTCCCACAGGGGATCGGGTGGCTGCTTAGTTGTGAGCGTGCAGCGCTTCGTTCAGTTCGATGGCCGACTTGTGGGTTTTGCACTCCACGGCACCGGTTTGCGAGTTGCGACGGAACAGCAGGTCAGTCTGACCGGCCAGCTCGCGGGCCTTCACCACCTTGACCAGATTGTTGTGCTCGTCCAGCAGCGCCACCTTGGTGCCGGCGGTCACGTACAGGCCCGACTCGACGGTGTTGCGGTCGCCCAACGGGATACCGATACCGGCGTTGGCGCCGATCAGGCAGCCTTCGCCGACCTTGATCACGATGTTGCCGCCGCCCGACAGGGTGCCCATGGTCGAGCAACCGCCACCCAGATCCGAACCCTTGCCGACGAAGACGCCAGCGGATACACGGCCTTCGATCATGCCCGGGCCTTCGGTGCCGGCATTGAAGTTGATGAAACCTTCATGCATGACGGTGGTGCCTTCGCCCACATAGGCGCCCAGACGCAGGCGCGCGGCATCAGCGATACGTACGCCGGCCGGAACGACGTAGTCGGTCATTTTCGGGAATTTGTCCACCGAGAACACTTCCAGCAACTCGCCACGCAGACGGGCTTCGAGTTGCATTTCGGCCAGTTCGCTCTGGTCGATCGCGCCCTGGCTGGTCCAGGCAACGTTTGGCAGCAGCGGGAAGATCCCGGCCAGGCTCACACCGTGCGGCTTGACCAAGCGGTGGGACAGCAGGTGCAGCTTGAGGTAAGCCTCTGGCGTCGACGTCAGTTGTGTATCTTCGGCCAGTACGGTGGCGACCAGCGGCTTGTGGCTCTCGGCCAGACGGGTCAGCAGTTTGCCTTGAACGGCGTCGATGCCTTTGACCGCTTCAGCCAGTTGCGCAGCCTGCGCGGTGGTGAAGGTGATGGCCTGGTTGCCTTGGGTGTAACCGAGGATCGGCGCAACAGCCGCGACCAGTTCTGCCGACGGGTTGAGCAGTGGCTGTGCGTAGAACACTTCCAGCCATGCGCCTTGACGGTTTTGTGTGCCGACGCCGAAGGCGATGCTGAACAGGGAGTTGGACATGTGAATACCTCTAGCAATAAGTGACGGGCTGCTTTACTTGAGTGCGGCCGCGTAGATATCTGGCTTGAAGCCAATCAGGGTTCGGTCACCGAGATCGAGCACCGGGCGCTTGATCATCGAGGGTTGAGCGAGCATCAGTTCGATGGCTTTCGATTGGTCGAGATCGGCTTTGCGTTCGTCGTCGAGTTTGCGAAAGGTCGTGCCTGCGCGGTTCAACACCGTTTGCCAGCCGTGCTCGTCACACCATTGGGTCAGGTGTTCACGGTCGATACCGGCGGTTTTGTAATCATGGAAGTCGTAGCTGACAGCGTGTTCATCGAGCCAGGTGCGCGCCTTTTTCATGGTGTCGCAGGCTTTGATGCCGAAAAGGTGCAACGTTTTACTTGAAACGGTCAAGGAATCGCCCCCTTTACAGGTGCTGGAAAAAAATGGTCCGGGATTATGCCATGCCCCTTCGGGTAAAGCGCAAAACCTGTGGGCGCGAGTTGGCGAGACTGCGACGTAGGTGCAACGGTCACGCGCATCCTAAGCGGCTAATATGGCAGTTCAACGCTGTCGATCTCCTGAGATTTGTGCTTTATGCAAACTGCCTACACCGTCCTGATCCTGCTGATGCTGGTCAGCGTCTCGCGTTTGCTCGGACGGGTCATCCCGTTGCCATTGCCTCTGGTGCAAATCGCCGCCGGTGCCTTGCTGGCCTGGCCGACGCTGGGTCTGCATGTGGCGCTCGACCCGGAGCTGTTCCTGTTTCTGTTCCTGCCGCCGCTGCTGTTTTCCGACGGCTGGCGCATGCCCAAACGCGAACTCTGGCATCTGCGGGGGCCCATCCTGACGCTGGCGGTGGGGTTGGTGCTGTTCACCGTGGTCGGCGCCGGGTACTTCATTCATTGGTTGCTGCCGACGATTGCGTTGCCCGTGGCTTTTGCTCTGGCAGCCGTGTTGTCGCCAACCGACGCCGTGGCCGTCTCGGCTATTTCGCAGAACCGCCTGCCGACGCCGCTGATGCACATGCTTCAAGGCGAGGCACTGATGAATGATGCGTCGGGCCTGGTGACGTTCAAGTTCGCCTTGGCGGCAGCCGTCACCGGAGTGTTCTCGCTTGCCAATGCGAGCCTGGACTTTGTCGTGGTGGCAATCGGCGGGCTGGCCGTTGGCGTGGCATTGAGCTGGTTGGTCGGGCGCGGGCGCGCCTGGATGATCGCCCGTGGCTGGGATGATCCGGCCACCCATGTGGTGTTCATGTTGTTGCTGCCGTTCGCCGCGTACGTTTTGGCTGAGCGCCTGGGTGTGTCGGGCATTCTTTCGGCGGTGGCGGCGGGGATGATGCAGAGCTGGCTCGACCTGCTGCCGCGCCAGACCAGCACCCGACTGCTCAATCGCAGCGTCTGGTCGCTGCTGGAGTTTGCCTTCAACGGCCTGATCTTTCTGCTATTGGGCTTGCAGTTGCCGGACATTATCAAGGCGGTGGTCAGCCATGAGCCGACGCTGTGGCCAACGTTGTTTTATCGCTGCCTCGATGTGGTGGCGATTTTCCTGGCGTTGGTGCTGCTGCGGTTTATCTGGGTGCAAAGCATCTGGCGGTTGTCCGTGCTGCTGCGGCGTTTGCGTGGCAAAGGTGAGCTGACACAAGTGCCCACCGCCCGTTCCTGCTGGTTGTTGACCGTCGGCGGTGTGCGAGGGGCGGTGACACTGGCGGGCGTGATGTCGGTACCGATGTTGATAGGGGCGCACGCATTTCCTGAGCGTGATCTGCTGATCTTCATCGCTGCCGGCGTGATCCTGCTGTCGTTGATATCGGCCTGCATTGTGCTGCCGCTGTTGCTGCATGGAATCCAGAAGAGTCCAGACGACAAACGCCGTCAGGAAGTCCGCGATGCCTGGCGCCAAACCGCTGAAGCGGCCATTCATGCGCTTGAAACCGAAGAGTTCCCCCCGCAGGACGCTGCACAAGCGGCGTTGGCGGCAGAGCTCAAGGCCCGGATCATGTCCGAATATCGCCATCAACTGGACGTGTTCAATGATTCCGCCGAAGCGCAGGCGCTGGCGTTCCAGATGGATCTGCTGGAACGTCATTTGCGTGTGAAGGCACTGCGGGCGCAGCGCCTTGAGCTCTATAGCCTGAGTCGCCATCACCGGATCGGCGATGACGTGCTCAGGGAAGTGCTGGCTGACCTGGACTTGAGCGAGGCGAATCTGGGAAAGATCAAATAGGCAGTTGGCGATAGTTGATGGGGGGGTAGGTCTGACTTGCAAACAACTTGTCGCCTTCGCTGAGTGTTGTATTTATTTTTGTCTGCCAATTCGACAAGGTCATGAAGTCTGGTATGTGGTAGTGCATGACGGAGTCTTTATCGTACTTGCCAAAAGACAGTGTTTGGGTCGGGTCAACATCAAAGAGATTAAGGTTGACTCGTGCTTTGGTCCAGCCGAAGTTGGTTTTGAAGAAGTTATAAACTACCGGTTTGTTCCACGGAATATTGGCCTGGGGGTGCAGGTGCGCATGATGAAAGCCCAAAGCATGACCAAACTCATGAAGCAGTGTGCGCTCAAAATCAAAGTGGTCCGGTTCTACTCCGATGCACAGGGTCGGAAGGTCAGCGTGGATGTTGAGTGCTTCTGTCCCCATGGTCGAGTAGCTATCCTTGCCGCCCACAGCGATGCGAATTTCCCCCTTGTCATCCGCCACGATTTCAAAGGCCAGACTGACGTAAGGCTCCCATTGGCGAATGATCCTTTCGATTCGGTCTCTCAGGTCAACAGGAACATCGTGGGCGAAAGAGATTTTAAGGGTGCTGGCGTTTTCCCAGAAATAGTTGGCATAAGCGACTGAGCGCTTGTGACGTCCTTGAGACAACGGTTGTACCCGGTCTTCGGTATGTTCTTCATTGATCGAGTCAGTGCAGTTGTTTTTATTCTGCAGCTTCAGTTCTACATAGTGGAATATTTGCATGATCAACATCCGTGTTGGTTTTGAATGTCTGTCCTGATCCATTGGACAAACCTGTTTAAGCGGATGCGAAGATAATCTGGTTGGGCGTTCTTTGGGGGCAGATGTTGTAACTTTATGCTGGATCCACGTTCCGCTATTGCATTTTTTTCAGGGTTTGGAGTATTGGCGCACAGGGATAACTCAGGGCGGCCGGACAGGAGACTGTTGATGGGGTGAATGTGTAACTTTTAATCAGGCCGTTGCGCCAGGTTGCCTGGCGCAAGACTTCGGAAGTTACTGCTTGCGAGTAATAAAAGCGCGAATCCGCTCAGCCGCTTCAACGCATTCTGCCAAGGGGGCTACCAGCGCCATGCGCACGCGGCCAGCCCCAGGGTTGACGCCATCCACTTCCCGGGAGAGATAGGAGCCCGGCACCACAGTCACATGTTCTTCGGCAAACAGGTCACGGCAAAACGCCGCGTCATCACCTTGCACATTCGGCCACAGATAGAAGCTGCCATCCGGGCGCTGCACATCCAGCACCGGGCTGAGGATCTCCAATACGGCATCGAATTTCTCGCGGTACAGCGCACGGTTGGCACGTACATGCACTTCGTCATTCCACGCGGCAACGCTGGCCAGTTGGGTTTGTACCGGCATCGCACAACCGTGGTAGGTGCGATACAGCAGGAAGCCTTTGAGAATGTCGGCATCGCCGGCGACGAAACCGGAGCGCAGCCCCGGCAGGTTGGAGCGCTTGGACAGGCTGTGGAAGACCACGCAGCGTTTGAAGTCCTTGCGGCCCAGTTCTACGCAAGCAGTGAGCAAGCCCGGCGGGGGCGTCTGTTCGTCGAAGTACAACTCGCTGTAGCACTCATCGGCGGCGATCACGAAATCGTATTCGTCGGCCAGGGCGATGAGTTTTTTCAGCGTCTCGACCGGGATCAGCGCACCCGTCGGGTTACCCGGCGAGCACAGGAACAGGATCTGGCAGCGCGTCCAGATGTCCGGCGAGACGGCATCGAAGTCGGGGTTGAAACCGTTCTCGTCCAGGCACGGCAGGTAATGCGGCTTGGCACCGGCGAGGAAGGCGGCGCCTTCGTAGATCTGATAGAACGGGTTCGGGCTGACCACTAGTGCGTCGTCACCCCGGTTGACCACGGTTTGGGTGAAGGCAAACAGCGCCTCACGGGTTCCGTTGACCGGCAGCACGTTGCGCGCCGGGTCGATCCAGCCGGTTGGCACGCCGAAGCGACGCTCGCACCAGCCGGCAATGGCTTCGCGCAGCGCCGCAATGCCGAGCGTGGTCGGGTACACCGCCATCTGATCCAGATTATTGGCCAACGCCTCGGCGACGAAGCTTGGCGAGCGATGCTTCGGTTCACCGATGGACAGCGCGATCGGGCGCTTGTCCGGATTCGGCGTGACGGTGCCGAGCAGGGCGCGCAGCTTTTCGAAAGGGTAGGGCTGGAGCTGGTTCAGAGCGTTGTTCATTCGTGCAGGGTCTCAATGCAAAGCAGATTAATCCGGGCGCGCAGTCAGATGCTGATGCGCGACAGTTTGATATCGGGTTCCTGATTGACGCTCAGATGTTCGACGATCGCATCCTGCAAACGGCTGCACAGCAGCGGATCGGATAACGGCTGATTGTGCGCGTCGGTGATGAAGAACACGTCTTCCACCCGTTCGCCCAGCGTGGCGATCTTGGCGTTCTGCAGTGACAGGTCGAACTCGAGGAATATCCCGCCAACGCGCGCCAGCAGTCCTGGCCGGTCGGGCGCGGTGAGCTCCAGCACCGTCACCGGTCGCTGGGCGTCGTTGTGGATCGTCACCTGCGGCGCAAAGGCAAAGTGCTTGAGCTGGCGTGGTACCCGGCGCTGGATGATCGTCGGGTAGTCGTCCGGGTTGCGCAAGGCTTCGGTCAGGCCTTCGCGGATCTGCTTGACCCGGGCCGGGTTGTCGCCGATCGAGTCGCCATCGGTGTCGAGCACGATGTAGGTGTCGAGGGTGAACTGGCTGCTCGAGGTGATGACCCGGGCATCATGAATGTTCAGGTTGAGCTGGTCCATCGCCGCCACGGTCACGGCAAAGAAATCGTGCTGATCGGGTGCATAGATGAAGATCTGCGTACCGCCCTCGAACTCGCGTTGGGTGGTTTCCTTGATCAGCACCAGTGGGCCACCATCGGTGGGCTGCTGGAGAATTGCATCGCTGTGCCAGGCCACATCGCCTGCTGTGTGACGCAGGAAGTAGTCATCGCCCAACTGCGCCCACAATTGCTCGACATCGTCCGGATCGGTGCCGCCGCGCACCAGGATGTCCAGGGCCGCGCTCTGGGTCTGGCGGATCTGCTCTTCGCGATCCACCGGGTTCTCGAGGCCTCGGCGCAGGGCGCGTTTGGTCTCGGTGTAGAGTTGGCGCAGCAGGCTCGCGCGCCATGAATTCCAGAGTGTCGGATTGGTCGCGTTGATATCGGCGACCGTCAGCACATACAGGTAGTCGAGGCGGGTTTCGTCGCCGACGGCCTGAGCGAAGTCGTGGATCACTTGCGGGTCGGACAAGTCTTTACGTTGGGCCGTGGTCGACATCACCAGGTGGTTCTGCACCAGCCAGACGATCAGACGGCTGTCCCATACCGGTAACTGATGACGCTGGCAGAACGCCTCGGCATCGACCGCACCGATTTCCGAGTGATCGCCATGCCGGCCCTTGCCGATGTCGTGGTACAGGCCGGCGAGGTAGATCAGCTCCGGTTTGGGCAGCTTGCCCATGAGCTTGCTGGCCAGCGGGAATTTTTCCGATACCTGGGTGTACTGCAACTTACGCAGGTGTTTGATCAGGTTCAGGGTGTGTGCGTCGACCGTATAGATGTGGAACAGGTCGTGCTGCATCTGCCCGACGATAAAGCCGAACTCCGGCAGGTAGCGCCCGAGAATGCCATAACGGTTCATCCGCCGCAGGTTTCGGTGGATGCCGACCTTGCACTTGAACAGCTCGATGAACAGGCTGGTATTGCGGATATCGTTGCGGAAGTTGTCGTCGATCAGGTGACGGTACTCGCGCAGCAAGCGAATGGTGTCGGCACGCACGCCTTTGATTTCAGGCTGCTGAGCCATCAACACGAAAATTTCGAGCATGGCGAACGGCGTGCGGCGGAATACATTGTCACTGCGCGCCTCGATATAGCCGTCGTGCAGTTGGAAGCGCGAGTTGATCGGTTGCGGCGGTGCTTCGTCCTCCGGTGCGAGAATGACCTCTTCGAAGTGCTGGATGATCAAGTCGCTGAGCTGGGCGATGCTCATCACTACGCGAAAGTACTGTTGCATGAAGTTTTCGACGGCCTGCTTGGCGTCGTCACCTTCAAAACCCAGTAACCCGGCAATGGTGCGTTGATAATCGAACAGCAGACGGTCTTCAGAGCGTCCGGCCAGCATGTGCAGGGCGTAACGCACCTTCCACAAAAACTCCTGCGAAGAGGCGAGCAAGGCGTTTTCGCTCTCGACCAGGAAGCCTTCGCCGGCCAGCGCGCGCAGGTTGAGAGTGCCGTATTGACGACGGGCAACCCAAAGAATCGTCTGAATGTCCCGCAGTCCGCCGGGCGAGCCTTTGACGTTGGGTTCCAGGTTGTATTCGGTGTCGTTGTACTTGTGGTGGCGAGTCTTCTGTTCGGCGCGCTTGGCCAGAAAGAACTCTTTGGCTGGCCACATGTGCGCGGTACTGGTGACGTCCAGCATGCGCTGGCGCAAACGCTCGGGGCCGCAAATGGTGCGGCTTTCCATCAGGTTGGTGACCACTGTCAGGTCGGCGCGGGCTTCTTCGGCGCATTCATCGACCGAGCGAACGCTCTGACCGACTTCGAGGCCGATGTCCCACAGCAAAGTCAGAAAACGCTCGATGGAATCGCGGAAAACTTCGTGATCGGCGCTGTCCAGCAGGATCAGCAGATCGATGTCCGAGTAAGGGTGCAACTCCCCTCGGCCGTAGCCGCCGACCGCGACCAGCGCGATATCGGCGTCTTCACTCCAGTTGAACTGCTCCCAGGCCTTTTGCAGGATGTTGTCGACGAACCAGGCGCGGTCTTCGATCAGCCGGCGGATGTCACGGCCGCAGCGAAAACGTGTGTCGAGCACCTCGCGGGCCTGGCGGATAGCCTTCTTGAACGCCGCTATGGGGCTCGCTTTCAGGGCCAGTTCAGCCTGGAACTGGCCGCGGTCGAAGAGTTCGGGATCCACCTGCGGCATCGATTGGCTTTCCTTCTGTAAAAGGCTGAGAGCGTGCTGGGGATCAGGCCGAAATGCGCGCGATGGTGTCGTCGGCGCGCAGAGTGAAGATCTCGTAGCCAGTGTCGGTTACCAGCAGGGTATGTTCCCACTGTGCCGAGAGCTTGCGGTCCTTGGTGATCGCCGTCCAGCCGTCGCCCAATACTTTGGTGTCGGCCTTGCCCTGATTGATCATCGGCTCGATGGTGAAGGTCATGCCGGCCTTCAGTTCCATGCCGGTGCCGGCGCGGCCGTAGTGGAGGATCTGTGGCTCTTCGTGGAACACCTTGCCGATGCCGTGACCACAGAATTCGCGAACCACCGAGAAACCGTTCTTTTCCGCATGCTTCTGGATGACTTCACCGATGTCACCCAGGCGGCAGCCAGGTTTGACGATCTCGATGGCCTTGTACATGCATTCCTGGGTGATCTGCGAAAGGCGCTCGGCCCAGACCGGTACTTCGCCGACGTGGAACATGCGGCTGGTGTCGCCGTGATAGCCGTCCTTGATCACTGTCACGTCGATGTTCAGGGTGTCGCCGTTTTTCAGCGGTTTGTCGTTCGGGATGCCGTGGCAGACCACATGGTTGATCGAGGTGCAGATCGACTTCGGATAGCCCTTGTAGTTGAGCGGGGCAGGGATGGCCTGCTGCACATTGACGATGTAGTCGTGGCAGATCTGGTTCAATTGATCAGTGGTAATGCCCGGTTTTACATGCTCGGCAATCATTTCCAGCACATCGGCGGCCAGTTTGCCGGCGACACGCATACCAGCGATGTCCTCGGGGGTTTTGAGGTTGACGGTCATACAGGCTCTCTCTGCGCTCGGCGGCGCTTGCTGATACGGGTAGGGTGGCAACTGTTCGTTTTGCGACCCCGAAAAACGCGATTCTAACAGACCAAAGGAGCAATTCCGCGCCGGTGTGCATCGCTTCTCTCTATACAATGGCGGGTGCCGGGTCGATTCCAAGGGGGCTGCGCCCATGTCCTTGGTGTGATTACAGATTTCGGGTTCCGTTTCTGCACACCCTGTGGTATAAAATGCGCCGCTTTCCGGGGATGCCCCGAAAAGCTTAAATCCACACACGTGTCGACACGATGACCTGGGTGCTTTTGGCTTTATGCCACTGGTTGGTCATTGGGATACGTGGAGGCCAAACCCGACTTATTAAGGAACTATCATGTCCCAAGTCAACATGCGCGATATGCTGAAGGCCGGTGTGCACTTCGGTCACCAAACCCGTTACTGGAATCCGAAAATGGGTAAGTACATTTTCGGCGCGCGTAACAAGATTCACATTATCAACCTTGAAAAAACCCTGCCAATGTTCAACGAAGCTCTGACTTTCGTAGAACGTCTGGCCCAGGGCAAAAACAAGATTCTGTTCGTCGGTACCAAGCGTTCCGCTGGCAAGATCGTTGCTGAAGAAGCAGCACGTTGCGGTTCGCCGTACGTCGATCACCGCTGGTTGGGCGGCATGCTGACCAACTTCAAAACCATTCGTGCTTCCATCAAGCGTCTGCGTGACCTTGAAGTTCAAGCCGAAGACGGTACCTTCGCCAAGCTGACCAAGAAAGAAGCGCTGATGCGCACTCGTGATCTTGAGAAGCTGGATCGCTCCCTGGGCGGCATCAAGGACATGGGCGGTCTGCCAGACGCACTGTTCGTGATCGACGTTGACCACGAGCGCATCGCGATCACCGAAGCCAACAAGCTGGGCATTCCGGTCATCGGCGTTGTCGATACCAACAGCAGCCCGGAAGGCGTTGACTACATCATCCCAGGCAACGATGACGCAATCCGCGCTATCCAGCTATACATGGGTTCGATGGCTGACGCAGTTATCCGTGGTCGCAACAATGTTGGCGGCGGCACTGTAGAATTCGCAGCTGAAGAAACTCAGGCTGCAGCTGAGTAATTGACGCCCTGGCGTTGACTCAGTAAGCAAAAAGGGGGCTTGGCCCCCTTTTTGCCACCTCGAAAACCATTTGTCGGCGCCCACTTGTGGTAGCGCTCACCCTGCATCTGTAACGTGCAGCGGCTACAAGGTGATTCGGGAAGAATTGAACGCCCGTTCGATCGGGTGGAATGGTTGAAAACCTATCCAAGAGGAATTTGAAAATGGCAGCAATTACTGCAGCGTTGGTTAAAGAACTGCGCGAGCGTACCGGCGAAGGCATGATGGATTGCAAGAAAGCCCTGGAAAAGGCTGACGGCGACATCGAAAAAGCCATTGATGACATGCGTGCTTCGGGCGCGATCAAAGCTGCGAAAAAAGCTGGCAACGTTGCCGCTGAAGGCGCAATCGCAATCAAGGACGACGGTAAAGCTGCCGTTATCCTGGAAGTGAACTCGCAGACCGACTTCCTGGCTCTGCAAGACGACTTCAAAAACTTTGTTGCTGCCAGCGTTGAAAAAGCTTTCGCTGACAAGCTGACCGATGCGGCTCCGCTGATCGCTGCTCAAGAAGCTGATCGCGAAGCACTGGTTGCCAAAGTAGGCGAAAACGTCAACATCCGTCGTCTGACCCGTATCGAAAGTGACGTTGTGGGCTCGTACCTGCACGGCAACAAGATCGGTGTTGTTGTGGCTCTGAAAGGCGGTGACGTCGAGCTGGCCAAAGACATCGCGATGCACGTAGCTGCAAGCAACCCTGAGTTCCTGCTGCCTTCGCAAGTTTCGGCTGAAGCGATCGAGCGCGAAAAAGCTGTGTTCATGCAGCTGAACGAAGAAAAAATCAAAGGCAAGCCAGAAAACATTGTTGAGAACATGGTCAAGGGCCGTATCAGCAAGTTCCTGGCAGAAGCGAGCCTGGTTGAGCAGGCGTTCGTCAAAAACCCTGAAATCAAGGTTGGCGAGCTGGCCAAGAAAGGCGGCGCAGAAATCGTTTCCTTCACTTACTACAAAGTAGGCGAAGGCATCGAGAAGCCGGTCGACAACTTCGCTGAAGAAGTTGCTGCCCAGCTGGCTGCCGCCAAGCAGTAAGACGGTTTTTCAACTGTCGCCCGAAAGAGGCTGCCCGCTCACGCGCGCAGCCTCTTTTCAGATGGGGCAACCAATTTTTTATTGGTTTCCACTTGGAACTGACTTACAAAGCCATGTTCCGATGGCGCTGAAGCAGCGCCAAGCTAGAGTGAACGCCAGCTGTAAACAGCTCGCAAAGAATTTTAAATACGCCGCAGGAGAGATTCGCAATGGCTCAGCAGGGCAGTGGTTATCAGGCTCGCTATAAACGCATTCTACTCAAGCTTAGCGGCGAGGCCTTGATGGGCTCGGAAGAGTTCGGGATCGATCCGAAAGTGTTGGATCGAATGGCGCTGGAAGTCGGTCAGCTGGTCGGTATCGGCGTACAGGTCGGTCTGGTGATCGGTGGTGGTAACCTGTTCCGCGGCGAAGCGCTGAGCAAAGCCGGCATGGATCGGGTGACAGGCGACCACATGGGCATGCTGGCCACTGTGATGAATGCCCTGGCCATGCGCGACGCGCTGGAGCGTGCCAATATCTCGGCCATCGTGATGTCGGCCATTTCCATGGTCGGCGTAACCGATCACTATGATCGCCGCAAAGCCATGCGCCACCTGAACTCCAAAGACGTCGTGATTTTCGCGGCCGGTACCGGCAATCCGTTCTTCACCACGGATTCGGCAGCCTGCCTGCGCGCAATCGAAATCGACGCGGACGTCGTGCTCAAGGCGACCAAGGTTGATGGCGTCTACACAGCCGATCCGTTCAAAGACCCGCATGCCGAGAAGTTCGATCATCTGACTTATGATGAAGTGCTGGATCGCAAGCTGGGTGTGATGGACCTGACGGCTATTTGCCTGTGCCGCGACCACAAGATGCCGCTGCGCGTATTCAACATGAACAAACCCGGTGCCCTGCTGAACATCGTCCATGGCGGCGCTGAAGGTACCCTGATCGAGGAAGGTCAACAATGATCAACGAAATCAAGAAAGACGCTCAAGAGCGTATGCAAAAGTCTCTGGACTCCCTGTCCCATGCATTCGGTCAGATTCGTACCGGCAAGGCGCACCCAAGCATTCTGGGTAGCGTGATGGTGCCTTACTACGGCACTGACACCCCGCTGAGTGGCGTTGCCAACGTCACCGTGAAAGACTCGCGCACGCTGCAGGTCGTGGCGTTCGAGCGCAACATGCTCGCAGCCGTCGACAAGGCTATCCAGAGCGCCGGTCTGAACCTCAACCCGACTAACCTGGGTGAGTTGCTGTTGATCCCGATGCCGGCCCTCACCGAGGAAACGCGTAAAGGCTTCACCAAGCAGGCACGCAGCGCTGCTGAAGACGCGCGTGTTGCCGTGCGCAATATTCGTCGTGATGCTTTGGGCGAGCTCAAGAAACTGGTCAAGGACAAGGAAATCAGCGAAGACGAAGAGCGTCGTGCCATCGCTGATATCGATAAGCTGACCAAAGAATCCGAGGCCCAGATCACCAAGGCCACGGACGAGAAAGAAAAAGACCTGATGGCCGTATAAGGGTCGAGCTTTAAATGGACAAGACCAAGCAGACTGCGCCGTCCGCGGTGCCGCGCCATGTCGCGATCATCATGGATGGCAACAATCGCTGGGCGAAAAAACGCTTTATGCCGGGTGTCGCCGGGCATAAAGCGGGCGTGGATGCTGTTCGGGCCGTGATCGAGGTGTGCGCTGAGGCCAAGGTCGAAGTGCTGACCCTGTTCGCCTTCTCCAGTGAGAACTGGCAGCGCCCGGCCGATGAGGTCAGTGCCTTGATGGATCTGTTCTTCAAGGCCTTGCGTCGTGAGGCCAAGCGCCTGAACGAGAACAACATTAGCCTGCGCATCATTGGCGATCGTTCGCGCTTCCATCCGGAGCTTCAGGCCGCGATGCGCGAAGCCGAAGCCATGACTGCGGGCTCCAATCGTTTTATCCTGCAGATCGCCGCCAACTACGGCGGTCAGTGGGATATCGCGCAAGCCGCGCAGCGTTTGGCGCGTGAAGTTCAGGCCGGGCATCTGCGTCCGGAAGACATTACTCCTGATCTGCTGCAAACCTGTCTGGCGACCGGCGATCTGCCGTTGCCGGACTTGTGCATCCGCACGGGCGGAGAGCACCGCATCAGCAACTTCCTGCTGTGGCAACTGGCTTACGCCGAGTTGTACTTCTCCGACCTGTTCTGGCCGGACTTCAAACACGATGCCATGCGCAATGCGCTGGCTGATTTCGCTTCGCGCCAGCGTCGTTTCGGTAAAACGAGCGAACAGGTCGAAGCTGGAGCCCGGGTTTAATGCTTAAACAACGAATCATCACTGCACTGATCCTGCTGCCGATCGCCTTGTGCGGGTTTTTCCTGCTCGAAGGTTCCGCTTTTGCGCTGTTCATCGGTCTGGTCGTGAGCCTCGGTGCCTGGGAATGGGCACGTCTGGCGGGCTTCACCGCGCAATCGTTTCGCGTCGGCTTTGCTGCCGTCGTCGCATTTATGTTGTTCGTCATGTACGTGGTGCCCAGTCTCGCGCCGTGGGTGCTGGGTGCTTCGGTGCTTTGGTGGGCAGTTGCGACGTATCTGGTGCTGACCTACCCGCGTTCCAGCGAACATTGGTCCAGTGCTGCCAGCAAGCTAGTGATTGGTCTGTTGATTTTGCTGCCGGCCTGGCAAGGCCTGATGCAGATCAAGCAATACCCATTGGGTAACTGGCTGATCATGGCAGTGATGGTGCTGGTCTGGGGCGCAGATATCGGCGCTTATTTTTCCGGTCGTGCATTCGGCAAGCGTAAGTTGGCCCCTCAAGTCAGTCCGGGTAAAAGCTGGGAAGGCGTCTACGGCGGTCTTGCCCTCAGTCTGGTGATCACCGCTATTGTCGGCCTGGTACGTGACTGGACGGTTGCCGAGTTGCTCAAGGGTTTGATTGGTGCTGCGCTGATCGTCTTCATCTCGGTTGTGGGCGACCTCACCGAAAGCATGTTCAAGCGTCAGTCCGGCATCAAGGACAGCAGTAATCTGCTGCCAGGTCATGGCGGCGTTCTTGATCGTATCGACAGTCTGACCGCGGCCATTCCAGTCTTCGCGGTGTTGCTGTGGATGGCTGCGCCGTGAGCCGCCCGCAACAGATCACTGTTTTGGGGGCGACCGGCTCGATTGGTCTGAGCACCCTTGATGTTATTGCGCGTCACCCTGAGCGCTATCAGGTTTTCGCATTGAGCGGTTTCACTCGCCTGAGTGAGTTGCTGGCGTTGTGCATACGGCATGTGCCGCAATTTGCCGTGGTACCGCAAGTCGCCGCTGCGCGCGGTTTGCAGGATGATTTGCGCGCAGCCGGTTTGTCGACCCGTGTGCTGGTGGGGGAAGAGGGCCTGTGTCAGGTCGCTTCTGCTCCGGAAGTCGACGCGGTGATGGCGGCGATCGTTGGCGCGGCTGGCCTGCGTCCGACTCTGGCGGCCGTTGTGGCCGGCAAGAAGATCCTTTTGGCCAATAAAGAGGCGCTGGTAATGTCCGGCGCCCTGTTTATGCAGGCGGTACGCCAAAGCGGTTCTGTGCTGCTGCCGATCGACAGCGAACACAACGCGATTTTCCAGTGTATGCCACTGGATTTTGCTCGCGGATTGAGCGCTGTCGGTGTTCGCCGGATTTTGCTTACAGCCTCTGGTGGTCCGTTCCGACAGACGCCGATGAGCGAATTGGCGCACGTTTCACCTGAGCAAGCGTGTGCCCACCCGAACTGGTCCATGGGGCGCAAGATTTCAGTAGACTCGGCCAGCATGATGAATAAAGGTCTTGAGTTGATCGAGGCTTGCTGGTTGTTTGATGCAAAGCCGTCGCAAGTCGAGGTGGTGATCCACCCGCAGAGCGTGATTCACTCGCTGGTCGACTATGTCGATGGCTCGGTACTGGCGCAATTGGGGAACCCTGACATGCGCACACCGATCGCCAATGCTCTGGCTTGGCCGGAACGCATAGACTCCGGTGTGGCGCCGCTGGATCTGTTCGCAGTTGCGCGCCTGGACTTTGAGGCGCCGGATGAGCAGCGCTTCCCTTGTCTGCGTCTGGCGCGTCAAGCTGCCGAAGCAGGCGACAGTGCACCGGCGATGCTCAATGCGGCGAACGAAGTGGCGGTGGCGGCGTTTCTCGACGGACGAATCCGTTACCTGGAAATCGCGAGTATCATCGAGCAGGTGTTGAACCTCGAACCGGTCGTAGCACTGGATGATCTCGACGCTGTGTTTACGGCAGACGCCAAGGCGCGAGTTCTGGCTGAGCAGTGGTTGAAGCGTCACGATCGATAGAATTTGAAACACAATGGCGTCACGCGGCACTGAACAGGATTGCGGAGAAAGTAGATGAGCGCGCTCTATATGATTGCCGGCACCCTGATCGCCTTGGGTGTGCTGGTCACCTTTCACGAATTCGGCCACTTCTGGGTCGCGCGGCGCTGTGGCGTCAAGGTTCTGCGCTTTTCCGTAGGCTTCGGCATGCCTCTGCTGCGCTGGCACGACAAACAGGGCACTGAGTTCGTCATCGCCGCGATTCCGCTGGGTGGCTACGTCAAAATGCTCGACGAGCGTGAGGGCGAGGTGCCGGTTGATCAACTGGATCACTCGTTTAACCGCAAGACGGTTCGTCAGCGAATCGCCATTGTTGCCGCCGGCCCTGTCGCCAACTTCCTTTTGGCCCTGGTGTTTTTCTGGGTGCTGGCCATGCTCGGTAGCGAGCAGGTACGCCCGGTCATCGGTGCGGTCGAGTCTGGCAGCATCGCCGCCAAGGCTGGTTTGGGTGTGGGGCAGGAGATCGTCGCGATTGATGGCGAGCCGACCACCGGTTGGGCAGCCGTCAACTTGCAGTTGGTGCGTCGGCTTGGTGAAAGCGGTTCGTTGCAGTTGCTGGTGCGTGAGCAGGGCTCTACCGCGGACTCTCCACGCGAGTTGGTGCTGGATCACTGGCTGCAGGGGGCTGATGAGCCCGATCCTATCCGCTCATTGGGTATTCGTCCGTGGCGTCCGGCCTTGGCGCCCGTGCTTGCCGAGCTTGATCCAGAAGGTCCAGCTCAGGCGGCTGGCCTGAAAACCGGTGATCGCCTTCTGTCTCTGGATGGCCAGGCGCTTAATGACTGGCAGCAAGTGGTTGATACCGTTCGTACGCGTCCTGATACCAAAATCATGCTGCGTATCGAGCGCGACGGTGCTCAAATCGACGTCCCGGTCACCTTGGCAGCGCGCGGCAAAAGCAAGTCTCCAAGCGGTTATCTGGGGGCGGGTGTAAAAGCTGTCGACTGGCCACCGGAGATGATCCGCGAAGTCAGTTACGGGCCGTTGGCCGCGATTGGCGAGGGCGCCCATCGTACTTGGACCATGAGCATTCTGACGCTGGACTCACTCAAGAAAATGCTGTTCGGCGAGCTCTCGGTAAAAAACTTGAGTGGACCGATAACCATTGCTAAAGTGGCGGGCGCTTCTGCCCAGTCGGGCGTCGCTGATTTCCTGAATTTCCTTGCTTATCTGAGTATTAGCCTGGGAGTTCTGAATTTGCTGCCCATCCCTGTACTGGATGGGGGGCACTTGTTGTTTTATCTGATCGAGTGGGCGCGTGGTCGTCCCTTGTCGGATCGGGTGCAAGGTTGGGGGATACAGATCGGTATCAGTTTGGTGGTCGGGGTGATGTTGCTTGCTCTGGTCAACGATCTGGGTCGACTGTAAAGCTTCGCTGAATTGCGAATCTGCCGCATTTTGCGGCAGTTTGTTTATTGCCAGTTGGAATAAGAAAGGACTTCATGAAACGTCTGCTGCTAACTGCGGTTCTCACCGTATTGATGATCGCCGAAGTTCACGCCGAGTCCTTCACTATCTCTGATATTCGCGTCAATGGCCTCCAGCGGGTCTCCGCGGGTAGCGTCTTTGGTGCCTTGCCGTTGAACGTCGGCGAGCAGGCGGATGATCGTCGCCTGGTGGAATCCACTCGTGCGTTGTTCAAAACCGGTTTCTTTCAAGATATCCAGCTGGGCCGCGAAGGCAACGTTCTGGTGATCACGGTTGTTGAGCGTCCATCTGTCGCCAGTATCGAGATCGAAGGTAACAAAGCGATCTCTACTGAAGACTTGATGAAAGGCCTCAAGCAATCCGGTCTGGCCGAAGGCGAGATCTTCCAGCGTGCCACCCTCGAAGGTGTCCGTAACGAACTGCAACGCCAGTACGTCGCGCAAGGCCGCTATTCCGCGACCGTCGATACCGAAGTGGTATCGCAGCCGCGTAACCGTGTTGGCCTGAAAGTGAAGATCAACGAAGGCACCGTTGCTGCCATTCAGCACATCAACGTGGTAGGCAACACGGTTTTTCCCGAGGAAGACCTGACCGACCTGTTCGAGCTGAAAACCACCAACTGGCTGTCGTTCTTCAAGAACGATGACAAATATGCCCGTGAAAAACTGTCCGGTGACCTGGAGCGTCTGCGTTCCTACTACCTGGATCGCGGCTATATCAATATGGATATTGCTTCGACCCAGGTGTCCATCACTCCGGACAAGAAGCATGTCTACATCACCGTCAACGTGACCGAGGGTGAGAAATACACCGTTCGTGACGTCAAACTCAGCGGTGATCTCAAAGTACCTGAAGATCAGATCAAGTCCTTGTTGCTGGTGCAGAAAGGCCAGGTGTTCTCGCGCAAGCTGATGACCACTACTTCTGAACTGATCACCCGTCGTCTGGGTAACGAGGGTTATACCTTCGCCAACGTCAACGGCGTGCCTCAGCCGCACGACGATGATCACACCGTAGACATCCTGTTTGCTGTCGATCCGGGCAAGCGTGCCTACGTCAACCGCATCAACTTCCGTGGCAACACCAAGTCCGAGGACGAAGTGCTGCGTCGCGAAATGCGTCAAATGGAAGGTGGCTGGGCTTCGACCTACCTGATCGACCAATCCAAGACCCGTCTTGAGCGTCTGGGCTTCTTCAAGGAAGTCAACGTCGAAACGCCGGCTGTTCCGGGTGTCGACGACCAGGTTGACGTGAACTACAGCGTTGAAGAGCAGGCTTCCGGTTCGATTACCGCCAGCGTCGGTTTCGCCCAGAGCGCCGGTTTGATCCTCGGTGGTTCGATTACCCAGAACAACTTCCTCGGTACCGGTAACCGCGTCAGCGTCGGTCTGACTCGAAGCGAATACCAGAGCCGCTACAACTTCGGCTACGTTGACCCCTACTGGACCGCCGATGGCGTGAGCCTGGGTTACAACGCGTTCTATCGCACAACCGACTACGCTGAACTCGATGCCGATATTTCGAGCTATTCCGTAGACAGCCTGGGTGCGGGTGTTAACGTTGGCTACCCGATCAGCGAGACTTCGCGACTGACCTTCGGTCTGTCTGCCCAGCAAGACAAGATCAAGACCGGCAAATACACCGTTGACGAGATTTTCGACTTCGTTAACAAAGAAGGCGACAACTACCTGAACTTCAAGGCGTCGGCCGGCTGGTCCGAGTCGACCCTGAACAAAGGTGTACTGCCAACCCGTGGTCGCTCCCAGAGCCTCACCCTGGAAACCACCATTCCGGGCAGCGACCTTGCATTCTACAAACTTGACTACCGTGGTCAGTTGTTCCAGCCGATCAGCGAAAACTACACTTTGCGTCTGCACACCGAACTGGGTTATGGCGACGGTTATGGTTCCACAGATGGCTTGCCGTTCTATGAAAACTACTATGCTGGTGGTTTCAACTCGGTTCGTGGCTTCAAGGACAGCACCCTCGGCCCGCGTAGCACACCAAGTTCGGGCAACAACCCGGGTACTGTCAAAGATCCGGACCAAGACCCGCTGCCGTTCGGTGGCAACGTCCTGATTCAGGGCGGTGTGGAAGTTCTGTTCCCGCTGCCATTCGTCAAGGATCAGCGTTCCCTGCGTACTTCGGTATTCTGGGACGTGGGTAACGTTTTCGATTCGCAGTGCAAGGACACCACCAACGCAAACGGCACTTCGTCCAACACCAAGTGCAACGACATCAGCCTGAGCAACATGGCCAGTTCCGTCGGTGTTGGCGTGACCTGGGTTACCGCGCTGGGCCCCCTGAGTTTTGCTCTGGCCATGCCGGTCAAAAAACCGGATAACGCTGAAACTCAAGTGTTCCAATTCTCCCTCGGCCAGACGTTCTAAGCGTCTGACCCAAGATAACGACAATGGATTTTGTAGGAGTGCATCGTGCGTAAGTTGACTCAATTGGTTCTCCTGGCCTCCGTACTGGTGGCAGGCCCGGCATTCGCCGACATGAAAATTGCCGTTCTGAACTATCAGATGGCGTTGCTGGAATCGGACGCGGCCAAGAAATACGCTGTCGATGCGGAGAAGAAGTTCGGTCCTCAACTGACCAAGCTCAAAACTCTGGAAAGCAGCGCCAAGGGCATTCAGGATCGTCTGATGGCCGGTGGTGACAAGATGCAGCAGGGCGAGCGTGAGCGTCTGGAGCTGGAGTTCAAGCAAAAGGCCCGTGACTTCCAGTTCCAGTCCAAGGAACTGAATGAAGCCAAGGCCGTTGCTGACCGCGAAATGCTCAAGCAACTGAAGCCGAAACTGGATAGCGCTGTAGAAGGCGTCATCAAGAAAGGTGGTTTTGACCTGGTGCTCGAACGTGGCGCAGTGATCGATGTCAAGCCTCAGTACGACATCACACGCCAGGTTATCGAGCGCATGAATCAGCTGAAGTAACCCATGACCGTGACTATCAAGCTCGGCCAGTTGGCCGAGTTCCTCGGCGCCACCCTGCGTGGCGACCCGGAGAAGCAAATTACTGGGCTAGCCACTTTGCAAGAGGCTGGCCCAGCTCAGTTGAGCTTTCTGGCAAATCCTCAATATCGAAAATACCTGGCCGGTTCTCAGGCAGCAGCCTTGTTGCTCAAAGACGCCGACGCAGAAGGTTTTGCCGGTAATGCATTGGTGGTGCCAGATCCTTATCTGGCTTATGCACGTATCTCTCACTTGTTCGATCCCAAACCGAAAGCTGCCGCGGGTATCCATCCCTCGGCAGTCATCGCTGACGACGCTGTGGTTGATCCAACCGCCAGCATCGGCCCCTTCGTGGTGATCGAGGCGGGTGCACGCATTGGGGCGCAAGTCACGCTGGGTGCCCATTGCGTCATCGGTGCCCGCAGCGAAATCGGCGAGGGCGGCTGGCTCGCTCCGCGTGTCACGCTGTATCACGATGTGCACATCGGCAAGCGTGTGGTTATCCAGTCCGGTGCCGTGCTCGGTGGTGAAGGCTTCGGCTTCGCCAATGAGAAGGGTATCTGGCAGAAAATTGCCCAGATCGGTGGTGTGACCATCGGCGACGATGTGGAGATCGGCGTGAATACTGCCATCGACCGCGGCGCGTTGGCCGATACCGTGATCGGCAATGGCGTGAAACTCGACAACCAGATCCAGATTGCCCACAACGTCCAGGTCGGTGATCACACTGCCATGGCCGCGTGCGTCGGGATCTCCGGTAGCACCAAAATCGGCAAGCACTGCATGCTGGCCGGAGGTGTCGGTCTGGTCGGCCACATTGATATTTGCGACAACGTTTTCCTGACCGGGATGACCATGGTGACGCACTCGATTACCGAGCCAGGCGCCTATTCTTCCGGCACAGCCATGCAACCGGCTGCCGAATGGCGCAAAAGCGCGGCACGCATTCGTCAGCTCGATGACATCGCGCGTCGTTTTAAACAGCTGGAAAAGCGCGTTGGGGAAGTGACCCCTGACGGCAATGCTTCATCAGATGGCTGATACCATTTCCATATCAAGTGTGCACAGCCTCTAGACTGCCTCCTTGATTTGCTAGAGGAGTGCGCGTCAGTCGCGCTCCCAATCTTTACATAGGCTTCCCCCCGAAATGATGGACATCAACGAGATTCGCGAATACCTGCCTCACCGTTACCCGTTCCTGCTGGTGGACCGGGTGGTGGATCTGGACACTGAAGGCAAGCGCATTCGCGCCTACAAGAATGTCAGCATCAATGAACCTTTCTTCAATGGTCACTTCCCGGCGCATCCAATCATGCCAGGCGTGCTGATCATCGAAGCGATGGCTCAAGCTGCCGGGATCCTCGGTTTCAAAATGCTCGACGTCAAACCGGCGGACGGCACCCTTTATTACTTCGTTGGTTCCGACAAGCTGCGTTTCCGCCAACCGGTCAAGCCTGGCGACCAGTTGATCCTTGAAGCCACGTTCATTAGCTGTAAACGCAAGATCTGGAAGTTTGAATGCCAGGCTTCGGTCGATGGCAAGCCGGTCTGCTCGGCCGAGATCATCTGCGCGGAACAAAAAGTATGAGTTTGATTGACCCTCGCGCAATCATCGATCCGTCGGCCGTTCTGGCAGACGGCGTCGAGGTCGGCCCTTGGTCGATCATCGGCGCAGGTGTGGAAATCGGCGAGGGTACCGTGATCGGGCCGCATGTGATCCTCAAAGGCCCGACACGTATCGGCAAGCACAATCGCATTTACCAGTTTTCCTCGGTAGGCGAAGACACGCCCGATCTGAAGTACAAAGGTGAAGAGACCCGACTGGTGATAGGTGACCACAACGTCATCCGCGAAGGCGTGACGATTCACCGTGGCACCGTGCAGGACCGTTCGGAAACCACGCTGGGCGATCACAACCTGATCATGGCCTATGCCCACATCGGTCACGACAGTGTCATCGGCAATAACTGCATCCTGGTCAACAACACGGCGTTGGCCGGCCATGTGCATGTTGACGACTGGGCGATTCTCTCCGGGTTCACCCTGGTTCACCAGTATTGCCACATTGGCGCCCACAGCTTTTCAGGCATGGGTACCGCGATCGGTAAAGACGTTCCCGCGTTTGTCACCGTGTTTGGCAACCCGGCCGAGGCGCGCAGCATGAATTTTGAAGGCATGCGCCGTCGCGGTTTCAGCGAAGACGCTATCCACGCATTGCGTCGTGCCTATAAGACCGTTTATCGCCAAGGGCTGACAGTCGAGCAGGCACTGGCTCAACTGGCCGAGCCTGCTGCTCTGTTCCCGGAAGTCGCGGTGTTTCGCGATTCCATCCAGTCGTCGACACGCGGCATCACCCGCTGATCATGGCCAATTTGCGTATTGCGCTGGTGGCGGGTGAAGCTTCCGGTGACATTTTGGGTGCCGGCCTCATGCGTGCCCTCAAGGCACAACATCCGTCGGTCGAGTTCATCGGTGTCGGCGGTCCGTTGATGCAGGCGGAAGGTCTGACCTCGTACTTTCCCATGGAGCGCTTGTCGGTCATGGGGCTGGTTGAGGTCCTCGGTCGTTTGCGCGAGTTGCTCAAGCGTCGTAAAGAGCTGATTGCCACGCTGATTGCCGAAAAACCGGACGCGTTCATCGGTATCGATGCCCCCGACTTCAACCTCAATATCGAACTCAAGCTGCGTCAGGCCGGGATCAAAACCGTGCATTACGTCAGCCCGTCGGTGTGGGCGTGGCGGCAGAAGCGCGTGCTGAAGATTCGCGAAGGCTGCGATTTGATGCTCACCCTTTTCCCGTTCGAAGCCAGATTCTACGAAGAGAAAGGCGTACCGGTACGCTTCGTCGGTCACTCGCTGGCCGATGCCATTCCGCTGGAGGCTGATCGTGCGGCTGCGCGTGCCGAGTTGGGATTGCCTGATGGGCCGCTGATCGCGCTGATGCCTGGTAGTCGTGGCGGTGAGGTCGGTCGCCTCGGCGCACTGTTCCTCGATACCGCCCAGCGCCTGCGCGCGATGCGTCCGGGTGTGCGCTTTGTCATGCCGTGCGCCAGCCCGGAGCGCCGTTTGCAGCTTGAAGAACTGCTCGCTGGCCGCGATTTGCCGGTGACCTTGCTCGATGGCAAGTCTCATCTGGCCTTGGCTGCCTGTAACGCCGTATTGATCGCCTCCGGTACGGCAACCCTCGAAGCGCTGTTGTACAAGAGGCCGATGGTGGTTGCCTATCGTCTGGCACCGCTGACGTTCTGGATTCTCAAACGCATGGTCAAGAGCCCGTATGTATCGCTGCCAAATCTGTTGGCCCAGCGTCTGCTGGTTCCGGAGTTGTTGCAGGACGATGCAACTGTCGAGGCGCTTGCCCAGACCCTGTCGCCCTTGATCGAGGGCGGTGAAGAGCAGACTCGCGGCTTCGACGAGATTCACCGCACGCTGCGTCTGGACGCATCCAATCAGGCGGCGCATGCCGTCCTTAACCTGATCGGTCAATCACGATGAGCAAGACAAGCATGCAAATGGGCCTGGATTTCACGTTGGTCGCCGAAGTTGAAGAACTGGTCGCCGGCGTCGATGAAGTCGGTCGCGGCCCGTTGTGCGGTGCAGTGGTGACGGCAGCGGTGATCCTCGATCCGAACCGCCCTATCGTCGGGCTCAACGACTCGAAGAAACTCACCGAAGCCAAACGGGAAAAGCTTTACGACGAGATCATCGAAAAATCCCTGAGCTGGTGCATCGCTCGCGCCGAAGTCGAAGAAATCGATGAATTGAATATTTTGCACGCGACCATGCTGGCCATGCAGCGCGCCGTGGCCGGGCTGCACATCCAGCCGAAACTGGCGATGATCGATGGCAACCGCTGCCCGAAACTGCCGATGCGCGCCGAAGCGGTTGTAAAGGGCGATAGCAAGGTGCCTGCCATTGCTGCGGCATCGATTCTGGCCAAGGTCAGTCGTGACCGCGAAATGGCTGCGTTCGAACTGATTTACCCGGGTTATGGCATTGGCGGCCACAAAGGCTATCCGACGCCCGTTCATCTGGAAGCATTGTCCCGGCTCGGGCCGACCCCGATTCACCGGCGCTCGTTCGCCCCGGTGCGTCAGGCATATGAGGCGCTGGAAGGCCTGACGCAGGTTTAGTCGCAAGGCTGATGTTTTGTTCGAGGCCCGGTACAATCCGGGCCTTGTTGTCTCTATGTAACTGGACAGGATCACTATGCCGGCTTCATTCGTTCACCTACGCCTGCACACTGAATACTCCCTGGTCGACGGGCTGGTGCGGATCAAGCCACTGGTCAAGGCCCTGGCTGGCATGAACATGCCGGCCGTCGCGGTCACCGATCAGAACAACATGTGTTCCCTGGTCAAATTCTATAAAAACACCATGGGCGCAGGGATCAAGCCGATCTGCGGCGCTGACCTGTGGCTGTCGAACAAGGATCCGGATGCGCCGCTGAGCCGGATCAGCCTGTTGGTCATGAACGCCAAGGGCTATCGCAATCTCACTGAGCTGATTTCCCGTGGCTTCATCGAAGGTCAGCGCAATGGCATGATCATCGTCGAGCGAGAGTGGGTCGCCGAGGCCAGCGAAGGCCTGATCATGCTGTCTGCCGCCAAAGAAGGCGAGATCGGCATGGCCCTCATCGGCGGTAACCCGGCTGAAGCTGAGGTTCTGACGCGTGAATGGATGGCGGTGTTTCCGGATCGTTTTTATCTGGAAATCCAGCGTACCAACCGTCCCAACGATGAAGAGCAACTGCATGGTGCTGTGGCTCTGGCCGACAAGCTGGGCGCGCCACTGGTGGCGAGCAACGATGTGCGTTTCATCAAGCAGGAAGACTTCGCCGCCCACGAAACCCGCGTTTGCATCGGTGAGGGCCGCGCCCTCGACGATCCGCGGCGTTCGAAGAATTACAGCGATCAGCAATACCTCAAAAGCGCCGAGGAAATGGCCGAGCTGTTCAGCGACATTCCTGACGCCATCGAAAACACCGTCGAAATTGCCAAACGCTGCAATATCGATGTGAAACTGGGCACGCACTTCCTGCCCAACTTCCCGATTCCCGATGGCATGACCATCGATGAGTACTTCCGCAAGGTGTCCTTCGACGGTCTGGAGGAGCGGCTCGCGGTTCTGTTGCCCAAAGACACCACCGAAGACTACGAAGCCAAGCGTCAGGTGTACGTCGACCGCTTGAATTTCGAGCTGGATATCATCATCCAGATGGGCTTCCCCGGTTATTTCCTGATCGTGATGGACTTTATCCAGTGGGCCAAGAACAACGGCGTACCGGTTGGACCAGGTCGTGGGTCGGGTGCTGGATCGCTGGTGGCCTATGTGCAGAAAATCACCGACCTCGACCCGCTGGAATACGACCTGCTGTTCGAACGTTTCCTTAACCCGGAACGGGTATCGATGCCCGACTTCGACGTCGACTTCTGCATGGACGGTCGTGATCGGGTGATCGACTATGTGGCCGAGAAATACGGGCGCAACGCGGTAAGCCAGATCATCACCTTCGGTTCCATGGCGGCAAAAGCTGTGGTGCGTGACGTGGCGCGGGTACAGGGCAAGTCCTACGGCCTGGCGGATCGTCTGTCGAAGATGATTCCGTTTGAAGTCGGCATGACCCTGGAAAAAGCCTACGAGCAGGAAGAGATCCTGCGCGACTTCATTAAGGTCGATGAAGAGGCGGCGGAAATCTGGGAGATGGCGCGCAAGCTCGAAGGCGTTGTGCGTAACGTCGGCAAGCACGCTGGTGGTGTGGTGATCGCACCGACCAAACTGACCGACTTCTCGCCGATCTATTGCGACGAGGCCGGTGACGGTCTGGTAACCCAGTTCGACAAGGACGATGTTGAGGCTGCCGGTCTGGTGAAGTTCGACTTCCTCGGTCTGCGGACGTTGACGGTTATTGACTGGGCGCTAAAGACCATCAACCGAGACCGCGCCAAGGTCGACGAACCACCGCTGGATATCGCGTTCATCCCGCTGGATGACAAACCGACTTACCAGTTGCTGCAAAAAGCTGAAACCACTGCGGTGTTCCAGCTTGAATCCCGAGGCATGAAAGAGCTGATCAAAAAGCTCAAGCCCGACTGCCTGGAAGACTTGATCGCACTGGTAGCGCTGTTCCGTCCGGGCCCGCTGCAGTCCGGCATGGTGGACGACTTTATCAACCGTAAGCACGGTCGCGCCGAACTGGCGTACCCGCACTCGGATTACCAGTACGAGGGCCTCAAGCCAGTATTGGCACCGACTTACGGCATCATCCTGTATCAGGAACAGGTGATGCAGATTGCCCAGGTCATGGCCGGTTACACCCTCGGCGGTGCGGACATGCTGCGTCGGGCGATGGGTAAGAAAAAACCCGAAGAGATGGCCAAACAGCGCGGCGGTTTCATTGAAGGTTGCAAGACCAACAATATCGACGCCGACCTCGCCGGTAACATTTTCGACCTGGTGGAAAAATTCGCCGGTTACGGCTTCAACAAGTCTCACTCCGCCGCTTACGGTCTGGTTTCGTATCAGACTGCCTGGCTGAAAACCCATTACCCGGCGCCGTTCATGGCTGCGGTACTGTCGGCGGACATGCACAACACCGACAAGGTCGTGACCTTGATCGAAGAAATTCGCACGATGAAGCTGCGTCTCGACGCGCCAGACGTGAATACTTCGGAGTTCAAGTTCACGGTGAACGACGACGGCCGCATTGTGTATGGCCTCGGCGCGATCAAAGGGGTCGGTGAAGGCCCGGTAGAAGCAATCACTGAGGCGCGTCAGGAAGGCCCGTTCAAGGATTTGTTCGATTTCTGCGCCCGTGTCGACCTCAAGCGCATCAACAAGCGCACGCTCGACGGTTTGATTCGCAGCGGTGCACTGGATCGTCTGGGGCCTTATTTTCACGACGAACAAAAGGCTTATCAGGCCAATATCGACCGTAATCGCGCGGTGTTGCTGGCGGCGATGGAGGAGGCGATCAAGGCTGCAGAGCAAACCGCCCGCACCCACGACAGTGGTCACGCCGACCTGTTTGGCGGTCTGTTCGTCGAGGAAGATGCTGACGTTTATGCCAGTCATCGCAAAGCCAAGGAGCTGACCCTCAAGGAGCGCCTCAAGGGTGAAAAAGACACCCTGGGCCTGTACCTGACCGGTCACCCGATTGACGAATACGAAGGTGAGATCCGCCGTTTCGCCCGTCAGCGCATCATCGACCTGAAACCGGCGCGCGATACGCAAACCGTGGCCGGGATGATCATTGCCCTGCGGGTGATGAAGAACAAGAAGGGCGACAAGATGGGCTTCATCACCCTCGACGACCGCTCCGGCCGGATCGAAGCGTCGCTGTTTGCCGAAGCGTTCCATTCCGCGCAGTCGCTGTTGCAGACCGACGCGATGGTGGTGGTTGAAGGCGAGGTCAGCAACGATGACTTCTCCGGCGGCCTGCGCCTGCGGGTCAAGCGCGTGATGAGCATGGAAGATGCGCGCACCAACCTTGCCGAAAGCCTGCGCCTGAAGCTGCAAACCCAGGACCTCAAAGGCGATCAGCTACGCTGGTTGGGTGATTTGCTCAAGCGTCATCGCGGGGCGTGTCCGATCACCATGGAGTACACCAGCCCCGATGCGAAGACCTTGCTGCAGTTTGGCGAGACCTGGCGCATCGACCCGGCGGATGCGTTGATTCAAGCCTTGCGTGACCAGTTCGGGCGAGACAACGTCTTCCTCCAATACCGTTGAGCGGCAGGTGCCATCATTGCGCTTGCCCGAAACCTGAATTTTTAATCTCGACCTTAGCGCGCCTCTCCCTTAAGGTAGGGCGCGAATAGACAACCGGCCGACCCAAGCTCATTTGGGATACGACCCAAGACGGACGCCTATGAACCCGAATTTTCTAGATTTCGAACAGCCGATCGCCGACCTGCAAGCCAAGATCGAAGAGTTGCGCTTGGTCGGTAATGACAATTCGCTGAATATCGGCGATGAGATCTCCCGCCTGCAGGACAAGAGCAAAACGCTGACCGAGGACATCTTCGGCAAGCTGACCAGCTGGCAGATCGCACGCTTGGCGCGTCACCCGAAACGCCCGTATACCCTGGACTACATCGAACACATCTTCACCGAGTTCGATGAACTGCACGGCGACCGTCACTTCTCCGACGACGCTGCGATCGTGGGGGGCATTGCTCGTCTGGAAGACCAGCCAGTGATGATCATCGGTCACCAGAAGGGCCGCGAAGTCCGTGAGAAAGTACGCCGCAACTTCGGCATGCCGCGTCCGGAAGGCTACCGCAAGGCATGCCGTCTGATGGAAATGGCCGAGCGTTTCAAAATGCCGATCCTGACCTTCATCGACACCCCGGGTGCCTATCCAGGTATCGACGCCGAAGAGCGTAACCAGAGCGAAGCCATCGCCTGGAACCTGCGTGTGATGTCGCGCCTGAAGACCCCGATCATCGCCACCGTTATCGGCGAGGGTGGTTCAGGCGGTGCACTGGCCATCGGTGTTTGCGATCAGTTGAACATGCTGCAGTACTCGACCTACGCGGTGATCTCGCCGGAAGGTTGTGCTTCGATTCTGTGGAAAACCGCCGAAAAAGCGCCGGACGCTGCTGAAGCCATGGGCATCACTGCCGAGCGCCTGAAAGGTCTGGGCATCGTTGACAAGGTGATCGGCGAGCCTTTGGGCGGTGCTCACCGTGATCCGGCCGCTGCCGCTGCCTCGATTCGTGCCGAGCTGAGCTCGCAACTGGCGATGCTGAAGAAGTTCGACAACGAAGCGCTGCTCAAGCGCCGTTACGATCGGCTGATGAGCTACGGTCTCTGACAGATCGCGCAATACCCAATGTGGGAGCGGGCTTGCTCGCGAAAGCGGTATAACAGTCGACAGATGTGTTGAATGTTGAGACGCCTTCGCGAGCAAGCCCGCTCCCACTTTGATTTGGGCAAAGAGTTAGATAGGGGTCAGTCCGTGAGTGATCTGCCTTCCCGGCTTCTGCTGAATCTTGCAGCTTGGCGCAACGCCACTGCATGGCGCGTCGCTTTCTCCGGTGGTCTCGACTCGACCGTCCTGCTGCATCTGCTTGCCGATCTCGTAAAAGACCAATCCCTTCCGGCGCTAAGCGCCATCCACATTCATCACGGCCTCCAGCCTGCGGCGGATGCGTGGCCACAGCATTGCCAGTCGTTCTGTGATGCGCTGGGTGTTCCATTGCAAGTGGAGCGGGTCACGGTGCAACCGGGTGCGAGTCTGGAGCGAGCGGCGCGCAATGCGCGTTATGCGGTGTTCGGTGCGCTGACGCAGGCCAATGATGTGCTGCTGACCGGTCAGCATCGGGATGATCAGGCCGAAACATTACTGTTTCGTCTGTTGCGTGGCGCAGGTGTCAGAGGATTATCGGGCATGCCGAGCCAGCGAGCGCTGGGGCGGGGTGTTCTGATTCGACCTTTGCTTGATGTCCCTCGGGCTGAACTGGAGGCCTACGCACAAGCTCATCAATTGCACTGGATCGAAGACCCGTCGAATCAGGATCGTCAGTTCTCGCGTAATTACCTGCGCCATCAGGTCATGCCGCTGCTGAGCAGTCGCTGGCCGCAAGCGCCAGCAAGCATGGCGCGCAGCGCTGCGCATCTGCGTGAGGCGCAGGGTTTGCTCGATGAATTGGCGCAAATCGATCTGGCACAGGCTGCAACGCCTCATGAGTTCCAATGGCTGCGCTTGCCGTCTCTGGCGTTGGCGCCACTTTGCGCTCTCACCGCCCCCCGGCAACGAAATGCGCTGAGTCATTGGCTCGAACCGCTGACACGTTTGCCTGACACCGACCATTGGTCTGGTTGGGCGGATCTGTGCAATGCCAGTCACGATGCTTCGCCGGTCTGGCGTCTGGCCGATGGCGAGTTGCATCGCAGTGCCGGTCGTCTGTGGTGGCTCAGTGGCGACTGGCTGCGCGCTCCAGTGATCGACGGCGAGTGGCAGGCACCGGCGTCGCCGCTAAGCTTGCCCCATAACGGGGGGGTCATGTTCAGCGGTCAGGCTCCCTGCGGCCCGTTACGCATTGCCTATCGGCAGGGTGGCGAAGTGATGCATTTGGCGGATCGCGGCCATCGCGACCTCAAACGGTTGCTCAATGAGCGTGCGGTGCCGGGTTTCGTGCGTGGCAGATTGCCGCTGCTTTTTCGCGGTGACGAATTGCTCGCGGTGGCGAACCTGCCGGGACTTGATGGCCACGAGCAGGACGGCTGGAAAATGAGTTGGCAGCCAACAGACGAAGATCAAGGTTTGAGATGAAAGGGGCATTCCGGTAGACTACGCTCCCTTCTTGATACAACTTCTGTGGATTCGCCTGAATTGCAGGAGTTGCCGATTACCAAGCAGTCTTTGCTGGGCGATTCCAAAAAATGTGTAGCGCACAACGTACCGGTGTTTCATCTGCCGGTCTGTCCCAACGCGGCGGTTTTTTTGAAAGGTGCACTGTGATTAACGCTGGTGATCGGGGGCTTCGGCCTTCCTTCGCTTTCCCCGGCGGCTCGTACCGCTTTAACGCAGACTTCTAGGGTTTTTCATGACGCGCTACATATTCGTCACGGGCGGTGTTGTTTCTTCATTGGGGAAAGGCATTGCCTCGGCTTCATTGGCGGCCATCCTGGAGGCGCGGGGGCTTAAAGTCACCATGCTTAAGCTGGATCCGTACATCAACGTTGACCCGGGCACGATGAGCCCGTTCCAGCACGGTGAAGTGTTCGTCACCCATGACGGTGCCGAGACTGACCTGGACCTGGGCCATTACGAGCGGTTCATCCGCACGACCATGACCCAGAACAACAACTTCACCACCGGCCGTGTCTACGAGCACGTGCTGCGCAAAGAGCGCCGTGGTGACTACCTGGGTGCAACCATCCAGGTGATCCCGCACATCACCGACGAAATCAAGCGCCGCATCATCAAGGGTGCTGGCGATGCTGACGTGGCCATGGTCGAGATCGGTGGCACCGTGGGTGACATCGAGTCGCAACCGTTCCTCGAAGCCATTCGTCAATTGCGTTTCGAAGTCGGCGCCAAGCGCGCGATGCTGATGCACCTGACCTTGGTGCCGTACATCGCCACGGCCGGCGAGACCAAAACCAAGCCAACCCAGCACTCGGTAAAAGAGCTGCGTTCGATCGGCCTGCAGCCAGACGTGCTGGTGTGCCGTTCCGATCACCCGATCGACATCTCGTCGCGTCGCAAAATCGCTCAGTTCACCAACGTTGAAGAACGTGCGGTGATCGCGCTGGAAGACGCCGACACTATCTACAAGATCCCGGGCATCCTGCATTCCCAGGGCCTGGACGATTTCGTTGTCGAGCGTTTTGGCCTGCAATGCGGCAGCGCTGATCTGTCCGAGTGGGAAGCAGTGGTTGATGCCAAGCTGAACCCGGAACACGAAGTCACCATCGCGATGGTCGGCAAATACATGGAGCTGCTGGACGCCTACAAGTCGCTGATCGAAGCGATGAGTCACGCCGGCATCAGCAACCGCACCAAGGTCAACCTGCGCTACATCGACTCCGAAGACATCGAAAACCAGGGCACTGCGCTGCTCGAAGGTGTTGACGCGATTCTGGTGCCGGGTGGCTTCGGTCTGCGTGGCGTGGAAGGCAAGATCACCGCTGTTCAGTACGCTCGCGAAAACAAGGTTCCGTACCTGGGTATCTGCCTGGGTATGCAAGTGGCAGTCATCGAGTTCGCCCGTAACGTAATGGGCTGGAAAGACGCCAACTCCACCGAGTTCGATCGCGCCAGCGGTCACCCGGTCGTGGGCCTGATCACCGAGTGGGAAGATGCGACCGGTGCCGTTGAAGTGCGTACCGAAGCTTCCGACCTGGGCGGCACCATGCGTCTCGGCGCTCAGGATTGCCTGCTCGAAGCCGGCTCCAAAGTGCACGATTGCTACGGCAAGGACGTGATTGTCGAGCGTCACCGTCATCGTTACGAAGTGAACAACAACCTGCTGCCGCAAATCATCGAAGCCGGCCTGAAAATCTCCGGTCGTTCCGCTGATGCTGCGCTGGTTGAAGTGGTTGAAGCACCGGATCATCCATGGTTCGTGGCTTGCCAGTTCCACCCTGAGTTCACCTCGACACCACGCGATGGCCATCCGCTGTTCAGCGGTTTTGTCAAAGCAGCGTTGGCTCAACACCAGAAGAAGGCGTAACCCCGATGGCACAGAAGATCATCCGCGTCGGCGACATCGAAATTGCCAACGACAAACCCATGGTGCTGTTCGGCGGCATGAACGTGCTGGAAAGCCGTGACATGGCCATGCAGGTTTGCGAAGAGTACGTGAAGGTTACCGAAAAGCTCGGCATCCCTTACGTGTTCAAGGCCAGCTTCGACAAAGCCAACCGTTCTTCTGTGGCCTCTTATCGCGGTCCTGGCCTGGAAGAGGGCATGCGCATCTTCCAGGACATCAAACAAGCCTTTGGCGTGCCGATCATCACCGACGTCCATGAGCCTGATCAGGCTCAGGTCGTTGCTGAAGTCTGCGACATCATCCAGTTGCCGGCCTTCCTGTCGCGCCAGACCGATCTGGTTGTCGCGATGGCCAGGACCAATGCCGTGATCAACATCAAGAAAGCCCAGTTCCTCGCCCCTCAGGAAATGAAACACATCCTGAACAAGTGCGTGGAAGCGGGTAACGACCAATTGATCCTCTGCGAGCGTGGTTCGAGCTTCGGCTACAACAACCTCGTGGTCGACATGCTCGGCTTCGGCATCATGAAGCAGTTCGAGTACCCGGTGTTCTTCGACGTGACTCACTCGCTGCAAATGCCTGGCGGTCGTTCCGACTCCGCCGGCGGTCGCCGCGCACAGGTTCTGGATCTGGCCAAGGCTGGCATGAGCCAAGGCTTGGCGGGTCTGTTCCTTGAGGCCCACCCAGACCCGGACAACGCCAAATGCGATGGCCCTTGCGCCTTGCGTCTGGACAAACTGGAGCCATTCCTGGCCCAGCTCAAAGCTTTGGACGAACTGGTGAAGAGTTTTCCGACGGTAGAAACCGCGTAAACCTCAATTCTCCGGTAAAGTACCGCACGATTTGTCGCTCATGCCCTCGGGCATGAGCGTTATCGTCTGCAAGACTGCCCGCTGCACACCCCTTGCCGACGGTAAAAAGATTTCCTCTAGCTGCGTCGTTTTCGTCAACTTTGGAGTGTTTACAACAATGGCAAAAATCGTCGACATCAAAGGTCGTGAAGTTCTCGACTCCCGTGGCAATCCCACCGTGGAAGCGGACGTGCTTCTCGACAACGGCATCATCGGCAGCGCCTGCGCGCCATCCGGTGCATCCACTGGCTCGCGTGAAGCGCTCGAGCTGCGTGATGGCGACAAGAGCCGTTACCTGGGCAAGGGCGTGCTCAAAGCGGTAGCCAACATCAACGGTCCGATCCGCGATCTGCTGCTGGGCGCCGACCCTAGCGACCAGAAAGCCCTGGATCACGCGATGATCAAGCTCGACGGTACCGAAAACAAAGCAACCCTGGGCGCCAACGCCATCCTCGCCGTGTCCCTGGCTGCGGCCAAGGCTGCTGCACAGGATCAGGACCTGCCGCTGTACGCGCACATCGCCAACCTGAACGGCACTCCGGGTGTTTACTCGATGCCGGTGCCGATGATGAACATCATCAACGGCGGCGAGCACGCCGATAACAACGTCGACATCCAGGAATTCATGGTTCAGCCAGTCGGCGCCAAGTCTTTCTCGGAAGGTCTGCGCATGGGCACCGAGATTTTCCATCACCTCAAAGCTGTACTGAAGGCTCGTGGCCTGAGCACCGCTGTTGGCGACGAAGGCGGTTTCGCACCGAACCTGGCGTCCAACGAAGACGCTTTGAAAGTGATCTCCGAAGCCGTAGCCAACGCCGGTTACAAGCTGGGCACCGACGTGACCCTGGCGCTGGACTGCGCGGCCAGCGAATTCTACGAAGACGGCAAGTACAACCTGTCCGGAGAAGGTCAGGTATTTACCGCTGAAGGTTTTGCCGATTACCTCAAAGGCCTGACCGAACGTTATCCGATCATCTCGATCGAAGACGGTCTGGACGAGTCCGACTGGGCTGGCTGGAAGATCCTCACCGACAAGATCGGGGAGAAGGTTCAACTGGTTGGCGACGACCTGTTTGTGACCAATACCAAGATCCTGAAAGAAGGCATCGATAAAAAGATCGCCAACTCGATCCTGATCAAGTTCAACCAGATCGGCACGCTGACCGAAACCCTGGAAGCCATCCAGATGGCCAAGGCTGCCGGTTACACCGCCGTGATCTCGCACCGCTCGGGCGAAACCGAAGATTCGACCATTGCCGACCTGGCTGTGGGCACCTCGGCTGGCCAGATCAAGACCGGTTCGCTGTGCCGTTCCGACCGCGTTTCCAAGTACAACCAACTGCTGCGTATCGAAGAGCAGTTGAATGGCAAAGCCAAGTACAACGGTCGTAGCGAGTTCCGCGGTTAAGCGCAAACTGATGGAAGGACACCGGATTGTGTCGGAAAAGTCGTGACAGCGATGGATTTGCCACTAATCTGATGCCTTGAAAGCACAAGCCTGGTTCTTCCAGGCTTCGTGCTATCAGACGTTTCAAATTTTGCATGGCTGTCTTTTTTCACTGGATACCTGATATTCGATGCGCAGTCCCTACTGGTTGTTTCTAGTGTTGCTCTTGCTACTGGCCGGTCTGCAGTACCGTCTGTGGGTGGGCGATGGCAGTCTGGCGCAGGTCGCCGAACTGAATCAGCAGATTGCTGATCAACACGCCGAGAACGAAGCCTTGCTGGAGCGCAACCGGGTGATGGACGCTGAGGTCAGTGAGCTGAAAAAAGGCATGGAGACCGTTGAGGAACGAGCTCGCCATGAACTGGGCATGGTCAAGGACGGCGAAACCCTTTATCAGTTGGCTCAATGAACGATTCGCTGCCGGCCTTCTGGGCCGTGATTCCTGCCGCGGGCGTGGGTGCCCGAATGGCCGCGGACCGTCCCAAGCAATACCTGCAACTGGACGGGCGCACAATTCTCGAACACAGCCTCGGCTGTTTCCTCGATCACCCGAGCCTCATGGGGTTGGTGGTCAGTCTTGCTGTTGATGATCCTTATTGGCCGAACCTTGCTTGCGTCAACGATCCGCGTATTCAGCGGGTAGACGGCGGGGCCGAACGTTCTGGCTCGGTGCTCAATGCCTTGCTGCATCTGAATGCGCAGGGTGCCGACGATGACGATTGGGTGCTGGTGCACGATGCGGCACGACCTAACCTGAGCCGTGATGACCTCGACAAGTTGCTTGCCGAACTGGCCACTGACCCGGTGGGCGGTTTGCTGGCGGTGCCTGCGCGCGACACGCTCAAACGGGTCGACAAGCATGGTCGTGTTGTCGAAACCGTTGATCGCAGTGTGATCTGGCAGGCTTATACGCCACAGATGTTTCGCCTTGGTGCGCTGCACCGGGCGTTGGCGGACAGTCTGGTCGCGCAGGCAGTGATTACCGATGAGGCCTCGGCGATGGAGTGGGCTGGTCTGGCGCCGCGTCTGATCGAGGGGCGCGCGGATAACCTCAAAGTGACCCGGCCGGAAGATCTGGAGTGGCTGCGTCAGCGTTGGGCCAATCGCCGCTGAATCCCGGTCGCATAAACAACCCATCCCTCAGTTGCGATACTCAGGCCGCTCGGCCAACCCTTCCTTCAAGAAATCCACCAGTTTTCGCACTTTCGGCGACAGGTGCCGCTGCTGCGGATACAGCGCCCACACCGCGGTATTCGGCGGTTGATGGGCCTCCAGCAACGAAATCAACGCGCCGCTGTGCAGGTGCTCCAGCACGTAATAGTCCGGCAACTGACACAGACCGACCCCTTGCAGCGCCGCATCCAGCACCGCTTGCCCACTGTTGCAGCGCCAGTTTCCCTGTACCCGTTGGGAAAATTCCCGACCGTTCTGTTCCAGTTGCCAGATATCCGAGCTGCCGATCAGGCAATTGTGCCGGCTCAGTTCCGACAAACTGTGTGGGCGGCCATACCTTTCCAGGTAGGACGGCGACGCACACAGATACATGCGCCGTGGCGCCAAGCGAGCAGCGACCAGTCGCGAGTCCTGCAACCGGCCCAGGCGAATCGCCAGATCCAAACCCTCATGCACCAAATCGAGTTGACGGTTGCTCAGTTCGATGTCAACGCGCAGTTGCGGGTAATGCCCCATGAATCGCGTCACCAGCGGCACGATAAAACGTTCGCCGTATGCCACGGCACAGGTCATGCGTAGCATGCCTTTGGGTTCGCTGGTCAGATCGCCGACCGCGCGCAGAGCTTCTTCTCGCCCGTCCTGCAAGCGTTGGCAATGTTGCAGAAAGGTTTGGCCGGCCTCGGTCAGTGCCACTCGACGAGTGCTGCGGTAGAGCAAGCGTGTCTGTAAACGCTCTTCCAGTCGTACGATTTGTCGACTGATGTGTGAGGAAGAAACACCAAGGCGTTCGGCAGCGGCGGTGAATTGGCTGCATTCGGCAACGGCGACGAATTCATCGATGCCTTCCCAGCGGTTGTCGGTCATCGGGATTATCCCTGTGTGGCAATAATGTTTTGCTTTTGTTCGGATTATTCATCAGTTGGCGCTGAACTACACTGCGTGTCTCGTTTTTATTCACTGGAGAGTCAGCATGATCAAGTCGCGCGCCGCCGTTGCCTTCGAGGCCAAGAAGCCGCTGGAAATCGTAGAGGTCGATGTCGCCATGCCCAAGGCGGGTGAAGTGTTGCTGCGCGTGGTGGCTTCCGGTGTTTGCCACACTGACGCTTACACGTTGTCCGGCGCTGACCCGGAAGGCATCTTTCCATCGATCCTCGGCCACGAAGGCGGCGCCATCGTTGAAGCGATCGGCGAAGGTGTCACCTCGGTTGCCGTTGGCGATCATGTGATCCCGCTGTACACCCCGGAATGCGGCCAGTGCAAATTCTGCAAGTCGGGCAAGACCAACCTGTGTCAGGCGATTCGTGCCACCCAGGGCAAAGGTTTGATGCCGGACGGCACTTCGCGTTTTTCCTACAAAGGCGAAACGATTTTCCACTACATGGGGACTTCGACCTTTTCCGAATACACCGTGTTGCCGGAAATCTCCGTGGCCAAGATCGCCAAGGACGCGCCATTGGAGAAGGTTTGCCTGCTGGGCTGTGGCGTCACCACCGGTATCGGCGCCGTAATCAACACCGCCAAGGTCAAGCCGGGTGACACCGTAGCGATCTTCGGTCTCGGCGGCATTGGCCTGTCGGCGGTCATCGGCGCCGTGAAGGCCAAGGCTTCGCGCATCATCGCCATCGATATCAACCCGGCCAAGTTCGAGATCGCCAAACAGTTGGGTGCCACCGATTGCGTTAACCCGAAAGACTTCGATCGTCCGATCCAGGAAGTGATCGTCGACATGACCGACGGCGGTGTCGACTTTTCTTTCGAATGTATCGGTAACGTGCAATTGATGCGCGCAGCGCTGGAATGCTGCCACAAGGGTTGGGGTGAGTCGGTGATCATCGGCGTGGCCGGTGCGGGCCAGGAAATCTCCACTCGTCCATTCCAACTGGTGACCGGGCGCGTCTGGCGCGGTTCGGCGTTCGGTGGCGTGCGTGGTCGCACCGAGCTGCCAAGCTACGTCGACATGGCCCAAAGCGGTGAAATTCCACTGGATACGTTCATCACCCACACCATGGGCCTGGAAGACATCAACAAGGCATTCGACCTGATGCACGAAGGCAAGAGCATTCGTACCGTCATTCATTTCTGATCAATCGCGACGTCATGGCTGCAAGTCTTGAAGGCTTGCAGCGTCGGCCGCGTAGGAGTCTTTACATGAGTCTGGAAAATATCTCCTGTCAGAAAAGTTTTGGTGGATGGCACAAGCGCTATCGCCATCGCTCGGATGTGCTCGGCTGCGACATGGTATTTGCCGTGTACTTGCCGCCACAGGCGGAGCAGGGCGGCAAGTTACCGGTGCTGTACTGGCTATCGGGCCTGACCTGTACCGATGAAAACTTCATGCAGAAAGCCGGCGCCATGCGCATGGCCGCCGAGCTCGGCTTGATCATCGTGGCGCCGGACACCAGTCCGCGTGGCCCTGATGTGCCGGGCGATCCTGAAGGTGCGTGGGACTTCGGCCTCGGTGCCGGATTTTATCTCAATGCCACGCAGGAACCGTGGTCGAGGCACTATCGGATGCATGACTATGTCGTGCAGGAATTGCCTTCACTGGTTGAAGCGCATTTTCCGGCCTCCGATAAGCGCAGCATCAGCGGCCACTCCATGGGCGGTCACGGCGCGCTCGTATGTGCGTTGCGTAATCCCGGGCGTTACCAATCGGTGTCGGCCTTTTCGCCGATCAATAACCCGATGGATTGCCCGTGGGGGCAGAAGGCGTTTTCGCGCTATTTGGGTGAAGACCGTTCGAAGTGGAAAGAATGGGATGCCTGCGCGCTGATCGCCGAAACCAACGAAAAGCTGCCGCTGCTGGTTGATCAAGGTGATCGGGATGACTTCCTGGCCACCCAGCTTAAACCCGAAGCCCTGCAACAAACGGCAAAACAAGCGAACCATCCGCTGACGTTGCGCCTGCAACCGGGCTACGACCACAGTTATTTCTTCATCTCAAGCTTCATAGACGACCACTTGCAGCATCACGCACGCGCTCTGCGCGGTTAATGCAGGTAGAATCACGCCCTGACAAAAATCGGGGCGTTTTTTTATGCGTATTGGCCACGGCTATGATGTGCACCGTTTCGCTGAAGGCGATTTCATTACTCTGGGCGGCGTGCAGATTGCACACGGCTTCGGGCTGCTCGCTCATTCCGACGGTGACGTCCTGCTGCACGCCTTGAGCGATGCCTTGCTCGGCGCAGCTGCGCTGGGTGATATCGGCAAACACTTTCCGGACACCGACCCGCAGTTCAAGGGCGCCGACAGTCGCGCATTGCTGCGTCATGTGGTCGGGTTGATCCACGCCAAAGGCTGGAAAGTCGGCAATGTCGACAACACCATCGTCGCCCAGGCGCCAAAAATGGCCCCGCATATCGAATCGATGCGCGCGCTGATCGCTGCGGATCTACAAGTTGAGTTGGATCAAGTGAACGTGAAAGCTACCACCACCGAAAAGCTTGGCTTTGTCGGTCGCGAAGAAGGCATCGCCGTGCACTCCGTTGCCTTGTTGCTGCGCGCATGAATGAACTGCAATTGCTCGGCCCGCGGGCCTATGGCGAACCCCTCGGCACTGCGGTACTGAAAGCCATCGCGGAAGATTTTCAGGTCGATGAAGTGCTCGACATCCCGTTCAGCGGCGATGGCGAACACTTGTGGATCTGGGTCGAAAAACGGGGTCTGAACACTGAAGAGGCCGCGCGGCGTATCGCCAAGGCTGCCGGCGTCCCGTTGCGCACCGTCAGTTACGCCGGGCTCAAGGATCGGCAGGCGCTGACCCGTCAGTGGTTCAGCGTGCAACTGCCGGGCAAGGCTGACCCGGATCTGTCGGCGGCGGAAAACGACACACTGAAAATCCTCAAGACCACCCGCCATAAGCGCAAGCTGCAACGTGGTGCGCATTCGGCCAACGGCTTTACCTTGCGCCTGACCCAGTTCGCCGGCGACAAGGCGGCGATCGAGCGGCGTCTGCAGTTGATCGCCAAACAAGGCATTCCCAATTATTTCGGCGCCCAGCGTTTCGGCCATGACGGTGGCAACGTCGTCGATGCGCGTGCATGGGCGGCGCGCAAGGCCTTGCCAGAGCAGCGCAATGTGCGTTCGCGCCTGCTGTCGACGGCGCGCAGTTTTCTGTTCAATCAGGTGCTGGCGGCGCGGGTCGCTGATGGCACCTGGCAGCGCGCGCTGGTCGGCGATCTGTTGGCGTTCACCGATAGCCGCAGCTTTTTCCCGGCCGGTGAAGCCGAGTGCAGCGATCCGCGTCTGGCGATTCTCGATCTGCACCCGACCGGCCCGCAGTGGGGCGAAGGTGACGCTCCGACCGCTGGCGCTGTCCATGATCTGGAACAGGGGATTGCCGCCCGTGAAGCAGAACTGCGTGACTGGTTGATTCACGCCGGCATGAGCCACGAACGTCGCATCCTGCGACTGCCCATTGGCGGGTTGACGTGGCATTATCCCCAGCCTGACATTCTGCAACTGGAATTCGTCCTCCCGGCCGGATGCTTCGCCACCGTATTGGTGCGCGAGCTCGTTGATCTGGTGCCGGTGGGGCAGACGGACAGCCCATGCGTATTCTGATTTCTAACGACGATGGGGTAACCGCACCCGGTCTCGCCGCGCTTTATGCTGCGCTGGCGGATTACACCGAATGCGTGGTTATCGCCCCGGAGCAGGACAAAAGCGGCGCCAGCAGTTCGCTGACGCTCGACCGTCCATTGCATCCGCAATATCTGGCCAATGGCTTCATCAGCCTCAATGGCACACCGACCGACTGCGTGCACCTGGGCCTCAATGGTTTGCTGGAGCGCGAACCGGATATGGTGGTTTCCGGTATCAACCTCGGCGCCAATCTCGGCGATGACGTGTTGTATTCCGGGACAGTGGCGGCAGCCCTTGAAGGCCGGTTTCTCGAGCGCCCTTCGTTCGCCTTTTCGCTGGTCTCACGTCAGGTGGATAATCTTCCTGCGGCGGCCTACTTTGCGCGCAAGCTGGTCGAGGCCCATGCCGGGCTCGATCTGCCGCCGCGCACGGTGCTCAACGTGAACATTCCCAATCTGCCGATTGATCATATTCGCGGCATTCAGTTGACCCGACTCGGTCATCGCGCTCGGGCGGCGGCGCCAATGAAAGTGGTCGATCCGCGCGGCAAGTCTGGTTACTGGATTGCCGCCGCCGGCGATGCTGAAGACGGCGGCCCCGGGACTGATTTCCATGCCGTGATGCAGGGCTATGTTTCGATTACTCCGTTGCAGCTTGATCGCACCTTCAACGATGCCTTCAGAGGGCTCGACGGCTGGCTGGAGGGGCTGCGCTGATGGCTCGTGAACACGAAGACAGAATGCGTAGCGGCATCGGCATGACTTCCCAGCGAACGCGCGAGCGTCTGATTCAGCGTTTGTACGAAGAGGGTGTGTCCAACACTAAGGTACTGGAAGTGATCCGGCGCACGCCGCGTCACCTGTTCGTCGACGAAGCGCTGGCGCACCGCGCTTATGAAGACACGGCGTTGCCGATCGGCCACAACCAGACCATCTCCCAGCCTTATATGGTGGCGCGCATGAGCGAGTTGCTACTGGAGGCCGGGCCGCTGGACAAGGTGTTGGAGATTGGTACCGGCTCCGGTTACCAGACCGCCGTGTTGTCGCAACTGGTGGAGCGGGTCTTCTCGGTTGAGCGCATCAAGGTTTTGCAGGATCGCGCCAAGGAACGTCTGGTCGAACTGAACTTGCGCAACGTGGTGTTCCGTTGGGGCGATGGTTGGGAAGGCTGGCCGGCACTGGCGCCGTACAACGGTATTATCGTCACTGCCGTGGCCACCGACGTGCCGCAAGCGTTGCTCGATCAGTTGGCTCCGGGCGGGCGCCTGGTGATCCCGGTAGGCTCGGGTGAAGAACAGCAACTGATGCTGATCGTGCGCGAAGAGCACGGCTTTTCCCGACACGTTTTGGGCGCTGTGCGATTCGTGCCTTTGCTCAATGGGCCGCTGGCCTGAGCATATATTCAAAGGCGCTGAATTCCTTTCGTTCGCTTTGGTCTTACTTCGGTGGCGAGGGTTTAAACGCAGCAGGTTGTCAGCTTGCAAACGTGTGCGCGAAGCCATTTCGCAACATTAAAGGTAAAGCTGATTCGGCCCGTTATACTGGCGACACTTCATGCCGAAAGCCGGCATTTCAAATTTTTCAGCCACCACAAAGGGAGCGGCGGGTGAGTCTCACAGTCATTGCGCAGCGTATGGTTAACACGAGCTTTCAGCGCCTGGTGACTGGCCTTGTCTTGAGCACCTTGTTAGTGGGTTGCTCCAGCACCAAATCGAGCAATGTTCGAGTCGTTGATCGCAACGCGGTCGCTCAGCGTCCTACAGTGACAACTGGGCAGTATGTAGTCCGAAAGGGGGACACCTTGTTCTCCATCGCGTTTCGCTACGGCTGGGACTACAAAGCCCTCGCGGCTCGGAACAATATTCCTACGCCGTACACGATCCACCCAGGTCAGACAATTCGCTTTGATGGCCGCACCGGTTCAACGTCCACGGCGGTGGTGAGCCGCTCCAGTTCTTCGCCTTCATCGTCGAGTAAAACCACGGTAATCCGGCGCCAGGCGAATGGCACGACAACCACTACAACCACCGGTTCTACGGGCGCTGTACCGTCCGTCGCCAGCAAGCCAGCGCCCGCTCCACTGCCTCCAGCGGGTCCGGCCCCTACCGGCTGGGGATGGCCATCTAATGGCATCCTGATCGGGAAATTCTCTTCAAACGGTAGTTTGAATAAAGGAATTGATATCGCCGGGGATTTGGGACAGCCTGTTTTAGCTGCGTCTGATGGGACGGTTGTATACGCCGGGAGTGGCTTAAGGGGCTACGGCGAATTGGTCATCATCAAACACAGCGAAACCTACGTAAGTGCTTACGGTCACAACCGTCGGCTGTTGGTTCGGGAGGGACAGCAGGTCAAGGTCGGACAGACAATTGCCGAAATGGGGTCAACGGGTACAGACCGGGTGAAACTGCATTTTGAGATTCGCCGACAAGGTAAACCTGTAGATCCGCTGCAGTTCCTGCCAAGACGTTGATTTGTAAGCCAGCCTGTTCCGTCGCGTAGAGGGGACAGGCTCCAGCGCTGCCAAGGATAAAGGCGTCGCTTGAGCTTGGGGTCGAACTCACCAAAGGACTATAACAATGGCTCTCAGTAAAGAAGTGCCGGAGTTTGACATCGACGATGAGGTTCTCCTTATGGAAACCGTCATTGATTCGGATTCGATGTCGAATGATGAAGGGGCTGCTCCACCTTCCGTTCGTTCCAAATCCAAACACTCCGCTTCACTTAAACAACACAAGTACATCGACTACACGCGGGCACTCGATGCCACGCAACTGTATCTCAACGAAATCGGCTTTTCCCCATTGCTCTCCCCGGAGGAAGAAGTTCATTTTGCGCGATTGTCGCAAAGTGGCGATCCGGCCGGGCGTAAGCGCATGATTGAAAGTAACCTGCGGCTGGTGGTCAAAATCGCCCGGCGTTACGTCAATCGGGGGCTGTCACTGCTGGATCTGATCGAAGAGGGCAACCTCGGGCTGATCCGGGCGGTGGAAAAGTTCGATCCCGAGCGCGGCTTCCGCTTCTCGACCTACGCGACCTGGTGGATTCGTCAGACCATCGAGCGCGCCATCATGAATCAGACCCGGACCATCCGGTTGCCGATTCACGTGGTCAAGGAGCTCAATGTGTACCTGCGGGCTGCACGGGAGCTGACGCAAAAACTCGATCACGAACCTTCACCCGAAGAAATCGCCAACCTGCTGGAAAAACCGGTAGGTGAGGTCAAGCGTATGCTGGGCCTGAATGAACGGGTTTCTTCGGTCGACGTCTCGCTGGGTCCGGATTCGGATAAAACCCTGCTCGACACCCTCACTGATGATCGTCCAACCGATCCATGCGAACTGCTGCAGGATGATGACCTGTCACAGAGCATCGATCAGTGGCTGTCTGAACTGACCGACAAGCAGCGTGAGGTGGTCATACGCCGCTTCGGCCTGCGCGGCCACGAAAGCAGCACGCTGGAAGATGTAGGCCTGGAGATCGGGCTGACCCGGGAACGTGTCAGGCAAATTCAGGTGGAAGGCCTCAAACGCCTTCGCGAAATCCTTGAAAAGAACGGTCTGTCGAGCGAGTCGCTGTTCCAGTAAGCCACTCGATAGACCGACCGCCAAAAGCCCCGACTGGTTCGGGGCTTTTTGTTTTGTGGATTAACGCGGGTTTACTTGGCGCGATGTAGTCTCAGTTTGTAAGCCATTTCTTACTGTTTCGTAAGTGTTCGCTATTTTTACACGGCAGAAGAAGCCGATTGAGCGAGCTTATGTTTCTTAAGTTTATGATTAATAAGATTATTTTTTGATATGAGGTGCTTGTGACAGCCCATTTTGGCGTCCAGAGGCAATTGCTCTTGGCAGGGAACTCTTTAGTATCTGGGTTGTGTCGACGGACAGACACGCCCTTCAAGGATGAGGGGAACGGACATCGCAGGAAGCGATTCATCAGGACGATGAAAAGGAACACAGGGAATAGGGAAAAAATGTGGGCGGGTCAAACCGCCCCTTTTTTTTGCCTGTAAAAAGGCAAAACCCGGCAAAGCAAAAAGGCCCGCAAGGGGCCTTTTTATCGAGCGCGTGACAGATCAGCGTTCGAGGTCTTTGATCTTGCCTTTGACGCCATCCCACTCTTCGGCGTCTGGCATCGATTCTTTCTTCTCGGTGATGTTCGGCCAGATTTCGGCCAACTCGACGTTCAGTTGAATGAACTCCTGCATCTCTTCCGGAACTTCGTCCTCGGAGAAAATGGCCACGGCCGGGCATTCTGGTTCGCACAGGGCGCAATCGATGCACTCGTCCGGGTGAATCACCAGGAAGTTCGGGCCTTCGTAAAAGCAGTCCACCGGACACACTTCTACGCAGTCGGTGTACTTGCACTTGATGCAGTTGTCGGTGACGACGAAGGTCATTTCTAATTCTCTCCTCAGGCGGCGGCAGCGTTGCCCCTTCACGGTAGGGGGCGCCAGGTTCGGGAGCGATGTCTGCCAGCCAGGCTATTAGCCGGCAGCATCCCAAACCGCGCGAGATTCTACCAGCTTGAAGCCGTTTGCGTTATATCCGCTTCGTTAGTGCTTAGATCCGGTTCTTCAGTGCATATAACATTTCGAGCGCCCGACGCGGCGTCAGGTCATCCAGATCCAGCTTAGCCAACTCATCCAGCACCGGATGCGGCAGGCTGGCGAACATGTCACTTTGTTGCGGTGTCGCCGGTTTGCCCTTGGCCGCTGGTTTTGGCGCTTCATGTGGCAAAGCGGTGTCTTCCAGGCGGCTCAGATGTTCGCGGGCGCGTACGATCACTTCGCTCGGCACACCGGCCAGTTGTGCAACCGCCAAGCCATAGCTCTGGCTGGCAGGTCCGGGCAGGACGTGGTGCAGGAACACGATGCGTTCGTTGTGCTCGGTGGCGTTGAGATGCACATTCGCTACCAGTGGCTCGGCTTCCGGCAAAACGGTCAGTTCGAAATAGTGCGTAGCGAACAACGTATAGGCGCGTAGATGCGCCAAACGCTCGGCCGCCGCCCATGCCAGCGACAGACCGTCGAAGGTGCTGGTACCGCGACCGACTTCGTCCATCAGCACCAGGCTGCGCTCGGTAGCGTTGTGCAGGATGTTGGCGGTTTCGCTCATTTCCACCATGAAGGTCGAACGGCCACCGGCCAGGTCATCGCTCGAACCGATCCGGGTGAAGATCCGGTCGACCAGTGACAACTCGCAACTGGCTGCCGGTACGAAGCTGCCGATATGCGCCAGCAGCACGATCAATGCGGTTTGGCGCATGTAGGTGGATTTACCGCCCATGTTCGGGCCGGTGATCACCAGCATGCGCGTGTTGTCATCCAGGCTCAGATCGTTGGCCACGAACGGCGTGGTCAGCACTTGCTCGACCACCGGGTGACGCCCCTGAGTGATGCGCATGCACGGCTCGCTGACGAAGCGCGGGCAGTTCAGGTCAAGGTTCAGCGCACGTTCGGCGAGGTTGCTCAGCACGTCCAGTTCGGCCAGCGCACCGGCGGTGTCCTGCAACGGGGGCAACTGGCTGATCAGATCTTCCAGCAGCGCTTCGTAGAGCATCTTTTCGCGGGCCAGGGCACGGCTCTTGGCTGACAGTGCCTTGTCTTCGAATTCTTTCAGTTCCGGTGTGATGAAGCGCTCGGCGCCCTTGAGGGTTTGACGGCGGATGTAGTCTGCCGGAGCCGATTCAGCCTGCTTGCTCGGCAACTCGATGAAGTAGCCATGAATACGGTTGTAACCGACTTTCAGGTTGGCCAGGCCGGTGCGGGCTTTCTCCCGCGCTTCCAGATCGATCAGGAACTGGCCGGCGTTTTCGCTCAACGATTGCAGCTCGTCGAGTTCGCTGTCGTAACCGGTTTTCAATACGCCGCCGTCACGGATCACCGCAGGCGGGTTGTCGATGATGGCTTTTTCCAGCAGCGCCGCCAGTTCCGGGTAGGTGCTGGTGGTGGTGGCCAGACGTTGCAAGTGCGGCGCTTCCAGATCGGTCATCGCCACTTGCAGTTGCGGCAGGGCGCCGAGGGCATCACGCAGCCGCGCGAGGTCACGGGGACGGGCATTGCGCAGACCGATTCGCGCCAGAATCCGCTCGATATCGCCGATTTCCTTGAGCTGCGGTTGCAGCTTTTCGAAGCGGTAGCCGTCGAGCAGACAAGTGATCGAGGTTTGGCGCGCCAGCAGTACGGTCAAGTCACGCAGCGGACGATTCAGCCAACGGGTCAGCAAACGGCTGCCCATCGCGGTCTGGCAACGATCGACCACCGATTGCAGGGTGTTGTCGCGACCACCGGCCAGGTTGGTGTCGAGTTCCAGGTTGCGGCGGCTTGCGCCGTCCAGCACCACGGTGTCGTCGAGGCGCTCATGGCGCAGGCTGCGCAAATGGGGCAGGGCGGTGCGTTGGGTTTCCTTGGCGTAGGCCAACAGGCAACCGGCAGCGCCGATGGCCAGGGTCAGGTTTTCGCAGCCAAAACCTTTCAGGTCCTGGGTGGAGAACTGTTGGCAGAGACTCTTGAGCGCCGAGTCACGCTCGAAATCCCACGGCGCACGGCGACGCACGCCACGGCGTTTTTCCGCTGGCAGATCTTTCGGCCAATCGTCCGGGATCAACAGCTCAACCGGGTTGACCCGCTCCAGTTCCGCCAGCAGGTTCTCCCAGCCTTTGATCTCCAGCACGGTGAAGTTACCACTGGTGATGTCCAGCACGGCCAAGCCGAACAAACGCTCGTCACCCAATACCGCCGCGATCAGGTTGTCGCGGCGCTCATCGAGCAGCGCCTCGTCGCTGACCGTGCCCGGGGTGATGATCCGCACCACCTGACGTTCCACCGGGCCTTTGCTGGTGGCCGGATCGCCAACTTGCTCGCAGATCACGACCGACTCGCCGAGCTTGACCAGTTTCGCCAGATAACCTTCCGCCGCGTGGTAAGGAATCCCACACATCGGAATTGCCTGCCCCGCCGACTGCCCGCGCGCGGTCAGGGTGATGTCCAGCAACTTGGCGGCCTTCTTCGCGTCTTCGTAGAAGATCTCGTAGAAGTCGCCCATGCGATAGAACATCAGCTGATCCGGGTGCTGGTTCTTCAGGCGCCAGTATTGCTGCATCATCGGGGTGTGGGAGGACAGGTCGGAGACGGCTTTATTCATCGGATTGTCAGGCAACTCGTTCAAAGGTGTAGGGCAAAAGCGAGGCATCTGCCAGGCTTTTACGCGATGAGCGCAAGGTTACCATGAGCGGTCTGCCCGACGCAGGCGCGACGGCCCGCTGACAGTTTTCTGCATTTAAATGTGATTTATGCACGATTTATGCAAATCAGCATTTGTCTTCGCGAAAAACTTCAAGCACTATGCGCGTTATGCAAAAACGCAACGTATCCTCCGTCTTAAGAGCACTGCTCGACCAGCACGGGATCTCCCCCACGGAGCTCCACCGTCGCACCGGCGTGCCTCAATCCACTCTCTCGCGGATTCTCAGCGGGAAGATCGTCGATCCTTCGGATAAACACATCTCGAAGATCGCCGAGTACTTCAATGTCAGCACCGATCAGTTGCGCGGGCGCGCGGATGTTGCGCCGTCGGCCGGTGCCGCGCGTGGTGACGTGCATGCGGAACTCAAGGACATAATGCTGTGGGACGACGACACCCCTGTCGATGACGACGAGGTGTCGGTACCCTTTCTTCGCGAGGTTGAATTGGCAGCTGGATCAGGAAGATTCGTCATCGAAGAAAGCGAGCGCTCCAGCCTGCGCTTCGGCAAGCGCAGCCTGCGGCACAACGGCGTGCAGTTCGACCAGGCCAAATGCGTGACCGTGCGTGGCAACAGCATGACGCCGGTGTTGCGCGATGGCGCCACCGTTGGTGTGAATGCGGGCAAGTGTGGCATCGGCGACATCATTGATGGCGACCTGTATGCGATCAATCACAACGGCCAGTTGCGGGTCAAGCAACTCTATCGCCTGCCTACGGGCATTCGCCTGCGCAGCTTCAACCGCGACGAACATCCGGACGAGGACTACACCTTCCAGGAAATCCAGGAAGAGCAGATCGTCATCCTCGGTCACGTCTTCTGGTGGGGCATGTACGCCCGTTAAGCAGACCCCGGTCAGATAAAACCCGTCCTCGGCGGGTTTTTTTTCGCCTGTGCAAAACCCCCAGCGCCTTGATTTATGCGGCTTTCATGCATGAACGCATGCTGCGCGCATAAATAAATGCATTTGCGCATTGACTGGATATGCATCCATGCATATTATTACCACCAAGCCGCTCGACAAAGCGGCTGGAAACGAAAGCTCTTTAGTTCCACAAGAACAGGCAGCGATGAACCGGCCTCAACGGTTCAGAGGGTTGGCAACTGACCCGGGTGTGCAGCGTAAAGCACCATAAGCAGTTATCCGGCGGGCAGGGACCGCGGTCGGAAAAACAATTTGAATGGACTCGTACCGCGCCAGTAGCGCCGAAAAGTCAGCTTCCTTTTTTGAACACAGGATTTAAAGGAAGGCGAAGGAGCGCATTACTGAAAAGCCCGGCGGATTTGCCGGGCTTTTTGGAATGCCTACCTCAAGAGAAACCGTTTGAACCCAACACACACTATTCATCAATCACACCAGGAGGCGTGACATGACAAACGAGCAACAAGCGTTGGCGGACATGCCTATCTGGCTGGTCATCCTGCTCGCCCTGGTCGGCGGGGTATCCGGCGAAATGTGGCGGGCCGATAAGGAGGGCGCTCGTGGCTGGGCGCTGATGCGACGTCTGGCATTACGATCAGGGGCCTGCGTTATTTGCGGCGTCTCGGCGATCATGCTGCTGTACGCCGCCGGCATGTCGATCTGGGCTGCGTGCGCAATTGGTTGCCTGACCGCAATGGCCGGCGCCGACGTGGCCATCGGTCTTTACGAACGCTGGGCGGCCAAGCGCATCGGCGTCTGCGAAGTGCCAGCGCCGCGCGATCCACACTAACCCCTTCACTGATTTGCTCTGCCGCAACTGTTGCGGCGGGGTTTTGCGTGGACATTTGAAAAGGAGGTCAATACATGCCGGCACCGATCCAGCAGCCCTCGCAGCTGTTCACCGCGATGGCGACAACCTTGCGCAACGCCACCGGCCTGAATGTGCAGGTTGGCGGTCACGAAGACTTCAGTGCTCCCGGCGATCAGGCCTGGGTGTTGATCGACTTTGACCGCAACGCACCGGGAATACGTGCCGCTGATGGACGTATCGCTCATGTGCTGACGCTGTCGCTGCAAGTCATCCCGGCACTTTCCGCCACGGCGTTTGCAGCGTGCGATCTGATCGCCGTGCTGAAAAACCTGATTACCGACAACCGTTGGAACCTGCCCGGCGATCAATGCGATCTGCCAATGAACATTGACGGCTTGCCTTCATTGCTCATCCGCGCCGAGCAGCAATACAAAGCCTGGACCCTGACGTTCACCCAGACCCTCTACCTCGGCCCGACCTTGCTTGATGACCCGCTCGGCACGCCGAAATTCGCCCGTACCTGGGAAGTCAGCAATATCGACGACCCCGACCAATACACCGCGCTGGAGGCCTGACCGATGTTCGACGCATTGCTGCGCATGCAACTGGGCCCGGTCATCGAACGTCTGGCCGAGATGGAAGCGGAAATCGAAGACCTGCATCGGCGCGCCGAAAGCTACTGCCGCATCGGCGTCTGCCAGACAGTCGACGCGGCGAGCAACACCTGCACGGTCAGCCACGGTGGCCTGCTCACGCCGGCCATCAAGTTCTTCAACCCGAGCGCCGGAGCGCAAAGTGAATCGCGGATCCCGACCGTGGGTGAGCAGTGTCTGCTGTTCAACTACGGCAGCGGTGAAAGCAGCGCGCAGAGCGTGGCGCTTTTCGGTCTGAACAGTGACCGTTTTCCGCCGGCTTCGACCGTACCGACGCTGACGCGACGCGTGCATCAGGACGGCAGCGAAAGCGGCTACGACGACGCCACACACACCCTGCATTGGCAGAACGGCCCGGCAGCCTTCAGTGGTTCTCGCGAAGCGCTTGAGCTGAGCATCGGCGCCGCGCGACTGGCAATGACCCCGCAGGCGATCAACCTGCAACTGGGCGCGGTCGGCCTGACCATCGACGCCTCGGGCGTGCACTTCAGCGGCCCATTGGTCGATCACCAGGGCCGTGTCATCAGCCCCTGATTCAAGAGCTTCCCATGATCGGAATCGATAGAGACAGCGGGGCCACGGTCGACGACTGGCTGCAGTTTGTGCAGCGCGCGACCCGGGCCCTGACCACACCGCTGGGCACCCGGCAAAAAAGGCCCCTTTATGGCTCGCTGATCCCCACGCTGCTGGGGAAAAACCTCGGCGACGACGTTTTGCTTCTGGCTCAGAGCCACGCAGCACAGGCGTTCTACAACAAGCAAAACGGCATCGATGATTTTCAGCCGCAAGTGATCGTCGCCAGCCGTCAGGGCGCCGGTCTGCTGCTGCGTTTCGCCGGTACCTGGAAAAACCGTCAACAGACATTCGAGGTCGTGACATGAGCATGTTGATCCCCGGCCAGAACCAATTGGCCGAACCCGCGCTGATCGCCGTCGACGCCTTCGAAGACCTGCTCGCCGAGTTCAAGACCTTCGTCGTCGAATACGTCAGCGCCCGAGCGCCGGGCAGCGCTGCGAAACTCAAAACCAGTCTGGAGAACGAGAGCGAGTTGCTGACGATGGCGCTCGAAGCCTTCTGCGTTCGACTGCAAACCCACGAGCGCAAATACAACGCCCGCATCAAGCAGATGCTGGCGTGGTGGGCGACTGGCAGCAACCTCGACGCACGGCTGGCGGACATGGGCCTGGAGCGGCAGTTGCTCGATCCGGGTGACCCGGCGGCATTCCCGCCAGTGCCGGCGATTTACGAAAGCGACGACGACGCCCGGTTGCGTTATTACCTGGCGCCGCATGCACCGGCGGCGGGTTCGCGGATGCAGTATCGCCGCGAGGTGTTCACCCTCGGCGAACGGCCGACGGTGAAAGTCGAATCCACCGATGCCGGTGTGGTGAATGTCACTTACACCTTCAACCCGGATGGCCTCCCCGCGCAGGTCAAGGATGGCAATGGCCGCCGCACCGCGCCGGGCGAAGTGCAGGTCACCGTGCTTGCTCGGAACGGTGACGGCACGCCTTCGCAGGCATTGCTTGAAGGCGTTCGCCAACACTTCGCCCGGCCCGATGTGCGACCGGAAACTGACCTCGTCACCGTCAAGGCTGCCGACATTCAGCGCTACAAAATTCGCGTCGTTGCCAAGATCAATTCCGGCCCCGATTCGGGCCTGACCCAAGTCGCCGCGCAGCAGCAACTGCAGGCTTACGCCGACAGTTGCCATCGTTTGGAAGGACGGGTCGATCCGAGCTGGATCGACTACACGCTGCACAGCGCCGGTGCCGTGCAACTGCAGATTCTGGAACCGCTGGCGCCGATCGTGACCACTGCGTTTCAAGCGCCGTACTGCACGGCGGTCGAGGTCGAGGTGCTGACGTTATGAGTGAGCCAACACAACGCCCGAGTTTGTTGCCGGCCAACAGCTCGGCACTCGAACGCGGGCTGGATCAGGGCTTCGGCGCACTGCTTGATCGCATCGTGCCGCCGTTTCCTGAACTGATGAATCCGAGTGAAACACCGGTCGCGTTTCTGCCGTATCTGGCGGCGGATCGCGGTGTCGCCGAATGGAGCACTGCCGCACCGGAAACGGAAAAGCGCCTGACCGTCGAACTCGCCTGGCCCACCGCACGCCAGGCCGGCACCCGCAAGGCACTGGAGAACGCGGCCAAGGGGTTGCAACTGCGCCCCGAAGTTCGCGCTTGGTACGAGCAGACACCGCCCGGCGCGCCCTACAGCTTTACCGTGCGCGCCTTCAGCGACCAACCCTACAGCGAAGAAATCGACGCCCGTCTCGACCGACGGCTGGCCGATGCCAAGAGCGAACGGGATGTGCTGTCGGTCTCGGTCGGCTTGAGCGCTTTTGGCAGACATTACATCGGCGCAGCGACCTTTTGCGGCGAACTGACCACGGTTTATCCGGTGTTCATCGAAGGGCTTGAAACCTCTGGCGAGGCGTTCATGGCCGCTGCTTTGTACACCGTCGAAACATCCACTATTTATCCTCAGGGGGCCTGAATGGCTGACTATTACACCCTGCTCACCAACGCAGGGATTGCCTATGAAACGGCGTGCAAGGCCGCGGGCGTACCGATCAAGTTGACGCAAATTTCCGTCGGCGACGGCGGCGGCTCGGTCTACAACCCGGCCGCGACCGCCACGGCGCTGAAACGTGAAGTCTGGCGCGGGCCGCTCAATGCGCTGTTCCAGGACGAGAAGAATCCGAGCTGGCTGCTCGCCGAAGTGACCATTCCGCCGGATGTTGGCGGTTGGTATGTGCGGGAAGCGGGGCTGTGGACGGACACTGGCGTTCTCTACGCCATCGTCAAATATCCGGAGTCGTTCAAACCGGTTTTGGCCACGTCGGGGTCGGGGAAAGAGTTCTACATTCGCTCTATTTTCGAGACCAGCAATGCGTCGCTGGTGACGTTGTTGATTGATGACACGGTGGTGAAGGCGACTCGTGCATGGGTCATGAGTTACCTCGCCGAAGAACTCGGCAAACTCGATGGCAAGCAATCGGTGCGTGTTGCTGCATCCAACAACATTGTGTTGAACGGCGCGCAGCAAATCGACGGCGTGGCCGTGATTGCTGGCGACCGCGTGTTGCTGACGAACCAGACCCTGGCCAAGGATAACGGCCTGTGGATCGTCGCCAATGGCGACTGGGTGCGGGCGACCGATGCCAATACCAGCGCCAAGGTCACGCCCGGTCTGACGGTGATGGTGGAGGAGGGCGCGGCGAACGGAGATTCGCTGTGGCACCTGACCACCAACGCGCCGATCACCTTGGGCACCACCTCACTTACCTTCAAGATGCTCGCCGGGCGCACCGGGATTGCGGCCGGGACTTACAAAAGTCTGACGGTTGATGAATATGGCCGGGCGACTGCCGGGGCGAATCCTGAAACGTTGGCCGGGTTTGGCATTAAGGATTCTTACACCAAGGCTGAAGTTGAAGCGCTGATTGCCAAGGCGTCGGCGTTGCCGGTGGGCTCGATTGTGGCGTTCCCGGTTGACTCGCCACCGCCGGGGTTTCTTGAACTGGATAACAGCGTCAAGAGTAGTGCGACTTACCCGGACTTGAGCGCCTATCTGGACGGCAAGTTCAATAAGGGTGATGAAGGGGTTGGGAATTTCCGTTTGCCTGAGGCGCGTGGGGAGTTCTTGCGTGGTTGGGATCATGGGCGCGGTGTGGATGCCGGACGAGGCCTCGGCAGTTGGCAAGCCGACGACAACAAGTCGCATGCCCATACCGTCACACGCATGCAGGCGTTCGCCAACGCCTCCGGCAGCAATCCGAGTGCCGTAGTGGTAGACAACGGCAATACTGCTGTAATGACCAATTTCGCGGCTGGCTTCAATAGTTCTGGTGGAGCGGAGGCACGACCTCGCAACATCGCCGTCATGTGGTGCATCAAAGCCTGGAACGCCCCGGTCAATCAGGGAACCATCGATGTTGCCGCGCTGGCCAAGGAAGTCGAACGGCTCAAGTCCGCCGTTCCGGTGGGCGCTGTTCTGGCATTCCCGACAGGGATCGTTGCACCCGGTTATCTGGAGCTGGATGGCAGTGTGCAGAGCATTGCGACTTATCCGGATCTGGCAGCGTTTCTCGGCACCACCTACAACAAAGGTAACGAGGGCGCGGGCAATTTCCGGTTGCCAGAGTCGCGTGGTGAATTTCTGCGTGGTTGGGATCATGGCCGAGGAGTAGACGCTGGACGGGAATTGGGAAGCTTCCAAAAGGCAACACTCATAGCGACCGATGCAGTAACCCCCGCACTTACAGCGCTGCAAGACACGACCGTTGGGTTCAAGCTTGGTCCGACTCTCACTGAGAACAGTCATTCCTACGTTGGAGGTGACGTTGTCAGTAAGGCCATGTATCCGGATACCGGCATTTCCGTTAGCACGGCTGAGAGAGCAGGGCTGTCATATTTAGACAGTCTGCCTATCTATGACCGAGGCATTCTTGTTGGAGCACGCCCACGAAACATCAGTGTCATGTGGTGCATCAAAGCCTGGAACGCCCCGATCAATCAGGGAAGCATCGATATCGCCGCGTTGGCCGTTCTCGCGCAGCAAGCATCGGAAACCAACCGAGGCTCGGCGAAAATTGCCACTCAGGCACAAGCGGATTCGGGAGCGGATGACACGACCATCGTGACACCGAAGAAACTGCGCTGGGGATTCCAGATATTAAAGGCCGCGAACGGCTATCTGGTTTTTCCAACATGGCTGGGTGGTCTGATCATCCAGTGGGGTTATGCCTCGATCCCGGCTGCCTTCACGGCAGTTCCGTTTCCGTTGAGCTTCCCTAACGCCTGTCTGGGTGTGCAATCCACACCGTTCAACGTTTCGGGTGCGGCCGATGTAATCGAGTTCACGAGTATGCCGTCGAATACCGGATTCACAGCCGTAGGCGTCAGCTCTGGTTTGTCGGGCGGGGCAATACAAACGCCCACGAACTTCTTTTGGTTCTCTATTGGACATTAAAGGTGAATGGCATGAAGTACGTGACATTTGATGCCACAGGCATTCTCAACTCACGCCTGATTCGCGGCGTAAATGAAATTCCCGAGGGCGCCCTCGAAGTCGATGAAAGCCTGTGGATGCGCATTACACAAGAGATGGATGGCGTTTGGAAACTCGATGCCGCGGGCGTTATTTCCAAACATGCCCTGCCTGAGCAACAGCCTGCGTCATATACCGCTGAGGAAGTCGAAGCTCTACGACTTCGCGCTTATGCCAATCCCACTACCGGTTCGGATCGATTTTTCGCCGAAGCGCAGCGCATGGAAATTATGGGAGAACCAGGCTGGGAAGGTATTCGTGCTGCTGGAGTGTGCAGATTCAATGAAATTCAGCAGGAATTCCCATGGCAAGTTCCTCGGTTGCCATAACTGAATAAACGCCCCGCATCGCCAGGGCGTTTTCTTATACGAAACTCAACACCCGCCAAGCCCCTCCCCACGAGGGGCTTTCCCGTTTATGGAGAAACGAAAAATGGCAACCCGCCAAACCTACACCGTGCTCGTCCCATTCCCCACCGGCGGTGGGCACTGGTCGAGCGTCGGTCAAGACCTTGATCTGCTCGACGTCGAGGCGAGTGCTTTGCACACCGCCGGTCGACTGGAACTGAAAACACCTACCACCCAGGCCAAAAAGGCCGCTGCCAAGAAGGCTGACTGAACATGGCTGAGGTTTTGAACTTCGAGCACAACGGCATTACCGTCAATGCCACCGAATCCCCCGAGGCCATGGGTGGCCTGGGTGACAACGTCATCGGTCTGGTCGGCACTGCGCCGAAGGCCGATCCGCTGATTCCGCGTAACGCACCGTTCCGCATCAACAGCTTCACCACCCATGCGCTGCTCGATCCGACCGGTTCGGAAGAGGGCACGCTGTATCACGCGGTTTACCAGATCCTCAAAGTGGTCAAGGTGCCGGTTTACGTAGTGATCGTCGAAGCGGGCGCGACCCCCGCCGACACCGTCAACGCAGTGATTGGCGGCGTTGAGCCGGCGACTGGCCGCAAACTGGGTCTGGCCGCACTGGGCAGTGTCCCGGAAGACCTGACCATCATCGGCGCGCCGGGCTTCACCGGCACCAAAGCGGTGGCCAGCGAGTTCGCCTCGTTCGGCAAGCGCATCAAGGCCCGTGTGGTACTGGATGGCAAGGATGCCTCGGTCGCCGATCAGGTGCTGTACAGCCAGGAACTGGGCGGCGCCGATCTCGGTTTCGACCGTTGCCTGGTGGTGCACAACATGCCGGCCGTGTACTCGAAAGCGGCGAAGAAAAACGTCTTCCTGTCGCCTTCCAGCCTGGCGATTGCCGCGCTGGCCAAGGTCAAGCAGTGGGAGAGCCCGGGCAACCAGGTGACCTACGCCGAAGACGTTTCCCGCGTCGTGGAATACAACATCCTCGACACCTCCACCGAAGGCGATCTGCTCAACCGTTACGGCGTGAGCTACTACGCCCGCACCGTGCTCGGCGGCTTCTCGCTACTGGGTAACCGCTCGATCACCGGCAAGTTCATCAGCTACGTCGGCCTCGAAGATGCGATCAGCCGCAAGCTGGTCAAGGCCGGCCAGAAAGCCATGGCGAAGAACCTGACCAAGTCGTTCATGGATCAGGAGGTCAAGCGCATCAACGACTGGTTGCAGACCCTGGTCGCCGACGAAACCATTCCGGGCGGTAGCGTCTATCTGCACCCGGAACTCAACAGCGTCGAGAAGTACAAGAACGGCACCTGGTACGTGGTCATCGACTACGGCCGCTACGCGCCGAACGAACACATGGTTTATCAACTCAACGCCCGCGATGAAATCATCGAGCAGTTCCTGGAGGACGTTCTCTAATGTTTACCAACCGCGTAAGACAGGCCATCGCGGCCACCCTGCAAGGCCTGCCGCTGTCGGCGACCGTTGAGGAATTCACCCCGCCGAAAATCGATTTCGACATGGAAAGCATGACGGGCGGGCGCTTCATCGTTGAGGAAATGGCCAAGAGCGCCAAGCCGCTGAATGCTCAGATCAAGCTGCAAGGCACCGGTGCTGAAGTGTTGCTGGCGATGGGGGTAAAACTGGGCGACGACATCCTGCTGAACGTGCGTGAAGCCGGTCAGGATCAGGACGGCAACACCTGGTTCACCTATCACACCATCGGCGGCAAGCTCAAAACCATGGGTGAGGACGCGATCAAAATGGGCGGCAAAGCCCTGACGACGCTGGACTTCTCCTGCCGCACCTACAACCGTCTGGAAAACGGCATTCCGGTGATCGACATCGACGTGCGCACCCAGAAATTCGTGCTCAACGGCGTCGACATCCTCGGTGATGCGCGTCGTGCGGTGCTGATGCCGTAACGCTGTAAGCCAGCCCGGCACCTGACCCTGTGGGAGCGGGCTTGCTCGCGAATGCGGTGTGACAGTCGACACTCATTCATCTGACAGGCCGCCTTCGCGAGCAAGCCCGCTCCCACATTGGGCCAGTGTGACTGGCCGATGTTTAGCAACACCCCTCCTCAAGAATCACCAAGGAATTCATTCATGTCGTGGATGCCACCCCAGCATGACCTGCTGTCGCCGATCACCGGCGACGACGGCGCGCAGATCGAACAGATCCAGCTCAAACCATTGTTCTATGCCGCGCAAAAAGAAGCGCTGGAACGCGCCGGCGATGATGAAGACGATCAGTTCTTCGAACTGGCGCTGCTCGCTACCGGCCTGTCGGTCAAGGAACTCGACCAGCTCAAACGCCCGGACTACGTGAGCATCGCCCAGTACGTGCACGAAATGTCGACCCGTCCGGCGTCGTACTTTCTCGATCAGGTTGAAGACGCGGAAAAGTCTGACGATCCCGATCAAATCCAACTGCTGCAACCGCTCGCCGTGACCGGCCGCACCGTGACGTCGCTGAGCCTGGAAATGCCGGTGCTGCGCGCCACCAAAGTGATGAAGAAACTGAAAACGGCCAAGGAACGCGCCGAGTTCATCACCGCCCACTGCGCCGGCCTGATGATCCCCGATCTGGCTCACTTGACCGTCCCGGACTGGACCCAGTTGCAGGTGCGCATAGACGATTTTTTAAACCAGCCGGCGGCCTACTTTCGGAACGCGACATCGAAGTAATCCTCGATATCGTCCCGCTCATTTACTCGGTAAGTGAGGCGGAGATTCTGGAATGGGACGCCGAAAAGGCGTTGCGCCGCTACGACATAGCGATCACTCGCCTTGGCGTGAAACAGGAGTAGAGCGGCATGGCACAGAGTAAATATGCGCCGATGAATGCCGATGAGCGCAGTGCTGTTGCGCCCGGCAACAGCCGTTTGAACATGGCGGCGGCGAGCGCCGGTACAGGAGCAATTGCCCGCGAGCAGGTTTCCAGCCTGAGTCAGGCGCTCAACACGGCGAGCAGCAAGATCGGCTCGCTGACGGCGGCGATCGACGCGTTGCGGCTGGTGTTGTCCAACCTGCGTTCGATCCCGCTCAATATCGCTGCGAAGGGCGAGGCCGCCCGCGAAGCGACGACGCCGGGTGAGGCAAGTGAGCGGGCCAAAGCGCCTGATAGTCTCAAACCCGCAATTGACTTGTACTCGGCTGCGGCCGAGTTGGGCAGCGCCGCGCAACTGCCGCCAAAGCAGACCAATGAAATGGCAGTGTCGAGCTTGATCATGGCCAGTGCGCCACTGGTGGCGGCGGGCGGCACCAGCGGTCAAGAGTTGCTCAAGGTTGCGACGCTGGCGGCTGACGCAGGGATCGGCAATGAACTGACCAATGCATCGGACAAGCCGTTTGAATTGCTCAACTTCGCCGGTGATGCTGCGTCCGTTGCGTCAGCCTTCAAAGTCCCGGCCATGGAAGTCGCCGAAATGATGGCGGTGTGGCGCACTTCGATGAAGCTCACTCGAGATCAGGCGTTTGACCTTGCGGATGCGACAAACCAGCTCGGCAAAATGGCGGGGGGGGCCAAACCGGCAGACATCGGTGCCGTCCTCAAGCAGTCGGGTGGTGCGGCGATCACGGCGGGCCTGCAACCTGAGCAAGCCGCCGCGCTTTCGGCAGCTTTGCTCAACAGCGGGACGAAGAAAGACGATGCCGGCGAGGTGTTGAAGAGCATTTCCATCGCACTGGATAAAGGGGGCAGCGTGTCCGCCTCCGAGCGTGGCGCCTGGAAGCAACTGGGGCTTGATCCGGCGGCCGTGACCGCGGAGATGCATGATCCCGACAAGCAAAATGCACAGGGTGCGGTGCTCGCGGTATTTGCTGCGCTCAATGCCAAACCGGCCGAGCAACGCGCCATGTTGGCGCAGACGTTATTTGCCGATAGCGGTAATGCCGTGCAATTGCTGTCGCAGAACCTTGGTGACGTCAACGAGGCCTTCTCGCAAGTGAAGGACAAAGACCAATACGCAACTTCGAAGGTCGGTTATCAGAGTTCGGTGCACCAGTCTGCACTGGCCCTCTCCAATACCCCGCAAGGACAGTGGAACGCTCAGAATGCGCGAAACGAGCGCTTGGCGATCGCCAGCGCCAATGCAGTGTCGCCTTCTCCACAGACGCTGAGTGTTGCCGGTGCCAGCCTCGACAGAATGAGCGAATTCGCCGAGGAGCATCCGACGACTTCTGCCGTGATCATCACGGTGGGAACAGCGCTGAAAAAGATCTTCGATGTGTTGTTGGACGCCGTTGTCGATGAGGCGAAAGACCGGTTGCGCAAACGGATACCCGGCGGCGCGTCCGCCACCCCACCGGACGTTTCGTCTACCGCCGATTCTGCTTTGCAGCTTCCAACGGATCCGCCGGTGACGGAGATCGCCAGTCTGGCGCCCGCGACCGTCAGGGAAGTGGAAATCGGCGAACAATCGTCATTGCTCAATACACCCCGCCTGGGGCCATCGAGCGTTGCCATGGGGGCGATTTCCCAGATTGTTCCAGCCTCGGACGGGGACGCGGGAGCAGCCATGGGTGAAAGGCTAGTTGTCGTCGCGTCTGACACACTCGCCGCACCCGGCCAGGTCAGCAAGGATCTGGCGAGCTCCCAGGCTTCCAACCAGCATGTCACCTTCGCCCCTTCGGTTCAGGTGTACTGCAGTGATCCCGGCAGTTCGGAAAACATCGGATTGCTGGTCACACAGCATCTGCAAAGTCAGTTCGACAACCAATTCACACCGCTGATGTCCAGCAACCCCCTCGCCACCCGCCGTGACGCAGCCCTGACCGATGGAGTCGCCTGATGAAACAACAAATGGCCCTGGGCAGTTTCATCTTCGGCCTCTCGCGCAATTTCGCCTACAGCACGCTGGCGCGCAAATCCGACGGTGGCTGGACTGAACTGCCGATACTCACCAGTAAACCCAAGTCCCATCAGACCGGGCAAAAACCGGAAACCCTGACCATCGGCGGCACCGCGATGTACGCCGTGGCCATGGAACGGCTCGATGAGCTGCGTGCGCTGCAAGCCTTGAGAGCACCGCTGCCGTTGATCGACGGCATCGGTCGCAACTGGGGTTTGTGGCGGATCACCAGCGTTCAGGAAAACCAGAGTGAGGTCATCGATGACGGCACCGCGATGGTAATCAAGTGGGTACTCGAATTAGCGGAGTTCAACAATGCGTAAGGTCCGAAGCGTGGCCGGTGATTCGGTGAATCTGCTGCTCTACCGCGAGACCGGTCGCAGCGATGACGCCGCCGAAGAAGCCCTGTGGAAACTCAACCCGACCCTGGCCGAACACGGCCCGGTCCTGCCGGCCGGTGTCTGGGTGACCTTGCCGGAACTCGACAGCAGACCGGCCGCGATCAAGCCGGTTTTGGCGTGGGACTAAGGAGGTTGCATGGCACAGGGATTTACACCGGCGATCGAAATCTACGGGGCCAACCATGCCCTGCTGAACCAGCGCCTGATCAGTTGGGAACACATTGATGCCGCCGGGATGGAGTCCGATCAGCTGACACTGGTGATCGACCTGGAAGGCCTTGAAGGCTTGCCGACCCTGGGCGGAAAAATCGGCCTGCGGGTTGGCTATCTGGAGTCCGGGCTGGTCGAAAAGGGCCAGTTCAAGGTGACTCGACTGACCCCGACGCTGTTCCCGTTACGCTTGACACTGGTGGCTACCGCAGCGCCTTTCAGCGGCAAGGATGAGACCCGATTCAAGGAACGGCGCACAGCCAGTCATGGCCCGACAACCCTGGGCGGACTGTTTCGCGAACTGGTCTCGCCGCACGGTTTTTCGCCGCGCGTCGATCCAGAGCTGGCGCTGATCCGGATTGCTCATGTTGATCAGTCGAACGAAACCGATATGAGCTTTATCACACGACTGGCAAAGAAGTACGACGCGGTGGCCAAACCGTTCAACGACCTCTACGTGCTGGCGAAACCGGCGCAGCTCAAAAACCTCTCGGGCCAGGTGATACCTGACGTCAGGCTGTCGGTGACCAGCAACAATCGACCGGGGGATCACGCCTTCATCAGCGCCACACTGGAAGAGACGGCCCGTACTCAGAATCAGGGTTGCAAGACCTGCTTCTGGGACATCGCCGCCGGCAAACTGCGCGAGGTGATAACCGGTTCCGAGCCCTACAAGGTCATTCGCCAGAAACAGGCCAGTGAAGAAGAAGCCAAAGCCATCGGCGAAGCCGAAGTGCGCAAGATGCTGCGCGAGAAATACAAGCTGAAGGTTACCTGCCCAGGCGATCCGCTGCTGGCCGCCGAAGGCCTGTTGGTGCTCGATGACACCTGGCCGGACTTCATGCGCGGTCGCTGGTCGATCAAAAAGGTCACCGCCAGCGGCAAGCGCGAGGAAAGCTATCGCTGCTTGATCGAGGCAAGCGGCCTCGACGCCAAGACCTGATCCCCGCACAAACTCAAAGTGGGAGCGGGCTTGCTCGCGAAAGCGTTGTGTCAGTCGCCATCGATGTTGAATGCGCCGTCCCCTTCGCGAGCAAGCCCGGTCCCACATGGGGGCCTGCGGTAATTCCCTTCATTCTGGAACACCACCATGAAGATCACCCCGATCCTCACGCAGTTGCGTGCGCAATGCCCTGGCCTTGCCAATCACATTGCCGTCGGTGTCGATCTGGCCTTGCTGCAAGGCAACGCCGATCTGCCGACACCTTCGGCCCACGTCACACCGCTGGCCGATCTGGCCAGTAACAGCACCGCCCAAAACCTCACCACCCAACCGATCCGCGACCGCTTCGACATCGTTCTGGTGCTTGACGCCAGCGACGCTACAAAAGCGCTGGATCTGTTGCACGACCTGCGTGCCGAACTGTGGCGCGCATTGGTGGGGTTCAAGCCGGAAAAAGACTACAGCGCCATCGTTTATGACGGCGGCGAGATGGTGTCGATCAACAGCAGCCGCGTCTTTTACCGGCTGCGCTTTTTTGCCGAGTTCCAGCTTGGCCGCAATCTGCCGAGTCAGCCTGCGGAAAGTTGGCACGAACGTGAACTGGACGGTTTGTCGTCCTTTACCGGGGCCACCGTGCGGGTCGATGCGATCGACCCCGCTGACCCCAACCTGAAACGCCCGGGCCCCGATGGGCGCGTGGAACTGACTTTCTCTGGAGACGTAACCCCATGAGCAATCGCATCACCGTAGTGCCGGCCGCTGGCCGTGCCGTGCCAGACCCGGAGGCGGGCGATCTGCTGCCTCTTGAAGGCCGTGAAGTGCTGGACAGCGCCTGGTGGCGCCGACGTCTGACCGACGGCGATATCACACTCAAAACCGCAAAAGCGGCTAAACCACAGGGAGCCAAATAATGGCGATCGGATTCAGCAACATCCCCGCGGACATTCGTGTACCGCTGTTCTATGCCGAAATGGACAACTCGGCCGCCAATAGCGCGACCTCGGCCATGCGCCGTCTGATCGTGGCCCAGGTCAATGACAACATCGCGCCGACCGAAGTCGGCAAACTGGTTTTGGTCTCCAGCGTCGCGCTGGCGAAAAGCATCGGCGGCCAAGGTTCGATGCTCGCCTCGATGTACGAGACCTTCCGCAAGGCTGACCCGATCGGCGAGATCTGGTGCCTGCCACTGCACAACGTTGAAGGCGCTATCGCCAAAGGTGTGTTGACCCTGACCGGCACCGCGACTCAGGCTGGCGTGCTCAACCTGTACGTCGGTGGTGTGCGTGTGCAAGCCACCGTGGTCAACGGTGCCACGGCGGCACAAGCGGCCACTGCGCTGGCGCAGAAAATCAATGCCACCGCCGATCTGCCGGTCAGCGCTGCGGCTGTTGAAGGTGTAGTGACCCTGTCCGCGAAATGGACTGGCGACAGCGGCAACGACATCAGCCTGCAATTCAATCGCCTGGGCAAGAGCAACGGCGAAGAAACCCCGGCTGGCCTGACCACCGCGATTACCGCCATGACCGGCGGCGTCGGTGTACCGGATCAGGTCGCTGCGGTCGCGGCGCTGGGCGATGAGCCGTTCGAATTCATCGCGCTGCCGTGGTCGGATCTGTCGACCCTCAACACCTGGCAAGCGGTCATGGATGACAGCACCGGTCGCTGGTCTTGGGCCAAGCAACTGTTCGGTCACGTCTACAGCGCCAAGCGCGGCACCGTTGGCACGCTGGTCGCCGCAGGCCAGGCCCGCAACGACCAGCACATGACCATTCAGGCGCTGGAGCCGGGCGTACCGCAACCGGTTTGGGTTCAAGCCGCCGCACTGGCCGCACGCACGTCGGTGTTCATCTCCGCCGACGCCAGCCGTCCGACCCAGAGCGGCAGCCTGCCGGGTGTCGATCCGGCGCCGGCGAGCGAGCGTTTCACCCTGACCGAGCGTCAGTCGCTGCTCAACTACGGCATCGCCACCGCTTACTACGAAGGCGGTTACGTGCGCATCCAGCGTTCGATCACCACGTACCAGAAGAACGCTTACGGCCAGGCCGACAACTCCTACCTGGACAGCGAAACCATGCACCAGTCGGCGTTCATCGTGCGTCGTCTGCAAAGCGTGATCACCAGCAAATACGGTCGCCACAAACTGGCCTCCGACGGCACCCGCTTCGGCGCCGGCCAGCCAATCGTTACCCCGAGCACCATTCGCGGTGAGCTGATTGCCCAGTACGCCAAGCTCGAACTGGAAGGCCACGTCGAGAACGCCGAGCTGTTCGCCGAGCACCTGATCGTCGAGCGTGACGTGCAGGACCCGAGCCGCGTGAACGTGCTGTTCCCGCCGGATTACATCAACGGTCTGCGCGTGTTCGCACTGCTCAACCAATTCCGTCTGCAGTACGACGACGCGGCTTGATAACCGCGTTTAGCGTCAAGCATTCAGCCCACCTCGCGTGGGCTTTTTTATTGAAGGGAGTAACACCATGGGTCAACTGATTGCAGGCACCTGCTACGTCAAAGTCGACGGCGCGCAACTGACTATCAATGGCGGCTGCGAAGCCCCGCTGATGGCGGTCAAACGCGAAACCGTCGTACCCGGCTTCTACAAGGAAACCGACATCGCGCCGTCGTTCAAAGTGACCGCGCTGCACACCGCCGACTTCCCGCTGAAGAAGCTGATCGAAGGCACGGACATCACCGTCACCTGCGAATTCAGCAACGGCAAAGTCTACGTGCTGGCGGGTGCGTACCTGGTCGAAGAACCCGTTTCCAAGGGCGATGACGCCACCATCGAACTGAAATTCGAAGGCATCAAGGGGACCTGGCAATGAGCGGCGCCGTGAAGCTTCAGGTTGCGATCGAAGCTCACGGCGAGCCCCTGACCGAACTCGTCCTGCGCCGTCCGACGGTGCAGGAAGTGCGAGCGATCAAGGCGCTGCCGTACAAGATCGACAAGAGCGAAGAGGTCAGCCTCGACATGGACGTCGCGGCCAAATACATCGCCGTGTGCGCCGGCATTCCGCCGTCGTCGGTCAACCAGTTGGATCTGGCTGACCTCAACGCGCTGAGCTGGGCCGTTGCGAGTTTTTTCATGAGTGCGGCGTCGGCGCCATCACCGACCTGATCGCCGTCGCCTATGACCTGGCCTGGTTCTGGAAGGTTGACCCCGAACAGATGATGGCCAGGCCACTGGATGTGCTCCGCGAATCGCTGGAGCACGCGCAACGGATCAACGCGATGCAGCAGGTGCAGTGATGGCAGACACAGATAGCAACCCCAAAACATCGGTGCTGATTACCGGCATCGATGAGTTGTCGCCCAAACTCGGCGCCCTGCGAGTGAAAGTCGATAGCTTCAAGAAAAACCTCGAACAGACCGGCCTCGGCAAACTGGACATCAGCGGGCTGTTCAAGGGCGGCAGCGTGATCACGCCGTTCGTGGACGGCATCAAGTCGGCGGCGGCGTTTCAGGGCAAATTGACCGAAGTCAGCGAGGCGGCGAAAACCGTCGACCTGCCCGCCGCACCGAAAGTGGCTGCGCAGAACATGAACGTGTTCAGTGCGGCGATGGATAAGGTCTCGGCTGCCGTGGATGCGGCGTTGGTGCCGGCAGTGGGGGCGTTGGTGGTCGGGCTGGAACCGATGCTGAACCAGGTCAGCAGCCTGCTCGCCGACAACCCGAAACTGGTCGAAGGCCTGGCGGCGGGGGCGATTGCCTTCTCTGCCATGCAAACCGCCGTCACCGGTATGACCCAGGTCATGGACGTCATGAGCATGGTGCTCAAGACCAATCCGATCATGTTGATCGCGATGGGCATCGCGTTGGCGGCCGGTTTGATTTATGCCAACTGGACGCCGATCAGCGCTTTTTTCAAGGGCATGTGGGAGGGCGTGAAAAACATCGGTGTGAGTGCGATGGCGACGTTGCGCTCGATCCTTGACTGGCGACCGCTGGATGCACTGGCGGCGCTGTGGTCCCCGATTGCGGGATTCTTCTCGGGCATCTGGGACAAGGTCAAAACCGTCACCGCGCCGGTGATCGACTTTTTCAAATCGGTGTTCTCGTGGACGCCCGCCGGCATGATCCTGGAAAACTGGGCGCCGCTGACCGGTCTGTTTTCGGCGATCTGGGAATTGCTCAAGGCCTTGAGTGTGCCGGTGATGGCGTTCCTCAAGGGGCTGTTCGACTGGACACCGTTGGGGATGATCATCAACAACTGGGGGGCGATCACCGGGTTCTTTGTCTCGATCTGGACGGCGCTGCAACCGGCGGCACAAGCCATCAAGGACTTCTTCGGCACGTTGTTCGACTATTCCCCTCTGGGGATGATCGTCAACAACTGGGGCAGTGTCGTGGCCTTCTTCGAACCGGTCTGGGCCGCATTGCAAACTTCGGCTCAGCAGATCAAAAGCTTCTTCCAGAGCCTGTTCGAGTGGTCGCCGCTGGAACAGATTGCGACGTACTGGCAGCCGATCAGCGAAGTATTTTCGGCGCTGTGGGGTGTGGTGCAGGCGCTGGCTGCGCCGGTACTGGAGTTTCTGCACAACATGTTCGAATGGACGCCGCTGGGGCAGATCATCAAGAACTGGGGGCCGATCACCGAGTGGTTCGGCGAGTTGTGGCAAAAGCTGCAAACCGTCATTGCGCCGATCAAGGAGTTGTTCGACGGTGGTTTCGCCGGGTTGATCGCCAAGGTCACCGGCAAGGTCGAAACCTTGACTCAGGCGCAACAGCAGACCAATGCAGAAGGCAAGGGGGAACTGGCGCCGGCGTTCTTTGGCGCAAGCCCTCAAACGTCGTCCAACGGTGTGTTGCAGGGCGGTTCGCTGCCACAAACCTCCAGCGCCCTGATCCAGCAAAGCGCCGCCAACAACCGTACGCAACTCGAAGGCGGCCTGACCGTGCGCTTCGAAAATGCGCCGGCGGGGCTGCGCACCGATCAACCGCAAACCAATCAACCGGGCCTGGCGCTGTCTTCGCGCATTGGCTATCGCTCGCTGTCGGCAGGAGGTTCCAATGAACTGGCGTGACCGTTTGTTGCCGGCATCCTTTCGCGGTGTCGGGTTCTGGATCGATCAGGCGAAAACCCCGGTCGGTCGCAAAGGTCAGTTGCATGAGTATCCGCAGCGTGACCTGCCGTTTTTCGAGGACCTTGGTCAGCAGGCCAAGACCCACGATCTGACGGCGTTCATCATCGGCCCTGACTGCCTTGAGCAGCGTGACAAGCTGCTCAAGGCGCTGGAGGCGGGCAGCGGTGAGCTGGTGCACCCGTGGCTCGGCCGCCTGCAAGTCAAGGTCGGCGAATGCGACATGACCCACACCCGCCAGGACGGCGGGTTGGTGACTTTCGCGTTGAAGTTTTACCCCGATAAACCGCTGCCTTTTCCGACCGCCACCGTCAGCACCCAGAAAGTGCTGCTGGCCAAAGCCGACACACTGTTGGGTTCGGCAGTGGCGCGTTTCGAACAGGCCATGACTCTGATCAAGGCTGCGCGGATCGGCATCGCGAATCTGCGCAACAGCCTCACCGGGGTGTACGAGGTGATCAAGGAACAGCTCAAACCGCTGATCGAGCAATACCGGCAGATCACCGAACTGGTCAAAGCGGTCAAGGAATTGCCCAAGGAAGTGGCGACCGAGTTCAAGGGCTTGCTTGGTGATATCAAAGAACTCAAGGCATTCGCGAAGGAAGGCTACCGTGGCGTGATTGCCGACGTGTCCCAACAACTCGAAGCCATCCGCAAGGCTGATGCGCCGAAGATCACCACCGGCAAGGACACCAACGCGGCGGCGCAAGCCATGGCCGATCTGGTGCAGGACACCCTGCTGGTGAAAGTGGCGCAATGGGTGGCGTCGATGCCGATAGCGACCCCTGCGGTGAAATTGTCATCGACACCGTCGGTGGCTCAGCAGGCGGATCAACCGGTGACCCGTCAGGAAGTACCGGTGACCGATGAGATGAAAGCGCTGCAGAAGGCAATCGGGGCGGCCATTGATCCGATGCTGGACAAGGCCGACCCCAAGCATCACCAGGCAATCAATGATGTGAAGGAAGCGCTGATCGCGCATCTCAAGGCTGTGGCGTCATCCGGTGTGCGACAGATCAGTAAATCGTTCCAGGAAAGCCTGCCGGCGCTGGTCGTGGCCTACAAGCAATTTGCCGATGCTACCCGGGTGACTCAAGTGACTCAGAGCAATGCGATGAACCATCCGGGCTTTTCACCTAACGACGTGAACGTGTCCAGGGAGTAAGCCATGAGCGAGATGGATAACCGCGTCACGCTGACGGTCAATAACATGGAATACGGCGGCTGGAAAAGCGTGGAAATCAGCGCTGATCTGGAGCGCCAGTTCCGCACTTTCAAACTCGACATCACCTGGCAATGGCCAGGGCAGACGGTGGATCAGCGGATCAAACCGGGCGACCCGTGCGAAGTGAGAATCGGCCAGGATCTGGTGCTCACCGGTTACGTGTTCAAGGCACCGATTCGTTATGACGGCCGGCAGATCAGCCTGAGTATCGAGGGCAGTTCCAAGACTCAGGACCTGGTCGATTGCGCCGCCACCAACCGGCCCAATCAATGGCAGGAGCAACCGCTACTGAGCATCGTGCAGGCACTGGCGATGGAGTATTCGCTGATGGTCGTCAACGAAATCCCCGAGACCGCACGGTTGACCAAACACACGATCGTGCCGGGAGAAACAGTCTTTCAGTCGATCGACCGTTTGCTCTCGTTGTTGCGGGTGTTTTCCACCGATGACGAGCAGGGCCGGTTGGTGTTGGCCAAGCCTGGCAGTGGCGGACGCGCTAGCGATGCGCTGGAGTTGGGCAAAAATATTTTGTCGGCCAATGCAGCGATGGATCAAAGCCAGGTGTTCTCCGAATACCGAGTGATCGGCCAGCAGAAAGGCTCGGACAACAAGAGCGGGGCGGCGGTCAGCGAAGTTGAATCCACGGCGGCCGACCTGACCTTCAAGCGGCGGCGTACCACGATTATTAACGAGGGCACGGCGCTGACTTTCGAGCTGGCCCAGCAACGGGCCCAATGGGAGAGCGCCACCCGCATGGGCCGCGCACAGTCCACCACTTATCAAGTGCAGGGATGGCGCCAGTCCAACGGTGATCTGTGGCGTCATAACACGCTGGTGAAGGTCAAGGATCCGGTGCTCGATTTCGATAGCGACATGCTGATCTCCAAAGTGACGTATTCGCTGTCGGCGCAGGGCTCGGTGACGACCCTGCAAGTGGCGCCGCCGCATACCTTCGATCCTGATCCAATCCCCCCGAAAAAAACCTGAGCCTGACACCCGCCCCCACGTTTGTCCGTGTCGGGGCTGCTCTTTGAGGACAATTCATGAGCCTACTGACACGCCTGCTGGCGCGCGGCACTGTCGTGCTCGCCCATTCGGCATCCAAGCTGCAATCGCTGCAAATGCGCCTCACCGCTGGCGAAGTGAACGATGACATGGAGCACTTCGAACCTTACGGCTTTACCAGTAACCCACTGGCCGGCGCTGAAGGTGTTGTCACGTTTATCGGCGGTGACCGTTCACACGCCATCGCCCTGGTGATCGCCGACCGCCGTTATCGCCTGCAATCGCTGGCCTCCGGTGAAGTGGCGATCTACACCGACGAAGGCGACAAGATTCACTTCAAGCGTGGCCGGATCATCGATATCGAAACCGCCACCCTGAACATCCGCGCCACGACCGCTGTGAATTTCGATACGCCGGTGATCAACCAGACCGGCAAGATCGTTTCCAGCGGAGACCAACTGGCTGGCGGCATCAGCCAGATCAAACATGTGCACGTCGGTGTACAGGCCGGCAACGGCCAGACCGGTGCACCGGCAGGAGGCCAATGATGTTGATCAGCCAGAACCTCCACGCTGCGCTGACCCGAGCCGTGCTTATCAGCCTGTTCACCTGGCGCCGTGCCGCCGATGACGACGCCCTCGACGACGACGAACGTTACGGCTGGTGGGGCGACACATTTCCCACCGTCGCCGACGACCGCATCGGTTCGCGATTGTGGCTGTTGCGCCGGGTCAAGCTGACCCGCCAGACCCAGATGGACGCCGAATTCTATGCCCGCGAAGCCCTGCAATGGCTGATCGACGACGGCCATTGCAGCGCCATCGACATCATCAGCGAACGCCTCGACGCCCAGCGCCTGAACCTGCGCACGGTCCTGACCCTGGCCGACGGCGAACGTCTGGACATCAACCCCGATAACAGTTGGCAGGTGATCTATGCCGTTTGAAACCCCTTCGCTGCCGGTGCTGATCAAGCGCACCCAAAGCGACCTGGCCGGCGATTCGCTGCGCCAGTCCGATGCGCAAGTGCTGGCCCGTGCCCTCGGCGGCGCCGCTTATGGCCTGTACGGTTACCTCGACTGGATTGCCGAGCAGATTTTGCCGGACAAAGCCGATGAATCGACCCTGGAACGCATCGCCGCATTGCGCCTGAATCAGCCGCGCAAACCTGCGCAAGTGGCCACCGGCAGTGTGAGTTTTACTGCGACGGCCGGTGCTGTTCTGGACGCCGACACACTGCTGCAATCAAGCGATGGTCGCACCTACAAAGTGACGACCGCGCGCACCACGGTGAATGGCAGCAACAGCACCACCATCGCCGCACTCGACGCCGGTAGCCTGGGCAATGCCGACGCGGGTCTGGCACTGACGCCGGTGCAACCGATTGCCGGCGTGGTCGGCAACAGTTTCGTGGTGCTGGCGCCGGGTCTCAGCGGCGGCGTGGCGCGGGAAAGTCTGGAGTCGCTGCGCTCGCGGGTGATTCGCTCTTACCGCGTGATTCCCCATGGCGGCTCGGCCAGTGACTACGAGACGTGGGCGCTGGAAGTGCCGGGCGTAACGCGCGCCTGGTGTCGTGGCGGCCTGCTCGGGCCAGGCACAGTGACGGTGTTCATCATGCGTGATGAAGACCCGCAACCGGTGCCCAACGATGAGCAACTGGCCGAGGTTCAGGACTACATCGAACCGCTGCGTCCGGTGACTGCGGAAGTGCACGTGCAGCGGCCGATTCAGGTGCCGGTGGTCTATCGCTTCAAGAGCGTCAATCCGGACACCACCGCTGTGCGCGCCGCCGTTGAAGCGCAATTGCGCGACCTGCACAACCGTGAGGCCGATCTGGGTGTGCCGTTGCTGATCAGCCATATCCGCGAAGCCATCAGCAGTGCCGGCGGTGAATACGATCACACGTTGACCGCACCGGCCGCTGATGTACCGGCCGGTCAAAGCGAATTGCTGACCTTCGGAGGTTGCGTATGGGGGGCATAAGAACCGCCGCGCAATATCAGGCGCAACTGCACGCCCTGCTGCCGAGCGGCCCGGCATGGGACCCGGAGCATGTGCCGGAACTCGAAGAAGTGCTGCAAGGCGTCGCCGTCGAACTGGCCCGCCTCGACGCCCGCGCCGCCGACCTGCTCAACGAGATGGACCCGGCAGGCGTCAGCGAACTGGTGCCGGACTGGGAGCGGGTGATGGACCTGCCCGACCCATGCCTGGGCGCCACGCCATTGTTCGACGACCGCCGCCTCGCCGTATGCCGCCGTTTGCTCGCGGTCGGCAGCCAGGCCGTCGGCTACTACCTCGAAATCGCCAAAAGCCAAGGCTACCCCAACGCCAGCATCACCGAACACGAAGCCCCACGCATGGGCCGTGCACGCTTCGGTGCCGCGCATTGGGGCACGTGGGAAGCGCAGTTCATGTGGACGCTCAACACCGGCGGACGGCTGTTGCTCGGCCGGCGATTCGGCGCGAGCTACTGGGGCGAGCGCTTCGGCGTCAACCCAGGCTCGGCACTGGAATGCCTGATCCACCGCAGCGCACCGGCGCATACCAAGGTGCACATCAATTATGACTAGGGAGGAATGAAGGGATGGATTATCCGAAGAGTGTGCCCAGCGCCGGGTTGGTGAATGGGAAGTTTGTTGATGAGAACCCGTTGATGGGGACGCCGGGGTCGTTGATTCCGGCGGTGTGGGGCAACAGTGTGACTCAGGAGATCCTGAGTGTGATTACCGGTGGCGGCTTGGTCGCTTCTGAAGCGGATAACGGCCAGTTGTTCAAGGCGATACAGGCGATTGTTGGCAAAGCCAGTCCGATGCGTTCGGTCATCACTCGGGTAGGCACGTCGAGGTTGTTGACTGGTGAAGAGCTTGGTCTGGTTCTGATCGATGCCGGGGCCGGATCGCTGAGTGTACGTCTGCCGCCAGCCAATGCCAGCTTAGGGGTACGTGACGTCATTGTGCGGCGTGTCGATAACAGTGGAAATCGCTTGGTCGTGCAAAGTTCAAGCGGCGATGTGATCAAGTTTCACACCCACCTGAATGCTTCGGGTTATCCGTTTCTCGTTTTGATGGGAGCGGGTGACTGGTGGCATTTACGCAGCGATACATCGGGCAATTGGTGGCCAGTCGGTCGTCTGGACGGATCCTCACTCGGGTACATCGCCTTTGAGACCACGCTGGCAGTACTGCCCGGTGGCTATGCCGCGCTGAATGGATCGTTACTGAATCGCTCGGAATGGCCATGGCTCTGGGATCACGCGCAGCAGTCGGGCATGTTGCGTTCGGAAGCCGATCGAGGTGGTGCGTGGACGCCTGGAGACGGCGCCACGACTTTTCGTCTGCCAGAGGCCCGTGGCGAGTTTTTGCGCGTACTGGCCGAAGGCGGTCTGGTCGATACCGGACGTGCACCGGGGTCTTGGCAAAAAGGCTCTTTGGTTCAGGGCGACAATGGGATTGCCGACAATATTTTGTTCGCGACACACATCATTTCCCAGAAAACCCAGTTGGGTCTCGACATGGGCAACTACGCCGATTACGCGGGCGCTACAGTCAAATACATCACACCTGCAGCGCCGGTTACGCCAATCGTAGACTCTGAGTTGTTGAACCATGGCGGTATCACGCGTCCTCGAAATATTGCCTATCCGGGTCGAATCAAACTTATCTGAGGTGCCCATGTTTAATTATCTGATTGATCACTTGGGCTTCTTGAATGGCCCTGTTGAATTTGCTGTTACACCAGGCCTCGGTGTCCAACTGCCGAGTAATGCCGTTCAACTTTCATTCAAATTACCAGCGCCTGAAAGTGGCCGTGTCTGGACATTGGTGAACAACGTTCCCCGTGAAGTGATAGACCGTCGAGGTGCGGTGTATCGGAAGGAAAACGGAGTAAAGCAGATATGGAGTGAGCCGGGAGAGTTACCAGACGAACTCACTGCCGAACCGTGGCCGGGCGACGGTTACTTCTGGATCGAGAACACTTGGAAACTCGATGAAACCGCGCGCGTATTTGCGATCAAAGTCGATGTGTTCCGCTTGCGAGACACGTTACTTCGCGACGCCGTCCTGCGCATCGCGCCCCTTCAATACGCCGAAGACATCGGCGATGCCAGTCATGACGAACAGCTTCTGTTGATCGAATGGAAACTCTACAGCGTTGAACTCAACCGCATCGAAAAGCAGGCCGGTTTCCCCGAGGAAATCATCTGGCCCGTTGCACCCGGAACGACGGTAGACACCTGATTCACACACAAGGAGAAGGATAGTGGACTATCCAAACAGTGTCCCGAGTGCCGGCTTGCTCAACGGTCGGTTTGTCGATGAAGACCCAATCGCCGGCAAACCGGGATCGTTGATACCGGCCAGTTGGGGCAATGGCGTTACCCAGGAGTTGCTGAATGTCATCCAGGCAGCGGGCCTCACCGCGTCAGAAGCCAAAACCGATCAGCTGCTGACGGCCTTGCGCAGCAACCGATTGTTTGCAACACCGCCACAGTTTGATAACAGCCAGAACGTTGCCACCACCGGTTTTGTAAACCGCAGCGGTACGCAGTTTTCAGGATTTTCGACCTATGCGACCAGCGCTGCTTTGACAGCGGCTCAAGCGGGCGGAGTGGTGAGTTTCAACAGCAGCACGGCGGTCACGGCCACGATGCCGGTTACCACCAGTGTCATGAGCACAAGCACGCTGACCATCCTTAATCTTGGCACCGGTGTGCTGACGATCAACCCGGCGCCGAACGACCGTATTGTCAGCAGCAATACGGTGGGAACGCTGGTACTGGGTATCGGTGACTCCGCACAGTTGTTCCGTACAGGCGGCGACTGGCGCCTCTACGGCGGCTCGGTCAGCGACCGGTTCGCGTCGGCTCATTCCGGTGTCTTTGGCGATGCCGGCTATCAGCGGTTTGCGAGCGGCGTTATCGAGCAGTGGGGGGCGGCAGTTTCGGACGCCAATGGCGATGTCAATGTCGTATTCCCTATCGCTTTCCCCAATGCATTCAGCAACATCGTGGCGACTCATGCCGGGGGCGATAGCGCCATGGTTATTCTGAATGGCAACCCGTCGGCAAACAAATTCGGGTGCCATCTGAAAATCCGCAGTTATCTCGGTACGGTCTCAGCCGGCTGGACTGTCCACTATCAGGTGAAGGGTTATTGAATGAACGTCTACAGTGTTCTCTTCAGCGCCAGCACCCGGGGCGTTTATGTACCGGGTATCCATTTGTCGGAGATTCCCGACGATGTCATCGAAATACCTCAAGCCTACTGGACCTCGCTTCTGCAGCAACTGTCGGTCTCTGCAAAAGTCATTGGTGTACGGGCGGATAACGGCTTTCCCATTCTCGTTGACCCGCCACCGCCTTCAGCAGAGGAAGCCGCCGACGCTGAGCGTCATTGGCGCACCGCGCAACTGGCCGCCACTGATGGTCTGGTGGCACGTGACCGCGATGAACTCGAGGACGGCGGCGGCACTACATTGACCACCGAGCAATACGCTGAATTGCAAACCTATCGCCGTGAGTTGCGGGACTGGCCGCAAGGTTCTTTTTTTCCGTTCAGCGAGCATCGGCCGGTAGCGCCGAAGTGGCTGGCTGCTGCGCGCTAAATCATCAGGGATGTGGAAATGGATTATCCAAAAAGTGTTCCCAGCGTAGGGCTGGTCAACGGCAAGTTCGTCAATGAAGACGTCATCGCAGGATTGCCTGGATCTTTGATCCCGGCTACCTGGGGCAATAGCGTTACCGATGAATTGTTGAATGTCGTCAAATCCGCTGGGCTTGAACCGAGCGAAACCGATGCCACGCAAGTGCTGCAAGCGGTGAAAAAGCTCAGTCAGGCAGGCGAAGATAAACATGCGTCCGATCTCGGTGCCGCCAACCTTTACATGGCCAACTACGCGCCACCTATCACGGCGCTGAAGGATGGCCTCGCGTTGCGATTCACCGCCGGTAATGCCAACACCGGGGCGAGTACATTTGCGCCGAATGGTTTGCTGCCCAAGCCGCTGGTGAATCTGGCGCTGAGTGCGTTGCGCCCGGCGGAGATTGTTGGCGGCAGTGTGTGCGCGGTGGTGTACAGCGCGGCGCTGGACAGCTGGGTTTTGGTTTATGCGAGCGGTGGTATCGCATTGAGTGGGCGGTTGTTGGGGGTGAAGACGTTTACTGCATCCGGGACATATGTGCCCGCCGTGGGCATGAAAAATGTGTTGGTGAAAATGGTTGGCGGTGGTGGTGGTAGTGCGGGCATTCCTGCAACAGGCTCCAATCAGATTTCTGTCTCGGGTGGTGGTGCGTCGGGCGGATATGCAGAAGCCTGGCTTGATTCTGCAGCGATTGGCAGCAGTCAGACGATCACGATAGGCAGCGCAGGCGCGAGCGGGCCTATAGCAGAAGGTAACGGTGGTAGTGCCGGGAGCGGGGTCGGATCGCTTGTTTCTGCTCCGGGTGGTGGGGGTGGTAACGGGGTCGCATTGCTGGCATTACCTGGGTTCGGTTTGTATACGGGCGGTTTTCCAAACCAGGCCCCATCTGGCGGCAATATTGTCAGCACGGCGGGAGCCGCAGGCAGCCCGGGTATCTGCGTCAACGGCTCGGTGCTTGCGGGGCACGGCGCTAGCTCCCCATTGGGAAGCGGCGGATATGGCAGCAGCGCCTTGTCTGTGGCGGCGGCGCCGGGCTCCGGCTACGGTTCCGGAGCGGGCGGTATTGGTAACTCGGTTAACCGACCTGGAAGACAAGGTGGGGCCGGTGGTCCGGGTGCCGTAATCATTTACGAGTACGCCTGATGAAAACCTACGCGCGCATCGCCAATAACACGGTGGTCGAACTGTTCTCGACTGACGGCAATATGGTCGAGATGTTTCACCCGGATTTGCTCTGGAATGACATCACCGCTATCACTCCAGCGCCACAAGTCGAATGGACAGCGAACTTTGGCACTCTTGGCTGGGTGTATTCGCCGCCCGAGGACAATGTCCAGAACAGCACTCTGAAAACTCTGGCAAGAAAATGGCTGGCAGGCATTGGCCGCCAACCATGATTCAATCCGGGCATCCAGGGAGGATTACGCATTATGCAAATAACTGAAAACAACCTTATCAACATCATGCCCAACGCCCGCACCCAAGCGGGCGTTTTTGTTTCTGCGCTCAACAGCGCAATGGCCAACCGTCGGATCGATACGCCCAAACGTATCGCTGCATTCCTCGCGCAAATCGGCCACGAGTCGGGCCAGTTGCGGTACGTGCGCGAGTTGGGCAACAACCAGTACCTGAGCAAGTACGACACTGGCACCTTGGCGTTACGGCTGGGCAACACGCTTGAGGCCGATGGTGACGGGCAAAGGTACCGCGGTCGCGGGCTGATCCAGATCACCGGTCGCGCCAACTATCGCCAATGCAGCCTCGGCTTGTTCGGCGATGAGCGTTTGCTGTCCTTGCCGGAACTGCTGGAACAACCGCAATGGGCGGCCGAATCCGCCGCGTGGTTCTGGGAAAAGAATGGCTTGAACGAACTGGCCGACCGCGACCAGTTCAACACGATCACCCGGCGCATCAACGGCGGGTTGAACGGTTTGCAGGATCGGCTGGAAATCTGGGCGCGGGCGAGGGCGGTGCTATGCCAATCCCCTGGCGAGTGATTGGCGTTGTTTTGCTCGCCGCCGGGGCGGCGGCGCTGGCCTGGCAGTTTCAGGACTGGCGTTACGGTCGGCAGTTGGCCGAGCAGGCTCGGTTAAACGCCGAAACGCTCAATCAACAGACCACGGCCGCCGCCACCGCACAACAGGCCGAACAGGATAAACGTCTGGCGCTGGAGCAACGCCTTGCGGCCAGTGAACAAACCCACTATCGAGCGATGAGCGATGCCCAACGTGATCAGGATCGCCTGCGCGATCGTCTTGCCACTGCTGATCTGCGCCTGTCAGTCCTTCTCGACACCGGCGACGTTGCCCAAGGCTGCCGGGTGCCAGCCACCGCCGGTACCGGCAGCGTGGATCATGCAACCGTACGCGCCCGACTTGACCCGGCGCATGCTCAACGAATTATCGCCATCACCGACACCGGCGACCGCGGACTGATTGCCTTGCAGGCCTGTCAGGCCTATGTCAGAGCATTGGCGCCTGAACATTTTGAATGAGTCTGTGTATTGAAAGCGCAACCGGCTCGTGTACGGTGGTACGCATTCCACGCGATCCGGAGAGCACCTTGAAAGAGATCACCCAACTGGCTGCCGAACTTGGCCGACGCCTGCAAGTGCTCAATGCCCACGTCACCACGGCCGAATCCTGCACCGGCGGCGGCATTGCCGAAGCCATCACACGGATACCGGGCAGCTCGGCGTGGTTCGAGGCCGGCTATGTGACCTACTCCAATCGCCAGAAAACCCGGCAACTGAATGTGCCGGCCGAGTTGTTCGAAACGGTGGGAGCGGTCAGTCGTGAAGTGGTTGAGGCCATGGTGTGCGGCGCCCAGGACAAAAGCCTGGCGCGGTTCGCCGTGGCCGTCAGCGGTGTGGCCGGCCCCGACGGTGGTACACCGAACAAGCCTGTGGGCACGGTGTGGCTGGCGTGGGGCGTCGGCGACGCGGTTTGCAGCGAGGTTCAGCACTTTGCCGGTAACCGCGATGAAGTCCGCCGACAAACGGTGAAGGCCGCGCTAGAGGGGCTCCTGCGACTAGCGGCAAGAGAAATCGAAAATCAGGGGTAGGCGATCCACGAACGCTGTGGAATAATACTGGCTACTTATACAGGTGTTGGCCGTCAGGCCTTATTGATTACGTGAGGACTTTAATGGACGACAACAAGAAGAAAGCCTTGGCTGCGGCCCTGGGTCAGATCGAACGTCAATTCGGCAAGGGTGCCGTAATGCGTATGGGCGATCAGGACCGTCAGGCGATCCCATCCATCTCCACTGGCTCTCTGGGTCTGGACATTGCACTCGGCATTGGCGGCCTGCCAAAAGGCCGTATCGTTGAAATCTACGGTCCTGAATCTTCCGGTAAAACCACACTGACGCTGTCCGTGATCGCCCAGGCTCAAAAAGCCGGCGCGACCTGCGCATTCGTCGACGCCGAACACGCACTCGACCCTGAGTACGCCGGCAAACTGGGCGTCAATGTCGACGACCTGCTGGTTTCCCAGCCGGACACCGGCGAACAGGCCCTGGAAATCACCGACATGCTGGTGCGCTCCAACGCTGTTGACGTGATCATCGTCGACTCCGTGGCGGCATTGGTGCCTAAGGCTGAAATCGAAGGCGAAATGGGCGACATGCACGTCGGCCTGCAAGCCCGTTTGATGTCGCAGGCGCTGCGTAAAATCACCGGTAACATCAAGAACGCCAACTGCCTGGTCATCTTCATCAACCAGATCCGTATGAAGATCGGCGTGATGTTTGGTAGCCCGGAAACCACCACCGGTGGTAATGCGTTGAAGTTCTACGCATCGGTCCGTCTCGACATCCGCCGTACTGGTGCAGTGAAAGAAGGCGACGAAGTGGTGGGTAGCGAAACCCGCGTCAAGGTTGTGAAGAACAAGGTGGCTTCGCCGTTCCGTCAGGCCGAGTTCCAGATTCTTTACGGCAAGGGCATCTACCTCAATGGCGAGATGATCGACCTGGGTGTGCTGCACGGTTTCGTCGAGAAGTCCGGCGCCTGGTATGCCTATGAAGGCACCAAGATCGGTCAGGGCAAGGCCAACTCGGCCAAGTTCCTCGCGGACAATCCTGAAATCGCCACCAAGCTCGAGAAACAACTGCGTGACAAGCTGCTGGCCCCCGTAGCAGACGTCAAGGCTTCGCTGGCCAAGGACAAGGTTGACGATATGGCCGAGGCCGATGTCGACGTTTGAAGCCTTTGAATGACACTTGTACTCGATACCCTCGTCGCGGTGCGGCGAACCGCCATGGACCTGCTCGCACGTCGTGAGCACGGTCGAGTCGAGCTGACGCGTAAACTGCGTCAGCGCGGCGCTCCGGCGGAGATGATCGAAACAGCCCTGGACCGTTTGACGGAAGAAGGGCTGCTTTCGGAGTCTCGTTACCTTGAAAGCTTTGTTTCCTACCGCGCCCGTTCCGGTTATGGCCCTCTGCGAATCCGTGAGGAACTGAGCCAGCGCGGTTTGCAACGTGCCGATATCGAACTCGCCTTACGCGAAAGTGGTATCAGTTGGCAGGAACAACTTCGGGACACGTGGCAGCGAAAGTTCTCCGGGCATCTGCCGATTGATGCCAAAGAGCGGGCCAAACAAGGTCGGTTCCTGGCGTATCGGGGCTTCTCGATGGAGATGATCAACCGCTTGTTCAGCGGCAGAGGGATGGACGATTAAAACGGTTAAATAAAAACGGCCCACTATGAAAATAGCGGGCCGTTTTTTTTCCTTCAAATTACCTTCGAAGGCTCTCGGTTGCGTTGCGCGGTTTGTGGTTTGGAATGGGCCCAGTTTTCCGGCAAGTTGATGTAGTCCACCAGCTCCCTTAAGCGTCCGTGATTGCGGGCATTGAAGGCGAATGCCAATCGCGTCAGGTGGCTGAACTGTGCCTCGTCGTGTTCCTCACCATTGAAAGTGTGTTGATGGAACTGGTCGCTCAAACACAAGTCGGCAAAGGCTTCCTGCAGATGCGCCAGTGCCTGATCGCTGAGCTTGTGGTTCATGCGGATCACGAATTGGCGCTTGAGCCAGCGGCTGGAGTGGAAGTTGCTGTAAAACTGGTTGATCTCTTCTACTGCCTCCTCGACCGAGTAGACCAGCCGCATCAGTTTCATGTCGGTCGACAGGATGTAGTGGTTGTCCGCCAGTTGCTGGTGGATGAAATCCATCGCACCCTGCCAGAAGGTGCCCCCTGGTGCATCCAGCAGTATCACCGGTACCAGTGGGCTTTTACCGGTCTGAATCAGCGTCAGCACTTCCAGTGCTTCATCCAGCGTGCCGAAGCCGCCAGGGCACAGCACCAGTGCATCGGCTTCCTTGACGAAGAACAGCTTTCGGGTGAAGAAGAAGTGGAAGGGCAACAGATTGCCGGTGCCGCCCACGGTGGGATTGGCATGCTGCTCGAAGGGCAGGTTGATGTTGAAGCCCAGGCTGTGATCGCGACCTGCCCCCTCATGCGCGGCGGCCATGATGCCGCCACCTGCCCCGGTGATGACCATCATTTCCGAGCGCACCAGCGCTGCACCGAGTTCCCGGGCCATGGCGTACAGGGGATGTTCGACCGGCGTGCGCGCCGAGCCGAAGACGGTGACTTTGCGTCGGCCCTTGAATTGCTCCAGCACCCGAAACGCCTCCTCCAGCTCGCGCAGGGCTTGCAGGGTGATCTTGGCATTCCATCGATTGTGATCTTCCTGAGCCATACGCAGCACGGTCAGGATCATGTCGCGATAGATAGGGATATTGGGGCTATTGGGTGAAACGCGGTTGAGTTGTTCTTCGACCTTGATGACGAGGTCGGGGCCGCTTTCCTGAAAATGACGGCTTAAGAGGTCATTCGGTTGGTAAGGCATTCAACGTCTCCTTCTGCACAGAGCTTGTGGCCCTGACGAGCGGCGTCAGTGCCGCGCTGCAAAAACACACAGTCGGCAGTTCCTTTTCTGCCGTTAACAAGTGATCGGGAATACTCTGAATCTAGACCCTTGTGCGCGATTGCGCCGACTCGATCATTGCGCCGCACGTCCAGACTGGCAATCGCTGATTGATTTTTACGCGATGACAGCACCGCTCGTCCGAACGTGCGCCGAGCGGCAAACCCTCTGATTAACTGATTTACAGGCACCGTACGACAACGTTGCGTCAACGACAGTACGCAAGGTGCGCGCTATTGAAGGATTTGCGGTTGGCAAGGAGGCGGGACATATGCCCAGAGTGATTCTGGAAATCGATACGCAGCTGTATCGGATGTTGAAAGCATCGGCCGAGACCCATCAAGTCAGTCTCGAAGATGAATGTTGCCGGCGGTTGGCGGGAGGAGAGCGCCGTTCACACTATTTACAGGCCTTGCTGGCTGAGCTACGCGCCGAGGATGAACAGCGGCGCGCCAATTCGCGATGATTACTTCTTTTTCGCCGGTGCGGCTTTCGGGCAATCCGATTCCTGGTAACTGGCGGAGCCGATCGCTTTGTTGGTTTTCACTTCGGTGAAGTCGTAACGCATGATCGCGCCCTTGGCCATCAGCTTGCGGTACGACGGGTTGTTGCAAACCGAGGTGCCCAGCTGGAAATATACGGCTTTGGGATCAGCGCGCATTTTCTCGGCGTGGCTCTTTTGCACGCTCAGGTGGTTGATCAACTGCGTGCCTTCAACGGTGTAGCCCTGATCAAGAATGTCTTCATTGATGGCCCGTGGCGTACCGACGCTGCTTTGAGCGGCGACGTTGCGCAGCTCTCTGTTCAGATTCTGCTCACTCAAGGACGCCGCCTGAGCGGTGAAGGACGACGCCAGCACAATGGCAGCGGTGGGAACGATAAGGCGCAGCATGAAACTCTCCTGATTCGGTGACTGGTGGTTCGACCAGCCACGGGGCTGTGCGTTCAGTGGCGGCGAATTATAGGGGAGCCGGTCTGGACGGTACAGGCTTGTGCCCGCCGCTCTGGTAAACTGCCGGCCTTTATTGCCCTGCCGAGTGTTGTTCGTGTCGAGTTTTCCTGTCTGCCGGTCGTCCCCGCGATGAATCATGCCCCCAACGCTGTAGCCCGCCTGCGCGATGAGCGCGAGGACGCGGGCATCAAGCCGATTCAGGCGCGAGGTTTTCGCTCCGAGCGGTGCCGCGACTGCCGGGTGATCATCAGTCATTGCCTGTGCGCCTGGCGGCCAAGCGTCGAAACCCGTTCCGGTGTGTGTCTGATCATGACCGGCAAGGAAGTGTTCAAACCGAGCAACACCGGTTGGCTGATAGCTGATGTGGTCAGCGATAACCATGCGTTCATCTGGTCGCGCACCGAGCCGGACCCGCAGATGTTGGCGCTGCTCAACGATCCGCAATGGCAGCCGTATCTGGTGTTTCCCGGCGAATACGTCGAGCCATCGCGAGTGACCAATACCGTCGCGGCTGATGGCAGCAAGCGGCCGCTGTTCATTTTGCTCGACGCAACCTGGACCGAGGCGCGGAAAATCTTTCGCAAGAGTCCGTACTTCGATCACCTGCCGATTCTCAGTCTGTTGCCCGACAAACTCTCGCGCTACCGCCTGCGCCGCTCAACCCGAAGCGAGCACCTGTGCACCGCCGAAGTGGCGGCGTTGTGCCTTGAGCTGGCCGGCGATACGGACGCCGCCTCGGCGCTGGACGCCTATTTCGATGTGTTCAGCCAGCATTACCTCGGTGCCAAACAGCAATTGGACGTGAACGAATCAACCCCGGCCCACGCCGAGCTGCAACCCTTTATACGAAAGCCGCAAGCAGCGTTGGCCCAATAGTGGCCCATACTGTACAGCGCGCTGGCCGTACTGCTTGACCGCCCAGTCTTCGCTGGGCATGCTTGGCGCCGATTAGGGTGCGGCCAAGGTTTGAAACGCCGTGTTTGCAAGTGATTGGCGTTGAACGTGCCCCTGTGGATACCGCTACAAAGCGGCATCTTGAGTTGCTTTGGCCAGACCCGAATGCTCCGGGCCGGCCATCAAAAACAGGATCATTTGAAAAATGGCCACATACGACATCCTGATTGCCGATGATCACCCCCTCTTTCGTAGCGCACTGCATCAAGCGGTTACGCTGGGCCTTGGCCCGGATGTGCGCCTGGTGGAAGTGGCGAGCATCGCCGAACTGGAAACGCGTCTGACTGAAAAGTCTGACTGGGATCTGGTCCTGCTGGACCTGAACATGCCCGGTGCTTTCGGATTTTCCGGGTTGGTGATGTTGCGCGGCCAATACCCGCAGATTCCGGTGGTGATGGTTTCGGCGCAGGAAGAAGCATCTGTGATGGTTAAGTCCCGCGAGTTTGGCGCCAGTGGTTTTATTCCCAAGTCCAGTGGCCTGAGCGTGATTCAGGAGGCCGTGCGCAAAGTGCTCGATGGCGACGTGTTCTGGCCACCGCAAGCGTTCGAGGCGGTCAGCGTTTCGGCTGAGGCCAAGGCTGCCAGCGATGGCCTTGCCAGCCTGACGCCGCAGCAATTTCGCGTATTGACGATGGTCTGCGAAGGGTTGCTGAACAAGCAGATTGCCTACGAGCTGAGCGTGTCGGAAGCGACCATCAAGGCCCACGTCACGGCAATCTTTCGCAAGTTGAATGTGCGCACTCGCACGCAGGCTGCTTTGCTTCTGCAACAACTTGAGTCAATTGCGAGCCAATAATGACTGGCGTCTTCACGCTTTTTTGACTGTCGTTGATCTAGCTTTCCCACTCCTTTTTGGTTGGTTTCTACTTTATGTCACCTTTCAAGGGCCAGACTGGCCTGAAACGCATCCTCAACGCTTCCGGTTACTCGCTCGATGGCCTGCGCGCGGCCTTCACGGGCGAAGCGGCGTTCCGTCAATTGGTGCTGCTCAATGTGGTGCTGATTCCGTTGACGTTCTTCCTCAATGTTAGCCGGGTTGAGCGGGCGCTATTGATCGCTGTGTGCCTGTTGGCGCTGATCGTCGAGTTGCTGAACTCGGCAGTGGAAGCGGCCATCGACCGCATCTCGCTGGAATTGCACCCACTGTCCAAGAACGCCAAGGACATGGGCAGCGCGGCGCAATTCGTTGCGCTGAGCATGATCGCCCTGGTGTGGGCCGTGATTCTGCTTTAAGCGATGGTTGGCAAGACGATCTCGTCGCTGCGCTGCACCCCGGCGGTGAAAGCGCGGCACAGTTCGAGAAACTCGCGCATGGCCGACGTCTGGTATTTCTGTTTGTGCCAGATGAAGTAGAACTGTCGCGCCAGATCCAGATCTGGCGTTTCCACCGCCACCAGACTGCCGCGGCGGAAGGCATCGCGCAGCGCCAGTCGCGAGATGCAGCCAATCCCCAATCCTGATTCCACTGCACGTTTGATCGCTTCGGTGTGCTCCAGCTCCAGCCGGATGTTCAACGCACTGCGATGGTGACGCATGGCCTGATCGAAGGTCAGGCGCGTGCCGGAGCCTTGTTCACGCAGAATCCATGCCTCATGGGTCAACTCTTCCATGGTCGCGCTGCCGCGTTTGGCCAGCGGATGCTGCGGGGCGCAGAACACCACCAGCTCATCCTCGACCCAGCTCTGCACTTCGATGTCCGGGTGGTTGCAATCACCTTCGATTAGACCCAGATCAATTTCGTAGTGGGCCACCTGGTGCACGATATTGGCTGTGTTCTGTACATGCAGCTTTACCTGGCTTTCCGGGTGGCGCTGCATGAAGCCGCCGATCAGCAGGGTCGCCAGATAATTGCCGATGGTCAGCGTCGCGCCGACGGAGAGCGAGCCGAAACCGGATTTGCCGTTGAGCAGGTCTTCGATTTCCTTGGCCTGATCGAGCAGCGCCACTGCTTGTGGCAACAGCTGTTTGCCGAGGGCATTGAGGCTCAACCGTTTGCCGGCGCGGTCGAACAGTTGGCAGCTGGATTGGCGCTCAAGCTCGGTAATAGAGGTGCTGGCCGCCGATTGCGAGAGGTTGAGCAGACCCGCAGCACGGGAAACGCTTTCCTGCTGGGCGACGGCGACGAAGACTTGCAGTTGACGGAGAGTAAATCGCATATCGATATAACCGATAACCCTTATCTTAATAATCCAGTTAACAGATATTGTCGGCGCTATTAGAATGCGATGCAATTGCGCACCATCGGCATTTATTCAGCCCAGAGCAAGCGCAGAGCCAATATCCAGGAGTCAAACGTACATGAGCAACATGAACCACGAGCGTGTCCTCAGTGTTCATCACTGGAACGATACCCTGTTCAGCTTCAAGTGCACCCGCGATCCGGGCCTGCGCTTCGAGAACGGGCAGTTCGTGATGATCGGCCTGCAACAGCCCAACGGCCGCCCGCTTATGCGCGCTTACTCGATCGCCAGCCCGAACTGGGAAGAGCATCTGGAATTTTTCAGCATCAAGGTGCCTGATGGCCCGCTGACCTCCCAGTTGCAGCATCTGAAGGAAGGCGACGAGATCATCATCAGCAAAAAGCCTACAGGCACGCTGGTGCTGGACGATTTGAAGCCAGGCAAACACCTTTACCTGCTCAGCACCGGTACCGGTCTGGCGCCGTTCATGAGCGTGATCCAGGATCCGGAAACCTACGAGCGTTTCGAAAAAGTCATCCTGTGCCACGGCGTGCGCTACGTGAACGAAGTCGCTTACCGCGAATTCATCACCGAGCATCTGCCGCAGAACGAGTTCTTCGGTGAAGCGCTGCGTGACAAGCTGATTTACTACCCGACCGTCACTCGCGAGCCGTTCGAGAACGAAGGTCGTCTGACCGACCTGATGCGCAGCGGCAAACTGTTCAGCGACATCGGCCTGCCACCGATCAACCCGCAGGACGACCGCGCCATGTTGTGCGGTAGCCCAAGCATGCTCGACGAGACCAGCGAAGTACTCAACAGCTTCGGCCTGAGCGTGTCGCCGCGTATGCGCGAGCCGGGCGACTACCTGATCGAGCGTGCGTTCGTCGAGAAGTAAGCACCGTCAAAACCCGTGGGAGCGAGCTCCTGAAGAGGGCGGAACATTCAGCCGTTGTGTTGACTGACACGCCACCTTCGCGAGCAAGCCCGTTCCCACATTGGGTTTGTGGTGTGACAGTAAAAAACCCGCGTGCCTGAGAAGGTCACGCGGGTTTTTTCGTTTTCGGGGTTTATGCTTCGGCGGGGATGACCTCTAGGACGCAAATCTGCGCAGGCGTCGGGTAATGCCAGCGCACATCCAGATCCCAGAATTGCGCGCCGTATTCGCGTTCCGGCGCCGGGGTTTGATAGGCCGGGCGCGGATCCTGGGCCAGGCATTGCTCGATCAACTCGACCAGTGGCTCGGCAAGGCGTCGCGCGTGGGCATGCGCCTGTTGCAGCGCGCTGTCCGTCCACTGCACGTCGATCAGTTGCGGCGCGGCGCTGGCGATGCTGTTGGAGGCGCTGTTGATGATGTCGGCGTAAGGCACGTAGGGTTTGATGTCGAGGATCGGCGTGCCATCAAGCAAGTCGATGCCGGAGATGAACAGGCGATGAGCTTCAACCTTGTCCAGTTTCACCACGGATTGGCCGATGCCATTCGGGCGATGGGTGGCGCGGGTGGCGAACACGCCCATCGACTTGTTGCCGCCCAGGCGAGGCGGGCGGACCTTCAGGCGCGGTTTTTCTTCCAGCGCTTGATGGAAGAGGAACAGTAACCAGATGTGGCTGACGTGCTCCAGCCCCTGCACCGCGTCACCCTGATCGAACGGCGCCACCAGTTCCAGCACACCACGGGCGGCGGGGGCCAGTTGTGGCTGACGAGGGATGGCGAACTTCTCCTTGAAGCAGGAGCGCACGAAGCCGATGGGGGAGACGCTGTAAGTCATGGTTTAGAGTCAGAAGCGGGATCGGGCGGGCATGATACCCCGGCATGCCTCAAGACGGGTGCTGGCAGGGCTGGCCTCTTCGCGAGCAAGCTCCACACAGAGAACGCATTGCAAATGTGCAAGCGAGCCTGCTCGCGAAGGCCGCGCCGCCGATATCAGAGGTTGAACCCACCATCCAGCGGAATGATATTCCCCGTCATATAAGCGCCGGCGGTGCTCGCCAGACTGATAGCCAAGGCCGCCATCTCTTCCTCACGCCCCCAGCGCTTCATCGGAATCAGCGCCGTATCCTCGGCCAACGCCTGCTGATCATTGCCAATATGCTGGGTCATCTTGCTCGGAAACCGACCTGGTGCAATCACGTTGACGTTGATGTGCTGGCTCACCAGTTCGCGCGCGAGAATTCGCGACAGTTGATGCAAAGCCGCTTTACTCGGCCCATAGGCATACGCCTGCTCACCAAAAGAAGACATTCCGGCCACTGAGCCGATATTGATGATCCGCGCCGGATTGGCCGCCGACCCCGCTTTGCGCAGCAGTGGCAGAAACTGCTGGATACAGGTGAACACCGACGTCACGTTGAGCTGCATGACTTTCTCCCAGCCCTTGACCGGGTAACTCTCCAGCGGGGCGCCCCAGGTCGTGCCGGCATTGTTCACCAGAATATCCAGATGGGTGATCTGCTCGCCCAGTCGCGCGGCCAGTTCTTGGACGCCTTGTTCAATCGCCAGATTCGCCGCCACGCCATGGCAGATGCCCAGGGCGCTGAGTTCTTCGGCGGTTTGATGACAGGCTTCTGCATCCCGGGAGCAGACGTACACATGGGCGCCGGCCTCGACAAACGCCTTGGCGATCATTTTGCCGATACCACGGGTGCCGCCGGTCACCAGAGCGGTGCGGCCTTTCAGGGAAAAGTACGGGTGCATGGCAAGTCCTGAGGGCTAGGGATGAGTACACCCTAGTCGTCAACCGCGAAAAGCGGAGCCACTATTTTTGCAAGGAATGAACGGTCATGCGCAGCGGCGGCGATTGGATATCGCCGCCGCTGAAGAGCGATCAGGTGCGAACGCGTAGGGTCAGGCCCTTGAGGAAGTTGCGCAGCAACTGGTCGCCGCACGGGCGGTAGTTGGTGTGGCCGACCTTGCGGAACAGCGCGCTCAGCTCGGGCTTGGACACCGGGAACTCGGCAGCCTTGAGGATGGCATGCATGTCGTCTTCTTTCAGTTCGAAGGCCACGCGCAGCTTTTTCAGGATGATGTTGTTGGTCACCGGCACTTCGATCGGCTGCGGCGGACGGCTTTCGTCCTTGCCACGCTTGAAGATCACCAGGCCGTCGAGGAAGTGCGCGATGACTTCGTCCGGGCAGCGCACGAAACCTTCTTCGTCTTCTTCTTTCTTGTCGAGCCAGGTGATTACGTCAGCGAGGTCCACGTCCATGCCGCCGAGTTTGATGATTTCGACGACTTTTTTGTCGCTGATGTCGAGCATGTAGCGCACGCTGCGCAAAACGTCGTTATGAATCATGTGGGTAATCCTGATAAACGTTGTGGGCATCGCGCGGGCGCAATGCCGGAATGTGTGGCGGCAATCGAAGCTTTAGAACTTCTCTTTGCCGGACAAGTAGCGCCATTGACCGACCGGAACCTTGCCAATCGAGACGCCGCCGATGCGGATGCGACGGATGCCGACAACCTTGAGGCCAACCGCTTCGCAGAACTGGGCGATGATCCCCGGCTGCGGGTTTTTCATGGCGAAGCGCAGGCGGTTTTCGTTCTGCCAACTGGCCTTGACCGGCGGCAGTTCCTTGCCCTTGTGGGTGAGGCCGTGCTGTAAGCGGTTAAGGCCGTGAGCGACCATGTCACCTTCGACTTCAACGATGTATTCCTGCTCGATCTTGGCCGAGTCGGCAGTGAGCTTGCGCAGAATCTTCCAGTCCTGGGTGAACACCAGCAGGCCGCTGGCCTTGGCTTGCAGGTCGGTGCTGGCGGTCAGGCGCAGGAAATGGCCACGCAACGGGCGTTTGCTGAAGCGGTGCTCTTGGCTGAGGGTTTCAGCACTCAGTGTCTGCATCGCGCTGTCCGCATCCATGCCCGCCGGCACGTTGAGCAGGATGGTCACCGGCTCCGGTGCGGTGGCTTTGGCGTCCTTGTCGAGTTCGACCTTCTGGTCGCCGACCTTGAATTGCGGCTCGTCGATCACTTCGCCGTCCACGGTGACCCAGCCGCCCTCAATGAACAGCTCGGCCTCGCGGCGGGAGCAACCCACCAGTTCGATGAGGCGTTTGGAGAGGCGAATCGGGTCAGTCATGACAGGGCCGTAACAAAAAAGGGGTGGGCATTGTACCTGTGTGGCGCCGGTTAAGCCCGGTTCCATTTACAGGCGGTTAATTGAGGGTGGGAGCGGGCTTGCTCATGAGTGCGCAGTATCTGTTGACGCCAAGGCTGCTGATCCACCGCTTTGGCGAGCAAGCCCGTTCCCACAGGTTGTTCTGTGTTGCATCAGCCGTGTTGCGAGCGCTGCGGGTTCTGCCGCAAGCGCATATGCAGCAAAGGATACGGCTGGCCCATGCCATCGACTTGCGAGCGGCCGATGACTTCAAAACCTTGCTTGAAGTAAAACCCCAGCGCCTGTGGGTTCTGTTCGTTAACGTCGAGTTCATCGGCGTTCAAATGCTGCATGGCGTAATTCAGCAGTTTTTTGCCCAGACCCTGGCCGCGATGGTCAGGATCAATGAACAGCATTTCGATCTTGCCTGCCGCAACGCCGGCGAAACCGGTGATGCGTTGCTCGCGATCCTTGGTGCAGATCAGCATCACCGCGTCGAGGTAGCGGGTCAGCACCAGATTGCGCAACAGTTCGATGTAGCTGTCCGGCAGAAAATCATGGGTCGCGCGGACCGAGGCCTCCCAGACCCGGGTCAGTTCCTGATAGTCGCTGAGTTTCGGTGTGTGGATGACCGAATGGTGACGCATGCCCGGTAGCCTCTTGTCAGGTGTGATGGGAGTCCTTCCCCCCACAAACGATAGACCTAAAAAAGCCCCGCATCTCGTAAAAAGAGCGGGGCTTTTCAATACGACACTATTGCCCTGTGGGAGCGGGCTTGTTCGCAAAAGCGGTGTATCCGTCACCGGATTTGTCGACTGATACGACGTACTCGCGAGCAAGCCCGCCCACAGGTACTGCGTGGTGCTTAGATCTGTTCAGCCCACAGATCGTATTCGTCAGCGTCAGTCACTTTGCACCAGACCTTGTCGCCCGGCTTGAGGTTGCTGCCGTTGTCGATGAACACGTTGCCGTCGATTTCCGGGGCGTCAAAGAAGCAGCGGCCGACGGCGCCTTGTTCGTCGACTTCGTCCACCAGCACTTCGATTTCACGGCCGATGCGCATTTGCAGGCGCGCCGAGCTGATCGCTTGCTGATGCGCCATGAAGCGCTCCCAACGATCTTGCTTGACGTCGTCAGGCACCACGTCCAGATCCAGATCGTTGGCCGGAGCGCCGTCAACCGGCGAGTACTGGAAGCAGCCGACGCGGTCGAGCTGCGCTTCGGTCAGCCAGTTCAGCAGGTACTGGAAGTCTTCTTCGGTTTCGCCAGGGAAGCCGACGATGAAGGTCGAACGGATGATCAGGTCCGGGCAGATCTCGCGCCAGTTCTTGATGCGTGCCAGGGTCTTGTCTTCGAAGGCCGGGCGTTTCATCGACTTCAGCACTTTCGGGCTGGCGTGCTGGAACGGGATGTCGAGGTACGGCAGGATCTTGCCGGCGGCCATCAACGGGATCAGCTCGTCAACGTGCGGGTATGGGTAAACGTAGTGCAGACGCACCCAGACCCCGAGGGTGCTCAGGGCCTCGCAGAGCTCGGTCATGCGGGTTTTTACCGGCGCGCCGTTCCAGAACCCGGTGCGGTATTTCACGTCGACGCCGTAGGCGCTGGTGTCTTGCGAGATCACCAGCAGCTCTTTGACGCCGGATTTGACCAGGCGCTGAGCCTCGTCCAGCACATCACCGACCGGACGGCTGACCAGTTTGCCGCGCATCGACGGGATGATGCAGAAGCTGCAACTGTGGTTGCAGCCTTCGGAAATTTTCAGATAGGCGTAGTGGCGCGGCGTCAGCTTGATGCCTTGCGGCGGCACCAGGTCGATCAGCGGGTTGTGATCCTGACGCGGCGGCACGACTTCGTGCACGGCATTGACCACTTGTTCGTACTGCTGCGGGCCGGTCACGGCCAGCACGCTTGGGTGTACGTCGCGGATGTTGCCTTCTTCCACGCCCATGCAGCCGGTGACGATGACCTTGCCGTTTTCCTTGATCGCCTCGCCGATCACTTCCAAAGACTCAGCCTTGGCCGAATCGATGAAACCGCAGGTGTTGACGACCACGACGTCGGCGTCCTGATAGGTGGACACTACGTCATAGCCTTCCATACGCAGCTGGGTCAGGATGCGCTCGGAGTCGACCAGTGCTTTCGGGCACCCTAGCGATACAAACCCTACACGCGGATTATTACTCATATACTTACTTACCTGCAGGGTTCGCCCTGGCCGAATTTCGTGGCGCGCGATTCTAAGCGTTGATCAAAAAATGCGCAAAAACAATTGTCGCGAACAAGTATTGTTCTCATGTGTAAGGAGTGTCAGAGAGTGCCCGCTATTGAAGCTATGGAAGGACTGGAGGACGTCTCCGGACGTGTTAGGGACGCTGGTGTTTCAGCATGAAAAAGACCGGTCACGTTTACAGCTACCTACGGTTCTCTGATCCACGCCAAGCAGTAGGGAGCAGCGCCGATCGCCAACTTGCCTACGCTGCGTCTTGGGCCGCAGAACGAGGCATGGCGCTGGATGCCACGCTGACCCTTAAAGATGAAGGACTGTCTGCCTACCACCAACGTCATGTGAAACAAGGAGCATTGGGCGTTTTCCTTCGGGCCATCGAGGACGGTCGGATTGCCAGTGGATCAGTTCTGGTGGTGGAAGGCCTGGACCGCTTGAGTCGAGCTGAGCCTATACAGGCTCAGGCGCAATTGGCCCAAATTATCAACGCAGGCATCACCGTCGTTACCGCAAGCGACGGCCGCGAGTACAACAGGGCTGGTTTGAAAGCTCAGCCTATGGACCTGGTTTATTCGCTCCTGGTGATGATAAGGGCGCATGAAGAGTCCGACACGAAGAGCAAGCGAGTCAAAGCCGCAATCCGTCGTCAATGTGAAGGGTGGATATCCGGTTCGTTTCGTGGGGTGATCCGCAACGGTAAAGACCCACAGTGGGTGCGATTGACCAATGAGGGTTGGGAGTTGATCCCGGAGCGTGTCGCGGCGGTAAAGCGGGCGCTTGAGCTTTATCGTTTGGGACTCGGTGCCGGCCGTGCTGCAAACATCATGCATGAAGAGGGATTTCAACTGACTGAGGGAGGAATATCCGGATTACAGATTTACCGGACGATCAAGTTGCCTGCGCTGCGGGGTGTCAAACGGTTGAGTCTGGAGGGCGAGGATTACGAGCTGGAGGAGTATTATCCGCGTGTACTGTCCGATGCAGAATGGAATGATCTGCAGCACCTTGCTGGCCAACGGTTGCGTCGTCGAGGAGCGGGGGAAATACCAGGCATCATCACCGGGGTCGGATTGGCCTACTGCGGCTACTGCGGTACAGCGCTAGTTGCGCAAAACATAATGAAGCGTAGGCGTGTGGATGGAAGTATTGCAGACGGCAATCGCAGGTTGCACTGCACTTCTTACAGTAAAAACGGCGGGTGCTCCGCCGGTGGAAGCTGCAGCGTTGTCCCAATCGAGCAAGCGTTACTCAAGTTCTGCACGGATCAGCTCAACCTCCAGCGACTGATGCAACCAAGCGATGATGGCCAGGCTGTCCATCGTCAGCTTGTGGATGCAAGGGCTGCTGTTGCGAAGATCACAGGTCAGTTAGGCAAGGTAACTGATGCGCTTTTAGCAGACGAGAGTGGCGCCGCCCCTCTGGCGTTTGTCCGTAAGGCAAGGGAGTTGGAATCACAACTTAGAGATGCTGAACAAAGCGTTTCAACACTGGAGTATGAGGTGAGCTCAATATCCGCAGGGGCTGCTCAACCAGCCCAGGCAGAGCGCTGGGCGGATCTGTCTGCCCAAGTGGAAGCGGGAGATTACGGGGCAAGAGAAAGCGTCAGGCAGTTGGTCATGGACACATTCAGTCGAATTGTCATTTTCATGCGGGGTGTGGAAGCAACCGACCGCGAAGGTCAGTTCATTGATGTGCAGCTTTTCTCGCGTACGGGACAGCACCGTCTGCTTCGGATCCATCGGAAAACAGGCGATTGGGTGGCGAGTGAGGACTGGGATTAGGCTAAATATTAGCAAAGCTACATTTCCTATATACTGTCTGTATATACAGTAGTAGCAGGATGCTTTTGTGCTTCAGCAAAACCGCTTTTTTCCAATGCAGCCGTCCACCCCATTCGACCAACTTGCATGCCGTATTTACCGACAGGTCAACAGTGCCTCCGCCCAAGTCCTGCGGCGAACGTTAATACGGCGATTATCCGGCGAGCGCTCCGATGACTGGGATCGACTTTTAGAGCAATTGAATAACGAAGAAAGCGTGCGCTTGAAGCACCTAGGCGACGGGATTGCGCAATTGAGCTGGACCAATCATCATCCCGCTTGATTACCCAGCGGCTAATAAAAAACCAAAAATATGCCGCAGGTGTTTGACATAAAATTAGCCTCAGGCTAATTTGTCTCCATCAGTTCAGGGTATCGCGCTACGGTGCCCTGATCGCTTTGGAGGTTTACACGATGTACGCCCTTTGCCTTTCGCCGGATGCGCGCTCTCAGTTATCAGACCAGGTCACTCAGAACGGCACCTTTTCGCACCATTTTTTTGCAGAAGACGGACGCTGCTGCGCGACGGCCATTGTTGCCATTGAGCAGGGCTTAGAAGATGTATCTGTTCAGGTCAGACTGGGTAGCACTGTAAACAGTTTGACCATCCCAAAAACTGATCACGTTGCCGAACGAATTGCGCGCCTTCTTGAGGAGCTTGCTCTTTGCAGCGATCCGAGAATCACGCCAGACGCCGATGGGCAGTTGACCATTTCCATCCTGGAGCCAAATGCGAAACGACTGTTCAGTCAAAGTATTGAGGGGTATCGGAGTGCAAACGCGGAGCTCGATGCCGCAATTGCAAAAGAAAACTGGAGCGCGATACACACAGCCCAAAGTCGCCGTGATCTCCACGCCAGTACGATCGCTTTGATCGTGAACAAGTGCTCTGTGGGTATTGAAGTAGGGGTAAGACCATGATCGGTCTCCCCAAGACAGGCACGCTGGAGCTTGGCCGTATCAGTGCCAATGTCAGCAGCGGTTATCAATTCAGCACAGCCGACGGGCGTCCTGCTCGTCTAGCGATTATCGATGACCAGGGCAATGTGGTCGAAGCCGGCGATGCTGTTGCCCGCGAGGCGTGGAACGTATGCATCGCTGTAATGAAGAACTTCAAGATTGGCCAAGGTCATATCGTGGTGCACAGTGACCCGCCTGGATCAGCTCAAGGCGATGCAGGCAAGTTATGTCCACGCAAGGTTAGAGGATGAGCTGCGAAGCTGATCGGAATGCTTTAAGGCACACCGGTGGGTTATCAACGACGTTACATACCGGTGATTTTCGCATCGATCGCACGGCCGATAATTTCCCAAGTACCGTCCAGAGCGACCGCCTTGTACTCTGGATTGAGTGGCACCAAGTAGCCTACCCCAGCATCTAGATTGTATTGCTTGAAGGTGGTTTCGCCGCTCACGGTGTGGCGGGCGATGTAGAACTTGCCGCTGATGAGGTCAAAGCCTTCAGGGCGAATCAATATCGGAGTGCCTTCCGGGAAGCTAGGCGGTGTGTCCGATGTCATCGACTTTCCCTTGACCTTGAGCCAATAACCACGTGGCCCTGCATTCTCCGTAGACGACAGCCAATCGTCTGCAATTCCGGTCGGATAGCAGACGGAAGATTCGATCTGCTCGCCGGCGGCAACCCATGAGATCAATGGATATTCCCGGGCCTCTCGGTGAGGTTGCAGCATTGGGGAAATGTTGGAATGACCACTTGTAGCCGCCATCCCCTCGATTTCGGCAGCAAGGCGTGGACTGAAGCTCTCGACCGGCTCATTTAGCAGCTTCGCCAGCACCGAAGCAAAGCGGGCATTGAGCGCATTTATACCCTTCAAATAATGGTTCACCGAAACCGGTGTTATGCCTGCGGCATCGGCAATCTTCCGTTGATTCAGCTTGAGAGCGTTCTTCTTCGAAAGATAGAGCTCGTGGGCTGCTTGGCATTCCGCGAATAGGGCAGGGGCGATGGGCTTTTTCTTAGTCATTGTCGAAGTATAAGCCGCTGGCTAACTCAAAAGATTAGCCGTAGGCATTGATAATAAATATGTTAGCGGTTAATCTTTCAGTCATTCATCAATCTTAGGTGTATGACATGGAAGAGATGTCCCTTAGTGATTTAGTGCAACGGATGGGGCAGGCGCCTGTAGCGCGTGCCCTCGGTGTGAAACCGGCGTCGATCGCGAAAGCACTAAGAACTCATCGAAACATCACCGTAACCATCAGTGACGATGGTGCCTGTGCAGCCCAGGAGACCCGCCCGTTTCCTTGCCAGGAACACTCGGCGTCACCCGATGGCTCTAAGTCCAGCCACGAGAAAACGTTGGGGCAGCCTAAATTCGGTGAACAGCCTTGACCACGTCCACACACGGACAGCTGTCCATTTCCCGTGATCAAGTACTTGTTGCTCATGCCGCTGAGATGATTGCCCGCACCGGTTTGAGCCAAGACGACTTCGCCCAGGCGCTGAGCTGCAACCTTCATCGCCAGATCCCCGCCAAGGCGGTCAGTAAAGACGTGCCCGACTTTGAAATACTTGCCCAGAGCAACGACAGCGCGTCCTTCCTGAGAGCATCGGGCGCCTGGCTGCGCCGTGTAGGCCGTTGGCTCAGTGGTGAGGTTGACCTGCCGAGCTGGATCGAGGAGTCATGGGTAGGCGCTTTGGAGGACGACTTCAAAGACTGCTGCATTAATGAGCTTGCCCATCGTCATGGGCTGACTGGGGCACGCGAGCTGGAAGGCGACGGCAACCCTGTGGGGGCGTTCGGCCAGCTAGTGGCTCGACTTGGCAATACGGTTGCTCTGGGTAGCGAGATCCTGGCTGACGGTCGAATCGACATTGATGACTTGGAAAAGCTGCCTGAATTTGTCGATCGACTTCGTTCGGTAGAGGCACGTTGCAGCGAGCTGCGCTCTCGTGCCGAGATTGTTCTGCTCGAGCAACCTCAAAAGCCCCACCTGTCCCAAGTGAAATAGCCTCTTTGACTTCCCGGGACATGGACATCCGCACGCGATCGGCAAGCAGCCGCAAGGGTAGCCTCAACAAGGGCCGACCTGCTGTCGTCCATCGCGACAAGAAAGATCCTCACGCAGCCCTCCGTGCACCAATTCGAGCACCTCGTTACACAGCTCCGCGTCGTCTGACTACCCAACAACTCAAAAACCCTTTGCTGCGGATGGCGTTTTCTCGACTGAGCCAGATTGGTGAACTACGTGGACAGTACCTGCGCGATCTGGACACCATCCATGGAGGACGCCGCACCCGTTCCGAGAAATTCGACGCGTTAGCTAAAGCATCTGAGCAGATGCTGCTGCGCTTAGATTTGGCCACTGGCGTACTGGGTTGGCTTGATATTGAGCGGGGGCAGTTCTTTCTCAACACCCAGTGCGGTGTCGCTGAAGATAGCGGAATGTCTGCTGCTTCTCTCAATCGCCTTATGCACAGTTTGGAGCTGGCCGGGTATGTTTACCGGCGCATTGAAAAAGTGCAGTTGGAGGAGAAAGACGAGGCAGGACTTAATCTCGTGCGGACACGCGTCCTGGTGCGCTTCACAGAGAAGTTCTTTGCAGACCTAGGGGTGCGTTATCTTTGGTACCGAGCTAAGAAAGCTGCTATCAAACGTCGTGAGAGAGAGCTTCGCGAGGTCAGCGGTCTTCGTGCTGCGCGTCAGGAGAAGGCTTCCTTAGAGGCGTTCCGCAGGCAGCAGTCGCGTAGCAACTGGGAAAAGAGTGAAGCGCGTAAGTCTGCTCAGCTTAGTAGGCAGGCAGAAATACTGATCTCAGCTCGTGGATCACCCAACGGTGCAACACCACCCCTGGAGCTCGACAGGAGCTCAGGCGGACTGGACGAATCCATGGCGCGTCTACTGCGCAACGTCCAAATCAAGAAAGACTCCCCCTCGAAGTAATCGCATCCCCTGCGAGGCCAGGCTACGCCTGGCGGTCGAAAAAACTCCCAACGTTCCCGCTAACACTGCCGCCATGCATCGTCATGCTGGCTTGTGGGTGCCTGCGCCCCCATTTTTTACCGACGTTTCGTGCGCTCGGCCGGGCGCAGCACGCGCATCCAAGATGCCTTTGAATTAAATGGAATTTTAAACCCCACTCAGCAACCCCAAAGGGTATAAAAAAGAGACTTTCGAGGTGTCCACAGGTTCGGTGTGTTGAGTACAAGATGATGCCTTCGCCCAAGGGCTCAGTTCGCTGCGCTCAGCTTTTTATGAGGGTCGCGGGCTACGCGCCCGCCGAGCGGCAGGGCAGTGCCCTGCACCCAAACCAATAGCCTGCGCTCCGCGCTGGAAAACCAGGGAACACAAAGCGGTAATTGGGCGCGCCGAGGGGAGTTGGAGTTTCGCTGATAGCGCTCGCGGGCAAAAGACGGCAGTGCGGCTGAAATTTTTGGGTGCGAATTTGTCGAGTGACCGGCCGCTTCGCGGGTACCGCCGCTCTAAGATTGTGAATTTCAGCGGAGATCGGGTTGGCGGCTTATATGCCTGCGGGGCAGGCATCCCGAAGCAAGATTCGAGATCGACGTGCAGACTCACACAAGGGGAGCTTGGGAAAGGAAGGGCTTCAGTGAATTGGGGAGGTTGCGACCTTGGTTGTAAAGTTAGCGAGGTTGCGAAGCGCTGACCTGCAGCAATAGTTCTTGCTGCTGCTCCGCCGGCAAACTTCTGATTCTCTCCAGAAGGAGAGTGTCGACGTGTTGTGCTGGCGGCCTCAAGGAATGCTTGAACGTTAGTTCGGACACCCAAGTGTGCCCGCACTTTGCATCCAGGCACTGGCAGTAGAGCTTCACGTAGCCCCGGGTAATTTCCTCCCGTGAGCCGATGCGCCCTTTGTGGTCGCAAGCTGTGCAGTAAATTCGCATGGTTCCCTCCCCAGGGTTTCGAAGCCATTATTATGCCGTCACTTTTAGTGATAATCACCAAATACTGTCTATTTATTCAGTGGTTTTATCGTCTTCTGCCAGGGTTCTCCAGCTAATTCGCCTGCCCGGCACTAGCGTGTCATTTACCTGGTCGAATAGTTGGCAGATCGGCCTGATCTCATTGTTGGTGTAAACCCGGTCAATTTTTTCGATGTCGCCAAATCCCCCGCTGTTTTCCGGAATGATGCCGGCCAGTGCCGGGTTCATTCGCCAGGCGGCGATCACGTCGTTTCGGGTGATGTTCTTCACCTTCTCAAGCTCGTCTTTGGCCTGGAAATCCCCCACGGGAATGATCTGGATCGCGTTTTCTTTGCCGTTAGGAATGTTGACGAACATCGAGCGGAAGTTGCCCACGCCCTTGCTGGAACTGATCTGTGCGCGCAGGTTCTCCTCGTCTTCTTCGGTCAGGTCCGGATCGTTGGTGTAGAAGATGTAACCAGCGTGGGCGCCGTTGCTGTAGTAGCGCCGGCGAAACAGGGTTGCGGCTTCGTTGAGCAGCAGCGCCTGTAGTCCGCCCAAGTAATCCGGAATACCGTAAATAGTCTGTTCAACGTCGTAGTCCATGACGTGTTCGATCTCGTCCTGGTCGAAGTCCATGAACTTGTTGTCCGGTAGCAGCATCCGGAACCCACCGTCCACCTTCACTCGCATATTTATCGCCGGTAGATGCTGCAGCTCCAGCACCTGACCGAAGACGTTGATGTCGCGATAAAAAAACGCATCGCCGAACACCATGTAGTCCAGACCCGCGCAGCCCATTGTCCGGGCACTGCAGCCCGCCGAAGGAATGAACTCACGCAGCAACAGGTTGCGCTTGAACTTCGGAATGGCGCCGTGATGTGCATTGGCGCGTAGCAGTTTGGCCAGACCGGTACGCGACACCGGTGGCTTGTAAATTTCGCCGTCGTCGCTGGGAAACACCCCCACGTACTCGCCGATGTTGCCCGATAGCACCTGCTCGGGTTCGCCGAACGTAAACGCCCGCATGGGCTGTTGCTGTTGCTGTTGCACCTGATGTTTGACCAGGCGTTTTTTGCGTCGAAGCTTGGGCATCGTTTCCACTCGTGACGTAGCGGCTACGACGCCGCTTGTTGGTGTTCAAAGGTTCGTTGGCCAGGGCATGCATGACCGCCCACGCGATATCGGCGTGGCCGGTTGCATCGGTGCGCGAAGCGCTGTACGTGACCTGGCCGCTATTGGTGGTGCCGCGCTTGATAGTCAGGAACGCCTGGGCGATGTCGGTCCATCCGGCATCCCACTCGATGCGGCTGCCTTGGATCGTGTCCTGGGCTTTGAGCACCAGTGCGTTCTTCGCCTCAAGGCTGTAATGAATCGGCGTCGCTTTTGCGTAGAAGTCGCGCACCAGATCGAACACGCCGTAACCCACGCCGGTGACATCGATGCCGATGTGCTGAACGTTGAAACGCTCGGTCAGCTTTTTGACCTGAGCAGCCTGGTAGGTGAACGAATGACCACGCCAGCTGTGCTTCTCCAGGATCCGGAACTTCGCGCCCGGCTCGAGCGGCGGGGCTATGACCACGCACGTCGCGTCGTCGCGAGTCCGGCTCGGGTCGTACCCCAGCCAGACCGGACTGTTGCCGAATGGTCGTTCCTCGTCGGGCTTGTAGTCCTCCCACAACGAAAGATCGGAATAGCAGCGCTCCAGATCCTTGAGGCCGAACGCGCTCTGTGTGCTGTCGATGAACTTGCAGTAGAAGAGCTGCTGAAACTTGTCCTCGTCGTACTCCAGTTGCAGTTGCTCGAGGTCGAACAGATCGCAGCCGCCGTCGATCGCATCCTGAATGGTGATCGTCTTGCGCCATTGGCCGTCCGGACACAGAGCACCTTGGGTATAGGACGCCTCGATCGGCCAAGTGCCGCCGGCTTTTTTTCCGCGTTTGCTGTTGCGAAACTCTTCACCAGTCCAGAACGGGTAGGCCTGGTGCGACACCGCGCTGGGCGTCGAGAAATAGGTCTTGCGCCACTTCTTGTGGGTGCCCATGGCGCTGGCCACGGTGCTCAGTTTTTCGAAGTCGCGGATCCAGAAGTATTCATCGACGTAGACGTGCCCGTGGTAGCCCTGGGCCGTGCTGCTGTTTGTCGATAGGAAACGCAGTTCGGCGCCGTTGCTGAGCACGATTGGGTTACCGGTCAGCTCGATGTCGAACCATTGCTTGGCGAATTGGATGATGTAGCTGCGGAAGATCTCGGACTGCGATCGGCTGGCCGACAGAAAGACCTGGTTGTCGCCACTCAAAACCGCATCCATGAACGCTTCGCCGGCGAAGTAGTAGGTCAGGCCGACCTGACGACTTTTAAGGATGTTGCGGATCCGGCAAGTCAGCGGGTTCTGCTTGGCCGCGAACAGCTCCTGCTGGTAGCGGTACATTTTGCTGATGAACTTATCCAGGAAGTCGACTTCGGTGAGACCGCTGATGTCGTTCTTGGCCTTCTTCTCTTTCTTCTTGCCGCCGCCTTCGCCACGGCCGGAACGTTCGCCACGCGGTCGCTGACGAGGTTCCGAGGAATCGCCCGGATCGTCTCCGATCGATGCCGCCGTAGGCGCCGGTTTGGCCGCTTGCTTTAGCAGTCGTTCGCGCACGGCGGTCAGCCGGTCGAGTTCGTTTAGATCGTCCTTGGAAAGGCTGCCGACCTTGTCCAAGAGCAAGGTGATACGCCGGCCAACAGCGGTCAGCGGTTCCTCGTCCGACAGCATGTCCTCCCAACCACCCTGGCGGATCCAGTAGTAGACGATCCGGATGTTGGGCAGGTTGAGTTGCACCTGAATTTCCTTGGCCTTACAGCGGCGCAGAAACAGGCGTTTGGCGGCTTCTTTAACTTCGGTCGAGTAGTACATGGGCCGCAGTCTATGCGGCGAAAACGGCGAAAACGCGGGGTTAAGTTCTGCAATCAACCTAGATCGTGGATATAGGAGGAATGCGTAATTGAACCGTTTGTTAGGGGGCGTTTTGCTCCATATCTTGGCGGCTCAAACCACCGATTGAGCGCAGTTATCGCCCATGCCCCGTTCCCTTGTTTCGTTCTGGAAACGTGTCGCCACCAGCGGCACCACCGCCGATGGTCGCGAGATCCTTCCCCAGGAACTGCGCGATATCGCCGAGACCTACAAACCGTCCAAATATACGGCGGTGATCTGGTGTGAACACGAACGCTGGAGTGGTTCCCACGGCACCGTTTATGCGGTCCGCCTGGTGGAAGAGGGCGACGATCTGGAGCCGGGGCAAATCGCCCTTGAAGCTCAGCTCAAGCCAAATGATCGACTGCTGTACCTGAATGATCAGGGCCAGAAGTTGTTCACCAGCATTGAGATTACCCCGAATTTTGCCGGCACCGGCAAGGCCTATTTGACCGGCTTGGCCGTAACCGATGAGCCGGCCAGCCTAGGCACTCAGGAACTCTACTTCTCCAACCGAACCAGCCGGGCCGCTTACTACGCCGCGTCGTTGGAACTTGGCCCGCTGCCCGTGACCAAGACCATGACTGAGACTGAGCCGCAGGGCGAGATCGGGCGCCTCGCCGCCATGTTTACCCGCTTGTTCAAGCGTTTCGGCATTGATGACACAACCACCGAAACCACTCCGCAAACCCCAACCGAGAGCAAACCCCCAATGGATGAAGCTACCGCAACGGCTTTGAAAGCCCTGCTGGCCCAGCTGCTGGTCGTCGCTGCCGGCATTCAGGCCGTGATCGAGCCTGCTGCCGAAGACGCACCGGAACCTGATCAAGCCCCGATCGATGACGTAAGCGCTGCAGTTGACGATATCGTCACGACGGCTGAAGAAGAGCGTGAATTCAAGCGTAGCGGCGGCGGTAATAAAGCGGTGCTGGCTGCGCTGACCAGTCTGCAAAAGCAGTTCACGACGCTGCAGAACACCAGCACCGGCCGTCAGTTGCCGCGTTCCACCGGCGCAGCCGACAAAACCAAAGCGCGGGTACTCTGACATGGCTCGTTCCCTGAGCGCCTACGGCGCCAAGATGTATGCAGCCATGCAACTGGCCATGGCCGAAACCTATGGCGTCGAGCTGTCCAGCAAGATGTTCAGCGTTGAGCCGTCCATCACCCAGGAACTGAACGACGCCATCACCGCCAAGTCGGACTTCCTTTCCCGCATCAACGTCATCGGCGTGAGCGAGATCAAGGGCGAGAAGGTGTTCATTGGCGTGTCTGGCCCCGTCACCGGACGCACCAACACCAAGACCACCGACCGCGAAGCGAAAGACGCTTCCGAGCTGGAAAACACCACCTACGAACTCTCGTCCACCGAGTCCGATGTAGGTCTTCCGTACGCCAAAATCGACGCCTGGGCGAAGTTTCCGGATTTCCACCAACGCTATTCTGCTGCCGTGCAGAAACAGATCGCCCTTGATCGCATCATGGTTGGTTTCCACGGCTTGAAAGCGGCTGCACAGACCGATATCGCTGCTTATCCGATGCTGCAGGACGTGAACAAAGGCTGGTTGCAGCAACTGCGCGAGCAGGCTCCGCAACAGGTACTCAAAGAAGGCAAGGAAGCGGGCAAGGTGACCTTGGGCCCGGATGGCGACTACGCCAACCTTGACGCCCTGGTGCATGACACCAAGCAGATGGTGGACGAACGTCTGCGTGATGGCGGCGACCTGATCGCGATTATCGGTACTGACCTGCTGGCGGCTGATAAGGCGAAGCTGTATGCCAAGCAGGGCGACACACCGACCGAGAAAGAGCGTATCGAGGATGCTCAGGTGATCGCCACCTACGGTGGCCTGCCGAGCTTTAGCGTGCCGTTCTTCCCGGTCAACGGGGTGCTGGTCACCAGTTGGGACAATCTGTCGATTTACTTCCAGGATTCGAGCTGGCGCAAGCAAACCGTCGATAACCCGAAACGCTCCCGCGTTGAAGATTACAACAGCCGCAACGAAGGCTACGTGATCGAGCAGATGGAAAAGATCGCGTTTACGGAAAACGTCGAGTTGGCCGCATGAGCCTGGCCCTTGCACACAAACGCCGCACTTTGGCTCAGGGAACCGCTGCATTGATCGCTGCAGCAGCCGCACCGCTGGCGTATTCGCCGGCGGAAGCCCTGAGCAGTCCGGCCAACGCTAAAAAGCACTTGCTGCTGATGGAAGCCTCGCTGGATCAGGATCTGCAGCGCCTGAGCGATATCAAGGGGCTCGCCGGACGTCAGGCACTCAAGCGCGAGGAACTGCTGCCCAAATACCAGGACTTTATCCAGCGCTACATGGAATCAGGTTTGGTGATGCCGAATCGTGTCCTGGTGCAGGTCATGGTCTGGCTGTTCGACACCGAGCAGTTCGAAGACGGCCTGGCACTGGCGGACTTTGCGATCGGGCAGGGGCAGGAAATGCCCGAGCGGTTCAAGCGTCGCGACGTGCAAACCTTCGTTGCGGACGCAGTGATCGACTGGGCTTACGCCGAATACAACGCCCAGCGCAGCCCGGAGCCGTACCTGTCCGATCTGCTGCCTCGCGTCGACGGTGAATGGGAGCTGACCGAACAGATCCCGTCCAAGTATCACAAGTTGATCGGTATGCGCGCCATGGAGGCCGAGCAGTGGGAAACCGCGCTCCAGCACCTGGAACGATCTACCGAGCTTTACGCGAAAGCAGGCAATGAGACGCGCATTGCGAAGTGCCGCAAGGCGATCGCCAAACAAATACCCGCCGACAACGGCGCCCAATAACCGACTACCCCCCCAGCGGGGAACTGTGGACGTGTGTCTGCCATTCATGGCCAGCCCCACGAAAAACAGTCTCCCCGCCCTATTTGAGCGGCCAGCAATGAGCTTTTCCGGGAACCCCACCACCTTTGTGGAACAGGCGATTGAGAACGACGGCTTCTGGCCGAACCTCTCCGTGTCCGAGTTCCAGAAGGGTTACCGCCTGCCGGCGGAGTACCTGGTCGAGATGCTGGTCACCGATTTGAACACCGCGATGATTGAGGTCAACCGCGACCTGGCCAAGCGTAAAAGCCAGTGGCAGAACGTCGGTGTCACCACAGTGGAATCTGCGGATACCACGGTGCTACCTGAGCGCACATTTCACGCAGCGACGTACAAGCGCGCCGTTTATTGCCGCGCCAAGGCCAGCTTGCTCACCCAGTTCGCGACCGTGAACCGTCGCGAAAGCGCTGAAAACATCGGCAAGGAATTGCCCGAGCGCGGCGAAACCTTTTTGGAGTTCAGCCAGCAGGCCGTCCGGGTGCTGCAAGGCCGTGGCCGCGTCACGGCGGTGTTGCTGTGATCAAGCTGCAAGGTCTAACCGCGTACCTGCGCGAACGCCGCCTAGTCCAGCCTGAACAGCTCGACAGTTTCACCGAGCAGGTGAAGCTCTCGCTGATCTGGAAACCCGACGTCGCCGGCATGCACTTTGCCGACATGCACTATCGCGCCGCGATCATCCTGGAGCGATTCGCTGACCATCCGGCACGCTTAATGGCATTGGTCGGTAGTTGGTTGGAAAACCACGACTCCGACCGCGACCGACACGAATTGCCAGCGCCGGAGTTCGCGGTTGAGCCGTTGGATAACGACCTGTTCGACGTGGAAATCACCTTGGAATTCGTCGAGCCGCAATATCTGGCCGAAGAGCCGGGCGGTGAGATCGAGGCCTTCGGCAAACGCTGGGCGTTCCTCCCGTTTGACCTCTGGGTTGCCGAGCGCGGCGAGGTGGCCAGCGGTGAGCGCTAATGCGTGCGACCTCGATGTTAGGGGGCTACTCAACGTCGACGCTCAACTGGCGCTGCTGGAGCTGCCGCCCAAGCTGCGCCGGCGCCTGCTGAACAACGTGACCAAGCGCGTGCGCTCAATGAGTCGCAAGCGTCAACGCGCTCAGCAGAACGTCGACGGCTCGCCGTTCGCCGAACGCAAGGGATCGGCCAAGGGCAAGAAAAAGATGGAAGCCGGTCTGGCCAAGCTGCTGCAAGTCACGCGGGTCAGTGCCGACGAGGCCGAACTGGGCTGGAAAAACGCCCTGACTCGCTGGGTCGCCACGCAGCAACACAACGGCGTTACTGAGCGGCGCACTGCTGCACAGATGAAGCACTGGAACGCCGTTGCGCCGGGTATCGCCTGCACGGAAAAACAAGCGAAACGCCTGCGCCGTCTGGGATTCAGCGTTCGCCAGAAGGGCAAAAAGAAGCCGGCGCGGCCGTCCGTAGCGTGGATTCAACAGCATGTGAACTACGCCAAGGCCGGTCTGCTGATCCGCATTTTGAATGGCGAGAAAACCGAGACCTCCGGCGCGCAAAGCTGGGACATCACCCTGCCAAAACGTCAGTTCCTCGGCGTGGCCACCAGCAACGAAACCCGCGAGCTGGTTAACCAGGTCTTTCAACAAATCCTAACTTCACCCCGCTAACGAGGCACTGCATGGCACTCGGTCAAGTCACCGTCGACAATCTCAATCTAGGCCAGGGTGCCGTGACTGAGGTTGAGCGTTACTTTCTTTTCATCGGCCCCGCCGCCAAGAACGTCGGCCAGTTCATCCCGTTGAACACCGACAGCGATCTGGACGCCGCCCTGGGCATTCCAGCCAGCGACCTGAAAACCCAAATCACGGCCGCACGCCAAAACGGCGGCCAGCGCTGGGCCTGTCTTGCCGCCCCGATCGGCGCCGAAGGCGACTGGGCCACCGCGTTGCAGAAAACCCAGCAACAGGGCGTGTCGGTAGAGGCGGTGATAGTGACTAAGCCGGTCACGAAGGCAGACGAACTGTCGGCCATGCATGACGCCGCTGTTGCCCTGAACAACACCTACGGGCGCCGTGTTTTCTTTCTCGCAAGCACCGCCGGCATCACCGTCGACCAGACCTGGGCGCAATACCTCACCGAGCAAAAGGCTTTGGTAACAGGGCTGGCCGCACCGCGTGTTTCACCGGTACCGCAACTGCACGGTAACGACTTGGGTGTGTTGGCCGGCCGCTTGGCCAATTCGGCGGTGAGCATCGCTGACAGCCCGATGCGGGTCGCCACTGGCCCGGTGCTGGGACTGGGCCAGGTGCCCGTCGATAGCGAGCTGATTCCGCTGCCGTCCGCTGTGCGCAGTGAACTGGATCGAGCGCGGTTTTCCGTGTCGCAGACCTATCCGGACTATCCGGGCGTGTATTGGGGTGACTGCAACATGTTGGACACCCCGGGCAGTGACTTTCAGGTCGTGGAATACCTGCGCATCACCGACAAGGCCGCTCGCCAGATCCGCCCGCTGTTGATCCGCCGTGTCGCTGATCGGCGTTTGAACAACACGCCCAACAGCATGGCGGTGAACACCAACCAACTGATGGCGCCACTGCGAGCCATGGCCAAGTCGATCAAGTTCAACGGCGAGGTGTTCCCCGGCGACATCGAGCCGCCGAAAGACGGTGACCTGGTACTGGAATGGCTGAGCAAAACCAAGGTCGCGGCCTACATCAAGCTCAAACCCCTCAACTGCCCGAAAGACCTCACGGCGAACATTGCCCTGGATCTTTCCAACGAAAAAACGGAGTAACGCCCCATGGCAAAAATTGGCGGCAAGAACTTCGACGTGAGCCTGGGCGATCTGTCGCTGCACGTCGAGAGCTGCACCCTGGACATCACCGACAACTCGGCCGTGGCCCAAACCCGGGGCGTGCCTGACGGCTACGTGGAGGGCGACGTGGCCGCTGCCGGCGAACTGGAGCTGGACAGCTCCAACCTTCGGTTGCTGATCGATGCGGCGCGATCGGCGGGGAGCTTTCGCAAGCTCAAGCCTTTTGACGCGGTGTTCTTCGCCAAGGCCGGCGAAGACGAGGAACTGCGCGTTGAGGCATTCGGCTGCAAGGTGAAGATTTCCAGCCTGTTGTCGATCGACCCGAAAGGCGGTGAGAAGACCAAGCACAAGGTGCCGTTTGACGTCACCAGTCCGGACTTTATCCACATCAACGGCGTTCCGTACCTCGACGCTACCGAGATCGAGGGGCTGCGCTGATGGTGGATTGGTTCGACCGCGCCCAGGAGCTGGAGCAGCGCCAACGTGACCAGGCGATCAAGGCCCAGCTACTGAAACCTGTGCCGGTCGGGCCGAGCCTGACCCATTGCCAGGACTGCGACAAAGAGATCCCGCCGGCGCGCCAGGCACTGGGCGGCAAAACTCGGTGTGTCCCGTGCCAGACCACCTTTGAGAAAGGAACCGCCTGATGAGTGACGAACTCCGGCCAGCTCCCACCGCTCCACTGTCCGCGCATGGCCGGCTCACCGCGATTGAACGTGACGTGGCGATGATTGATTACCGGCTGGGCCAGATGGAAACCCGACATGAGCTGGTACCAACCCGCGTCACGATGCTGGAACAGCGTTTTGAACACATGTCCGGTCAATTGGCAGAACTCAATGTTGGCCAGCAAAAGCTCACTGCGGTGGTATCAGCCATCGCCAGCAAGATTACGTGGGCATTGGCTATTGCAAGCACCCTCTGGGCCATCTTGCAGATGTTCGGCCCGGTGCTACTTAGAGCGGTCTTTCCGTGAGCCTGCGCGGAAAGATTCAGGCCGGCGCCGTGACCTTGGCCAGCGCCTCTTTGGTGGCGTTCCTGGGCACTTGGGAGGGCAACGGACAGAACACTGTTTATGCCGACAAGTTGGCCAGTGGCCTGCCGACCGTGTGCAAAGGCATCACCCGACACACCAGCCCGTTTCCGGTGGTGGTCGGTGATTACTGGTCGCCCGAGCGGTGTGCCGAGGTGGAGCAGTTGGTTATCAGCAAAGGGCAATTACAGCTCGCTGACTGCATCACCAACCCTGACGTGGGCCAGAACACCTTCGACGCTCTGACCAGCCATGGCCACAACGTTGGCGTGCCGAGCACCTGCGCCAGTCGGGCGGTGGCATTGATCAACGCCGGCCGCATCGCTGACGGCTGCAAAGCGTTGGCCTGGGCACCGGACGGCAAGACACCGGTGTGGGCTTATGTCACCGGCGCACAGGGCCGCAAGCGCTTCGTTCAAGGCTTGCACAACCGCCGGCTGGCTGAAATGGAGCTGTGCCTGCGATGAGCCTTTCCCCGTTGCGCCTGGCGCCGTTCGCGCTGCTGTTCGCTCTGTTGTTGTGGGTGGCGTTTGATCGGGTGACCGATCAGCGCGACGACGCCAGGCGCGAGCGCGACAGCGCGCAATGGGAAGTGAATGGCCTGCGCGAAGCGGCCCGCATCACCGGCGAGATGCTCGCGGAGCGCGATGCGATCGACCAACGAAACACCAAGGAATTGAACGATGCGCTCACTGAAAACGAGCGCCTGCGCCGCGTTGTTGGCAATGGCACTGGCCGGTTGCACGTCCGGGCCATCTGTCCCGCCGCCGGATCCGTGCCCGCCACCGCCGGCACCGCCCGCGTGGCTGATGCAGGACGCGCCGAACTCGCAGCAGACGCTCGACCGGATTATTTCACCCTCCGAGATCAGCTCGCTCTAAGCAGGCAAATGATTCTCGGATTGCAGCAATACGTCCGTGGCGTATGCCGGCGATCGCCGGCGCACCAGGACACCACTTTTCCCAACCTCAACAAGAGAACAACCCCATGAGCCAACAGAACACCGAAATCACCCTGGAAGTCGGCGAGCAGGAATTCACCTTCAACCTGACCCCGGCGGACGTCACCAAATACTTCAACGCACTGACCCAGACCAACAAGGTCGCACCGGGCAACAACCTGCTCATGACCACCGTCAAGCAGGACGAAAAAGCCACGCTCAAACCGGTGCTGGCCAACCCGGTGATGGTGATGCAGATCGCCGGCGCGCTGCTGGAGGAATACGCACCCAACGTTGAGGTGATCGTAAAAAAGCGCTCGAGCACGCTGAGCGCCTAAGCGAAAACGGACTGGGCCAGCTCATGGCCCTGACGAACCGCTGGCTACCTGGAGTCGAACCCACGCCCGAGGCGATGGGAACGGCCAGGTGGCTGGAGGACGAACACTGGAGACGCATGGAGTTTGCCGTGGCTAACGGCATCGCCCTTGCGCTGAACGGGTAACGACTTTGGCAGACCGTAGCGCCAGCCTGGCTTTCATTCTCAGCTTGCAGGACAAGGTCACCGGCCCCTTGGGCAAGTTGAAAATGGGTTTTTCCGACCTTGCCGAGCAGAGCGAAAAGCACATTAAAACGATCGGTTTGGGCATGGCCGGCGTGACGGCAGCCGTGGTCGGGATTCGCGCTTCCATGGAACCAGCATTGGAGGTCAATCGCGCCCTGGGCGATGTGCGATCGCTGGGCGTGGCCGAGGATGCGTTGTCTGCGCTCAATGCCAAGTCGTTGCAGTTCGCGGTGAACTACGGCGAGAACGCCAAGGACTTTGTGGCCTCGGCGTACCTGATCGAGGGCGCTATCAAGGGGCTTGCCGGCAACCAGCTCGCCGTCTTTACCAACACCAGCAACCTGCTGGCCAAGGCCACCAAATCCGACGCCGAAACCATGGGCGAATACGTCGGCACGCTCTACAACCTGCAAAAGTCGCAAGCCGATGCGATGGGCAAAGGCGCGTGGGTGGAAAAACTTGGCGGGCAAACCGCGCTGGCGGTGCAGTTGTTCCGCACCAGCGGCGCGGCGATGAAAGACGCCTTCAAAGAGGCCGGCGCGATCGCTACGACCTCCGGCGTGGATCTGGCCGAACAGATGGCAGTGATCGGCACCCTGAGCAGCACCATGGAAGGCGGCGACGCCGGCGGACGCTACAAGGCGTTTTTCGAGAACATCGGCGCCGCCTCGGAAAAGCTGGGCATGCAGTTCACCGACCAGCAGGGCAAGCTCCTGCCGATGATGACCATCCTGGACAAGCTCCAGGGCAAGTTCGGCGATCTAACCACCGCCTCGACCGGGGCCAAGCTGGTGGAGGCGTTTGGTGGTGAAGGTGCGCAGGTGATTGGCGCGCTGGCCAAGGATACGGATCGACTGCGCAACGGCATCGTGCAGTTGGGCAATGTGCGTGGGCTGGAGAACGCCGAGAAGATGGCCCAGCAAATGGTCGATCCATGGCAGCAATGGGCGTCCCTGGTCGAGGTCATGCGTGTGGTGTTTGGCCAGGTGCTGATCCCGGTACTGACCCCGTTTATGAACAAGATGGTGGATATCGGCAAAACCCTGGTGCGCTGGTCGACGCTGTTCCCAAACATTACGCGGGTGATCGGTATCACCACGCTGACCATCATGGTGATTGTCGGCGCTCTGTCGTTGCTGACCGTGGTGGTAGGCGTCTCGAAAATGGCCTGGCTGAGTCTGGTGACGGTCTGGAAAGTCGTCCGGTTGCTTAACCTTCGAATTGCCGCGACCTTCATTTTGCAGAAGCTGGCGATGCTGACTTACGTCGCCGTGATCTACACGCTGAGCGCCGCTCTGCGCATTATTCGGGGCGCGATGTTGCTGTGGCAGGGCGCCATCTGGCTGGTCAACTTTGCCCTGACGGCCAACCCGATCGGCGTCATCGTGATGGGGATCGCTGTCCTGGTGGCGATCGTTGCCGTCGCGATTTACTACTGGGACGAATGGACGTCTGCCCTGATGAACACGGCGGCGTTCCAGTTCGTCGCCGCGCAATTCCAGAAGCTGTCCGACTGGTTCAGCTCCGTGGGTGGTTGGTCAGGCATGGTCAAGACCGCGTGGGACAGCATCGTCAGTGTTTTTCAGAAGGCCATCAACAGCCTGATCGAGCTGATGAACAACATCCCCGGCGTGAACATCGAGGCGCGTCTTGGCGGCATGCCCGAAGTGCCCGGCGTCGACGCGGCGACCAATGCCGCCGACACCGCCAACGCCGCGCAAAAAGCCCAGCAGACCATCAACGCGGCAATCCCCAGCCTTTCGCCGGCGCGCCCTTCAGCGGTGCCGCCCGGTGGCCTGTTGACGAGCATCCAGAACAACAACAGCAACCAGAACAAGGGCACGCATGTGGAAAACGTGAACATCCACACCAGCAAACCGATGACCCCGCTGGAGATTGAAAACACGATGGCCATGGCGGTCGGCGGATGAGCGAGTACGTCGATCTGTTGATCATCGACAACGACTTGGCGCTGGATCCGTCGCATCAGCCGCGCCTCATCGATGACCGTGCCTGCATCGCCCAGGACATCGCGCACATGATCCGCGACAGCGGGCTGCTGGTGACGTTGGTGGCTGAGCGCGATCGGCTGCGACAACGCGACTGCATCCAGCAACTGGAACTGTTGGTGGAGGACGACCAACGCCTGGTGCCCGGTACGGCACGCATCACCCAGCAGGAGCCAGGCGTGTACCTGGTCACTGCGAAAACCCTGAAATTCGGTTCGATTGAGGTAAGTCTGTGAGCCAGGTCGATTTTAAAAAGGTGATTGCCGACGCCGGCATCCCAACCACCGAGGCCGGGTTAAAGGCTGCGTGGGAAAAGGAGGTGGAAGCCCAGGGCGCCAAGGTGGCCAACACCAGCAGTTATTCCCCGTTCTGGCGGGTGATGACCGCACTGGTGACCAAGCCAGTGTTGTGGCTGCTGGATTTTCTGTGTCTGACGGTGCTGCCGAACTTCTTTGTGAAAACGGCGGTGGACGCCTGGCTGGACATGCTTGCATGGGCGGTCAATGTCGAGCGCAAGGGCGCCACCAAAGCCCGTGGCACCTTGCTGTTTACCCGCGCTTTGCCGGACGGCGTTCTGGAGCTGGAAAAAGGCATTGTGGTGCAGTCGGCCGCCATCAACGGCAACGTCTACAAACTGATTACCACGGCGCCGGCGACGTTCGTAGCGGGTCAGTTGCAACTGGAAGTGCCCGTGGAGGCGGTCGAGTCCGGCAGTGGTTTCAACCTCGCCCCGGGTTACTACGCCATCCTGCCCGTGCCCATTCCCGGCATTGTCCAGGTGGTGAACAAGGACGGCTGGCTGGAATCACCAGGTGCGGATCCGGAGCCGAACGACCAACTGCGTTTGCGCGTGCGCAACCAGTTCTCGGCGGTGAACCAGTGGCACACTGACGCGGTGTATCGCGCCATGATTTCAGCCTTCCCGGGCGTGCGTCCGGATGGCGTCTACTTCGAACACGGCGCACCGCGTGGGCCGGGCAGTGCGAACGCTTATGTGCTGTTTGATGCAGGCGTGCCGGCGGACAGCTATCTGGAGCAGATCAACGCGCACATTCGTGACCAGGGCAATCATGGGCATGGTGACGATCTGCTGGCGATGGCCATGCCAGAAATTGAGTACAACATCTTTTTGACCATATGGCCCTTTCCCAACCAGACACCGGAGCAAATCACCGCCCTGAAACAGGACGTGGAATTCTTTGTCCGTGCTGCTTTTCGTGAGAGCACTCCCCGCGACTACCAGCCCACACTGACTTACCCACAATCGCGATTCAGCAAAAGCCGTCTGGTGACAGAACTGCACGAGCAGTTCCCAGGTATTGAGGCGGTGAAGATCACGCCCATCGTGGATTTGGTGAACGGTCTGTCGATCCCTCGCCTACAAACCTTGTCGGTGACCATGCAGTGATCAAGCTCAAATTGCCGTTCTGGCTTGAAGGCTCCGAGCTTTCAAAGCTGGTCAGCGCTGCACAGGCGTGGTGGGAAACCGTCACCGGTTGGCTGCGCTGGCCCTATTCGCAGATCGATCCCGACACCTGCCACATGAGCATCCTTGAACTGTGGGCCTGGCAGCGCGACGTGACGCGCTTTCAAGGTGAGCCGGAATCGCTGTTCCGGCTGCGTGTGAAATACGCCTTTATCAACTCCGTCGACGCCGGCAGTACCGCCGGCATGAAACGCATTTTCGAGCGCCTCGGCGTGGGTTACGTCGAGATCGAGGAGCGCCAGCCCGATCGGGATTGGGATGTTGTGTTACTCAAATTCAGCAACTCTCAGTTGTCACTGAATCCAGAGCTGTTGCGCGTACTGATCCAGCAATACGGCCGCACCTGCCGGCGCTATGACTTCGTGACCATCACTCCCATGGGGCTGCAAATGGCCCTGATCGACTTTAACGACGACCAGCAAACACTGGTCGCCAGCCTGTAGGAGCGCACCGTGAGCGCCAGTATTACCTTGGCCGGTGAAGGCCAGATCGCCCTCAAGCACAGCCAGAAAAAGCCGCTGATCATCAGCAAATTCATCTTTGCCAATGTGCCCCTGTTAGATCCGGAAGTGCCGGTGGATCGCGCCGCCGGCAAGCCGCCCGCTGGGCAGATTGTTCACGTCTACGACATCCCGAAAGAAAACGCCGGCTTTGTGAACCCCAGCCAGATCGTCTACAGCGCCCAGTTGGGGTCGGACATCGGCGATTGGGACTTTAACTGGGTGGGCCTTGAGGACGCTGACGGCCTGCTGTTCGCGGTGTCCTACGTGCCGCTGCAACAAAAGCGCAAGAACATCCCGCCCCAGCAGATCGGCAACAACGTCACGCGAAACTTTCTGGTGGCCTTTGACGGTGCGATGCAACTGACGGGCGTCACGATCGACGCCAGCACCTGGCAGCATGACTTCACGGTGCGCCTTGCCGGCATCGATGAGCGCGAGCGCCTGAGTAACCGCGACGTGTATGGGCGCGCCTGCTTTTTCGGTGACTCGCTGGCATTCGCAAAAAACACTGATGGATTCCAGCTAAACCCGGGCACGGCCTACATCGAAGGCATCCGGGTTTTTCTGGCAAAGCCTCTGCCGATCAACGGTGTGATTCCCGAAGGGAAAATCACCCTCGACGTCTGCCTGGAACGGCAGTTAAACGATCGGGTTGCGACGTGGAAAGTCGTCTATGGCGAACAAGCCGACTACACCGACGCCGCCGGCGTTCGCCATTACTGCGTGCGGATCGCTCACTACACACCGCCGATGGCGTTCTGGGACGAACGCCTGCCCGAGCCAATCGCTGGGCCACTCGTTCAACACTTCGCGGCGCGTGATGGTGATTACGCGACTCTGCGCGCCCGGGGCACGACCAAACAAGACGTCGGGTTGGGCAACCTCCCCAACGCAATCAGCGACGACCCAACGACAAACAGCAGTCAGATCGTGGCGTCGACCGCTGCCCTGAACAAGCTGCAAAAACAGGTCGGCGACTCGCTGACAGGCATGGTTTCAGCGTTCGCGATGAACGCGGCGCCGCCGGGCTGGCTCAAGTGCAACGGCGCCGTGGTGTCGCGCACCGCGTTCGCGGGTCTGTTTGCGCGCATCGGTGTCGTGTTCGGCGAGGGTGATGGCTCCACGACTTTCGGTCTGCCGGATCTGCGAGGCTTGTTTCTTCGGGGGCTGGACGACGGGCGCGGCCTTGATCCTGCGCGGGTGTTCGGCACCTTTCAGGACATGATGATCCACTCTCACGGGCACACGGCCTCGGCCGCAGCGGTCGGTGACCACGGCCACACCGCTTGGACGGATGCGCAAGGCAACCACGCTCACCGCGCATGGACTGATGCCCAAGGTGCGCATAACCACTCTGCTCCAAGCTCGCCAGGTATTGGTCAAGGCGCCGGAGGAATCAATTCCGTTCAACAGGCCGCTGGTGCGCACGAAACCTCCTGGGCCGGACAGCACGCTCACAACATCGGGATGGATGCTGCCGGTAACCACGCGCACAACGTTGGCATTGGTGCCGGCGGCGCCCACACCCACGGCGTCACTGTAGCCGCCGCCGGCGGTACCGAAACCCGGCCGAAAAACATGGCCCTACTTTTCTGCATTAAGTATTGAGATCGAGCATGACTGACAAACTCGTCTATCAGACCGACCGCCTCGGCATTTTCATTGGTGCCGTGAAGGCTGACGAATCGCCGCTGGAACCCGGCGTTTACATGATCCCCGGCGGGTGCATCGAGATCCCGCCGCCGGCGATCCCCGAACACAAAGCCGCCTGGTGGAATGGCCAAGACTGGCAACTGGTGGACTACTTCGGCGGCGCGGTGGTGTACAGCATCGCCACCGGTGAGGCGCGCACGCTGGAAGGCTTCGAACCCGTGCCGGCGGGCTACACCATGAAGAAACCCAAGGCGAATCAGATCTGGAAGAACGGTGAATGGATCGATGACATCGATTCGGTATTGATCGCGCTCCAGGACAAGAAACTGCAAGCGATCGCGACCGACTGCGCGGCCTACATCGCCGGCGGCTTCAACTCCAGCGCCTTGGGCGAGTCTTACCGCTACAGCAGTGCGATCGATGACCAGGTGAATTTGAATGGCCAGGTACTGCTGGGCATGGACGACGTTTACCCATGTTATGACGCTCATCAGGTAATGACTTTCCTGCCGCACACGATCGCCCAGTTGCAGAAAGTCAGCCACGACCTGGTGCGCTTCCGCCAAGCCGCCCAACAGCACGCGGAGACACTGCGCCAAGCCGTCGCAAAAGCGCTGAAAGACAAAGACCTCAAGGCAATGAAAGCCATCACCTGGACGCCGCCGGCATGACCTGGGCACCGGTGACCATGCGCTGGCCAGAGCAGTCCACGCAATGGATGGGCGGGCTGTCAGCGGCCAAGGATCTGGCCGGCGGTGAGCTGGCCAGCACCGCTCAGCGCTTGGCTGGATTGAGCGGGTTGGCCAACACCAGCCCAGGGCCGGTCGGTGACGCGGCCAAAGGCGCGATCGCGGCCGGACGCGCAGCGCTGGCCGAGCAGTTGGGTCAGGTGCCGGCCTGTCTGGTGGTGACGCCGTTCCAAAGTGGGGTCGGCCAGGGCACCGGCTACCAGCGCTTTCTGTCCGCGCCGAACGTGCTGGAACATCTCGCCAACAAGCTGGAGGACGCCAGCGACAGCGGGCGCCCGACCGGGCCGCAATACGCGCTGTCGATCTTGTTCCTGGGCACACGGCTGGAGCAGCTCGCCAGCAGCTTGGCGCGGTTCAATGCGTTGCTGCCGATTCCTGACCTGGTACGCACCGAACGCCGGGCGCAACACCTGATGAAACTGGAAAGCGAAAAGTGGGAGATCCCCGGCGCCGGCCCTTTGCCGCGCTGGCAAGGGTTGCCGCTGGAGCGCTGCACCGTGGTCAAAGCCGCCAAGCAATCCATGGCGGGCCAATTGGCAGTGCTGGAGGGCTACGCCGCCGACAGTTCGCCGTTGGCCGATCTGGCTGCGCTGGCAGCGCGCAAGAGCGCCCAGCAACAAGGGCGGGATCAGCAATTGGCTGACCTGAAAGCACTGCTGGCAGGGGGGAACCCTGACGTCAGCATGCGCGCACGGCTGATCGGCCCGGGCAATGCCGGCGAACTGCGCCACGAGCTGTTGGCCGGCGATGCCCCGGGCCACGAATGGATTCAGTGCGCCGGGCTGCTCTTGGTGGGCAGCAAGCAGGGACTGAGCTTCGTACAGGAGCTGGTGGGCCTATGACGCTGCTACTCGACGGGCAAAAAGTCCAAGGGAAGAACCTCAAGGTCACCGCCAACCTGCGTATCGAAAGCGGCGACATGTCTGGCCAGACCAGCAACACCGACAAGGCCCACAAGGGCTTCAAGCCCAAGACGCTGACCGTTTCGCTGATGATTGCGTTTGTGGATAAAACCCAACTCACGGATCTGCTGCGCTTAGCGGAAACCACGGCCAGCGGTGGACAACTTCACCTTTACCGGATCGTCAACGACACGGCCGAGGCCTTCGGCGTTCGCCAGGTGGAGTTTTCGGACGGTATCAGCGCCCGGGAAGCGGACAACCTGAAAGCCTGGCTGGTGCAGTTCACGCTGAGCGAGCGTGAATCGAACCCGGAAAAAGTCGAAGGCCGGCGCGCCAGCAACAAGGTCAACGCCCAGGGCGCCCCGGGCAGTCCTGTCGGGGAGGGCGGTGGTACTGCCGGCAACGGCGAGGCTACCGATGACAACCCTGCGCTGAGCGGCTTCGAAAAGGTGCTGGGCCGTGTGGATAAGTGGCTGGGCGGGAGTGAGCAGACGTGAAACTGCACAAGGTGTTGGCCATTAATGGCGCGCCGATCGCGCTGATCAAGGAAGACGTTCGGCTGGACGCCACCAGTCCCGGCCGGGCGAACTTCACGGTTCAATCTTCGGTACCGCTGAAAGGTCTGGTGACGCTGGATATCGGCTACAACGAAGGCACGCTGCAACGTCACTTTATCGGCTACGTCGAGCGCTGCACCGCCGCGAACGCGGTCGAGCAAGTGCTGTTTTGCCGCGAGCTGGCCGCCGTGCTGGCCAACCCGCTGCCGTTGAATCTGCGTCATGTGGATCTGCGTGCGGTGCTGGCCGAGGTCAGCGAGCAAACCGGTCTGCGCTTCCGCGTTCCCGATCGGCCCTACGCCAGCGTGAAGTCGCCGTATTTCTACAGCCTCGCCGCCGGTTACCAGGCGATGGACAGTCTGGCCCGCGTATTCAGCATTCCCGACTTCACCTGGCACCAACTGGGCAACGGTGAAGTGTTCGCCGGCAGTTGGGCCGACAGCTTTTTTGGCGCCCGGGCGCCGCTGCAAATCCCCACGGAGCTGTTCGACGGCTACCAGGGCAACCAGAGCGCAATGGTCGCGGCCCTTCCCGGGTTGCGACCAGGTGCAACGATCAACAACGGCGAGCGCGTCACCACGGTGTCGCTTGCCAATGACCAGATGGCCATCCGATGGAAGACGCAATCCGCCGCGCTGTAGAGCGCCAATTCCCCGAACTCACCGGTGGTTACCACCTGCCGCGCTTCGCCCGGGTCACCGCCGTGGCCGACGCGCCGGCGGACGCCGGACTGTGCGACGACTTCCGCCCGCGCTACGCCGTGGACATTGTCGTACTCGGCCCGGACGATGAACCGGATCCGGCCATGCCGCCGCTCACCGGCGTTCCGTTGCCGTTGCCAACCGGTGGCGAGGAAATGGGTATTTACGCCTTTCCGGAGGAAGGCACGCGGGTAGTGGTGTGCTTTGCCTACGGTTTGCCGAACAAGCCCTACATACAATCGATCTTGCCGCATGGGCTGAGCATGCCGAAGGTGCCGAAAGGTGATCAGGTGTGGCAACACAGCGAAGCCGCCCAGCAACGCGTCGACGCTGACGGCAACTGGCTACGGCAAACAGACGGAAAGATCCGGGATCAGGCGATCGAGCGCGAGGTTGAAGCCCTGGACAACCGCGAGCAGTTCCAGAGCCACACACAAACGATCGATGACCACTCGACCGAGTCGGTGGGTGGTGTGAAAACGATCGAGGCGCTGGGCGCGCTCAAGCTGATGTCAGGCGGATCTGCGAGCTTGGCAGCGGTAGACGACCTGCACCAGGCGACCGGACGGGATTTGAATCTGGTTGTGGGTCAGAAGCACAACGCCACTGTGGGTGGCGACATGCAGGAGCGGATTGAAGGCTTGCGCCAAAGCGTGGCGGGAGTGAGTCAGAGTTTGCAGGCACCGAAAAATTGGATCGGCTCAAAGGAGGTAAACCTATTCAAAATCGTGTGTGAGACGCTCAATCTACTGCAGGAGATGAATACTCAACTTGCTGTGCACACTCATGGGCCGACACCCCCGCCGGGGAATGCTAGTGCGTTCTCAGCCGCAGCAGTTACTGCAACGCAGCTTGGAGCGAAATTGAAAAAAATAACGCAATAGCTGTGATGCTGCACAACTGACCGCTGACGGCCCAGAGTGTGTAAAAACGCTTCGCCAAAATTGAAGTGCGCACGTCTACGTTAAATCTGAAATTTATCGGCACGTAAGCAGATGTGGATTTCGCGTAGAAGCGCGATTTCCAGTCAAGTTTTGAGTGCTTATCGCGCTCAAAAACGTTTTTACACACCCTTGTCCAAAAGTGGACGGTCAACGTCGCATCTAATTTATCCGGCTGCTTGCCCATCAATTTGATCATCATGGATCGTCTCAGTTTTTATTTTATTCCACTTTTGACTATGTCGAAATTGGGATAAAAAAGAAACAACTAAGAAAAAAGATCCAAATGCCATGGTCGTCCATTTCAAGGTATTCCATGTTGCGACTGCACTAACAGGAGCAGCAGTACCTGCAAGAGAAATAGACATAAATGCACCTGCAGAGAAGCTTAATAAAGCAAGGGCTATGGCGAAACACAAACTTGCAGTTAGTTGCAAGGTTCCTAGGTTCTCCAAAGTGTCCTCGGCTAAAGTGTATACTGTAACCCTTCTTTTTCCGTGGACCACATCGATTGTACTTCCTTTGAGTGCTGCCGGTCCGCGCTCTAGAGGTTCCATATTATTGATTGCTCACGGTAAGAACCGTAATTCCCAAATTTTTGGCCACGTACTCTGTGAGATGCCCACAATTTTTACAGTACTTTGCGACTGTTGGAAGTCGAGTGTGCGAAGACATAATGCTTACAGTGTCCGAACGATTACCTAAGAGTGCCGGATGAATAAAAAACTCATATGCGCCACAAGTTGGGCACTTCGGTGCGCCATTAGGGTTGTTGGCCCATAAATCAGTGAGCTTTTTAGCTACCGCTATAAACTCTTCATCTGTCAGTGTGCCATCAGGATGCGGCATGTTATTACCTTCAAAAAAATCGATGTGGGCTGGTTATGAATTCATGATTTGCAGAGATGAATTACCACTCTGAATGATAGCTATCACTACTTGCTGTTAAATTAAAAGTGTAGCATCAAATGCTAGCCTCCAATCTGGATTCAAATAGCCGCCAACATTTCCGCCAATATCGCTTGTCTTTTCATCCTGTCCGGCGAGATGTCACCAAGACTTTCAAATATCTCAACCACCTTTGTTAAAGTTTCAGTTGCCTTGTGGCCATGTTGCCCCATTACACCAATTATCACTTCCGACTGCTGCAATGCCTTTTTTGAATTGAGATGAACTTGTTCATTTCCACAGAGGATAGATTTAACTACCGGGAGCATATGCCATTTTAGTTTTTTTAGATTTTGTGGAATGGTGCTATTAGATACCAGCAAGTTAAATCTATACATCGTTACACACGAGGCATAGAAAATAGACTCTTTGGTATCATCGGAAAAAATTGTATCAGTGAGTTCGTCATACATTTGTTTTGTGTAACGCGATGCTAGTTCAGGTCTACTGCAAAACATTGAAGCTACGCATTTTGCCGCGTTATTTAAGGTGAATATCCTAGTCGCGGGTATATCCTGCCCAACATATTGCCTATCTCTGCGCTCCAGATACAGGCGACTGTCTGCACCTTCATAAGTGTTGAAGTACTGTTCCACACGCTTGACTATCGGTTTCAGTGACAAAAATTGCGTGTCTTCAACTTTGCTTTGGCTGTTCGTTGCTCTTACTAAATCGGAAAACACATCTTCCAATTGAGTTTTGACTAGCTTTATATTTACCATTACATCGTTAAGCATTTCGCGATTTTCGAAGAGTACATTGGATGTTTGGCAGCCATTAACTATCTGGTAGTTTGTTAGGTGGAGCGTTGTTCCTTGGAGTTTTATGTCTGGACTTACAATGGTTATACCATTGTTCAATACAGGAAACCTGCTTGCTGATTCAGAAGCCAGCGTGGCCGCTATAGATTGGTTGACGGCATTGTCTTGCCCTAAGAAAGATCGAACATTCTCCTCAAATACTTGAGTTCTAAGATTACCGTCTTCAGTTGTGAGAAGGTTTTTAACAAAGTCTTGGGCTCTTACTACCGCCAAGTACGCCTCATCGATTCCGTTGATTATCGGCAGTGCCGCAATACTGAATGTGGGGAGGCTTGCATTTATACTTGAGTATGTGCTAACCCATAATCTTGTTAGTTCGTCTCGATCAATAAACCTTACATCGATTTCATGAAATAAACCCAGGTCTCGCAGTTGGACTATAAAGTCCTGAAGTGCAGTTTCCAGCGCCGCCGGCTTTAGATATGTTCCAGTTGAAATATACCGCGCAGTTAGCGAAGGCTTACCATTTCTGATCTTGGGGACTTCGTTTAGCGCAATATCAAATATTTCTCGGGCGTTGATCAGTACAGGGTCTTCATTTAAATATGGGGTTTGAGAAGCAAAGCGAAGTATTCCTTCTTTGAACTTTAGGAAGTCTCCCAGATCGAAGCCTTCTGTCCTTTTTGCCTGAACAAAAACCGCATCAACGTCGTGATTTCTTTTAGGTGTAGCGAAAATAGCCTTAGTGTCGTCTGTAGACACCGCTACAGATTCATCAACTATAATCGCAACACCATCGATACCTTCATCACCGGGTCCGGTTGAGACATCGTCAAGATCAAATGCTGATCCAAAGCGATTAGATAATACACAGTAGGTGGTAAATTTTTCGAACTGAACAGACTCATCATCGGCTTCCAGTCCGAAGCTTTTAACAAAGCTTGCGAGGTGTGACTTAACAATCCTATGCACCTAAAACTCCTTAACAATAAATGTTTTATTAAATTTTCAAATGTGGAATTAAGTTAAAGTATGGTTATAGCGATTGAATTATTAATTTTTTAGCCTGCTTGACTTTATCAGCTCTATTAACACAAGCCGCAAATCTCGTCAATTTTTTTAGCAAAAACTATTGGTGGTATGGCAATTTCACTGGCTGCCTATTTCTATATCCGAAAGCTGTACAGATTTATTTCTGCTTGACGGACGGCAGCCCTAGCACTGGATCGCTCCCGTAACGGTTTGGCCGGCAGGCTTTGCCCAATAAAACATAAGTCTCATCGGCTGCTATTGGTCGAAAGCTGCATGCGGTAAAGAAAATATTGTAGGAAAAGCACTTATCCCCCTCCCGCCGACGGGGTTTGTGTCCCTTTAAAGTGCAAAGGTTGTGGGTGGTGCAATCAGGGCGGCAAGCCACGCCCGCCATGGGCTTCCGCAGGTGATCGCCGTTTGCACTGAGTGCAAAGTTTTCCAGAGAAATGTCATGCGGCTGCCCATTGATCGTCAAGTGCTGCTGTTCAGTCGGGAATAGCGCAGGCCTGGCCCGCTTAGTTGAAAAGTCGGAAAGCCGGTGAAAAGCAGGATTTTCAAAATCGGTATAGCTCCAGAAACGGGGTATTGGTTCAGGGCTCGATATTCGACACGAAAAGCTAGAACCGTTGTGGGTCTTGGTCTACGGGGCATTTGTGCCACACCCATACTTTGCACAGCGCAGCACGGCCTAGTAACGCTCCTATCATAGGTTTGGCCACTTCAACTACGCTCGCTGTTCAAACGTAGAGGTTGCCCTTATTGGGCCGAACTTAAATCGGACCGCTTGGCAAGCCCTCTCTTTTGAGAATATTGTTATGATGGCATTGCGCCGCATTATGCTGATGCAGCGCTTCATGGACTATGGACTGGGTTAGGAAGACGTTATGAATAAAATTTTGCTGCTGATTGGCGTTGTATTGCTCGCTTCGTGTTCGGCGATCGAACATAAGCCGACTCAGATTCTCCCGTATACCGTCACATTTCACGGTGCCAACAATGCGATCAACCCCACTGCCTCTGGTCTACCGAGAACTGAGATTCCTACAAATGGCCAGCCCGGAGACGTTCAGTATGGAGGGATTTATCCCCTCTCATATGCCGTTGAATGCAATACGGCGAGAAGTGCCTGCAAGCATGCTGTCATCCAGACTGAACTGACCTATGAAATTCACGAGGTAAATTCAGTGGTGCAGTTCACTGGTTTCCTCAAGTCGACGATGGGCAGGAAAATTACACAACGGATTATTGCTCAGCCAGGCTCAGAGAGCAGCGTGACTATGGCCGTCAGCGATGATGTCCAGGTCATCGGTACCAAGACGATTAATACTCCAATCTCGTTCACCTACGCTCCTGGCAAACGTGTAGTAATCGACGGGTTAGGAGGTGTGCAGGTCATTTTCGCCTTCGACGCAGTGAAGCCTCCAGCCGCGTAGCCTGAGGTCGATGGCAATATAGATCCCAGAGAACCGCCTACTCAGGCGGTTTTTTATGCCTGATATTCAGGTATAGATTGAAGATCGCTAGGGCAACCCAGAGATACAAAGCCAACCTTTGGATTGGCCGGCGCAGGAGTGGTGGACATGTCTAACCTCGGTATTTTGTGACATCGATTGCCTGACGCAGGAATCGAGAGACGGGCGCTTGAATGGCGCCTCTGATCAAAAAGTGCGCAATTCTAGCGGCGTGCAACGCACTTGACCAGCTTTATGCCGGGAAATACGACGAGTGCTGCGCTATGCTTCGCGCCGTTGGGCCTTGCCAAATTTTTACAGTCAACAAATCATCTGTAACAGCAAGTAAAACAGCGCATGCTGCACCACACAACATAGTGTTTCATTCGAAGTAGCCGGTCTGGGAATCAGGAGTGTTGGATGGGGCAGGCAAGTAGTCAGGCGGCGGGCGCCGAGCATTCGACGGCAAAGCCGATCGGCATGCTGGTCGCGGCGGTCGGGGTGGTTTACGGCGACATCGGCACGAGCCCGTTGTACACCCTCAAAGAAGTGTTTTCCGGCGGTTACGGTGTGCCCGTCAATCACGACGGGGTGTTGGGCATTTTGTCGTTGATTTTCTGGTCGCTGATCTGGGTCGTGTCGATCAAATACATGATGTTCGTGCTGCGCGCCGACAACCAGGGGGAGGGCGGGATCATGGCGCTCACCGCACTGGCACGGCGAGCGGCGGGCGAGCGCAAGAAATTGCGTTCATTGCTGGTGGTTTGCGGGCTGATCGGTGCGGCGCTGTTTTACGGCGACAGCATGATCACGCCGGCGATTTCCGTGCTGTCGGCGATTGAAGGCGTCGGTCTGGCGTTTGAAGGCATCGACCATTGGGTGGTGCCGTTGTCGCTGGTGGTGCTGGTCGGGTTGTTCCTGATTCAGCGTCACGGCACGGCGCGGATCGGTATTCTCTTCGGGCCGATCATGGTCACCTGGTTTCTGGTGCTCGGCGCCCTTGGCGTGTACGGCATCAGCCACACGCCGGAGGTGCTGTATGCGCTGAATCCAGTGTGGGCGGTACGGTTTTTCATGGTGCATGCGGGCATGGGCGTGGCAATCCTCGGCGCGGTGGTGCTGGCGCTGACCGGTGCCGAAGCACTTTACGCCGACATGGGCCACTTTGGCCGCAAGCCGATTGCCCGTGCCTGGTTCCTGCTGGTGCTGCCGGCGTTGGTGCTCAACTACTTCGGTCAAGGCGCCTTGATGCTGGAAAACCCGGAAGCGGCACGTAACCCGTTCTACCTGCTGGCACCAAGCTGGGCACTGATTCCGCTGGTGGGGCTGGCAACGCTGGCGACCGTGATCGCCTCGCAAGCGGTGATTTCCGGTGCATTCTCCCTGACCCGTCAGGCGATCCAGCTCGGTTACATCCCGCGCATGTACATCCAGCACACCTCCAGCGACGAGCAGGGCCAGATTTACATCGGTGCCGTGAACTGGTCGCTGATGGTTGGCGTGGTCTTGCTGGTGCTGGGCTTTGAATCCTCCGGCGCACTGGCCTCGGCTTACGGTGTGGCGGTGACCGGCACCATGCTGATGACCACGATTCTGGTGTCGGCCGTCATGTTGCTGCTGTGGAAATGGCCACCGATCCTCGCGGTGCCGGTGCTGATCGGTTTCCTGCTGGTGGACGGCCTGTACTTTGCCGCCAACGTGCCGAAGATCGTGCAGGGCGGTGCGTTTCCGGTGATTGCCGGTATCGCCTTGTTCGTGTTGATGACCACCTGGAAGCGCGGTAAGCAGTTGCTGGTCGAGCGTCTCGACGAAGGCGCCTTGCCGCTGCCCATCTTCATCAGCAGCATTCGTGTGCAACCGCCGCATCGCGTCCAGGGCACCGCCGTGTTCCTCACCGCGCGCCCCGACGCCGTGCCTCACGCGCTGTTACACAACCTGCTGCACAACCAGGTGCTGCACGAGCAAGTGGTGTTGTTGACCGTGGTCTACGAAGACATCCCGCGGGTGCCGCCGCAACGGCGATTCGAAGTGGATGCCTACGGAGAAGGCTTCTTCCGGGTGATCCTGCACTTTGGCTTCACTGACGAGCCGGACGTGCCGCAAGCGCTGAAGTTGTGTCATCTGGACGAGTTGGATTTCAGCCCGATGCGCACCACTTACTTCCTCAGCCGTGAAACGGTGATTGCCTCGAAACTTGAGGGGATGGCGCGTTGGCGTGAAGCGCTGTTCGCGTTCATGTTGAAGAACGCCAACGGGAACTTGAGGTTCTTCAATTTGCCGCTGAACAGGGTGATTGAGTTGGGGACGCAGGTAGAGATGTAAGCCCACTGGAATGTAAAAAGCCCCCGCAACTGCAAAGTTACGGGGGCTTTTTGTTGGGTGCGCTTCAGATCACTCTTCAGCCACCTTGCCCGCAGCCTGACGCTTCTCGATCAAGTCCACCAAGCGCTTGGCCAGTGCCGGATAGTTCTCATCGAAGTGATGACCACCCGGCAGTTTCACTGCTTCGCCGACGGCTGTCTTGTCGGTGCAGCCGCTTTCATCGGCCTCTTCTTCACCGTAGATGCACACAACCTTGGCCGCTGGCAGCTTGGCCATTTCCGGGCCGGTGGCGGCTTCTTTGCCGGCGTTGCCGAGCCAGCCTTCGACTTCGATCTCGAAGCTGCCGGTGCGGGCGAAGGCCAGCAGGATGATGGCGTCGACGCGTTGCTGCTCGGTTTCAGGCAGGCGGTTGTAGATCGCCGGCAAGACATCGGCACCGAACGAGTAACCGGTGAGGATGAAGCGCTTGGTGCCCCATTTCTGCCGGTAGTGCTGCATCAGTTCGGTCAGGTCCAGCGCGCTTTGCTCCGGACTCTTGTGCTGCCAGTAGTAGCGCAGGGTGTCGATGCCGACCACCGGGTAGCCGATCTTGGCCATTTCGCCCGCTACGTCCCGGTCGAGGTCGCGCCAGCCGCCGTCACCCGACAGGAACAGGGTGACGGTGTCTTTGGCCTGGCCGGCCGGGACTTCAACCACCGGGATCGCCAGACCACCGTTGGCCTTGTCGCCGCCGACGAGGATTTTGCGCAGTTCGTTGTTCAGCACTTGCGGCAGGTTGATGTCGTAGTCGCTGATACTGGTTTCGGCGTTCGGTTGATCGCGCACGAAACCGGCGCTGGTGTCGTCCGGGTTGTCGTTCCATGCCACCAGCCAGTGGCCGTGGGCAGCGGATTTTGGCAGCAGGTGGGTGCAGCCGGGTTTTTCCAGCGCCAGGCCAACCGATACGGCTTGGGCCTTGTCGTCCTTCTGCTCGGACAACCACCGCCACGCCAGCACCGCACCAGGGCCGATGCCGCTGACCAGGGTGGCCGGGCCGTTCAGTTCGCGCAGACCCGTCTGCAGGGCGCGGCTTTGCAGCAGGCAGTCCTGGGGCAGAACCACCTGAACGATCTGCGCCGAAGCGCTGCGGCTCAGGGTGGTCAGTTGCTTTTCACTGAGTTTCTGGTCGTCATTGACGGCCACCAGCACCTGAGCCTTGGGCTGGGTGCCGGGAATCACACGGGTCATGGCCGGGCCATCGACGGGCGTGAGTTGTTCGAGGGTCGGTTCCGGTGCCGGACGTTTGAGGTACCAGTAACCGCCGCCGGCAATCACGGCCAGCACAATCAGTGCGGCCAGGATGTACTTCAGGGAGCGTTGAATCATCAGCGTTTCACCAATCCAGTCAAGCCGCCCGCGATCAGGGCGGCAGTATCAGCCAGCGCCACCAGCGGATCCAGTCCGGCGGGCACGGCCATATAACGGGGTTCCCAGTCAGGCTGGAACTTGTCTTTGAAGCGGCGCAAGCCTTGGAAGTTGTACAGCTGCTCACCACGGCGGAAAACCATCGAGCCCAGACGCTGGGTCAGCGGTGCACCCCGTCGAGGTTGCAACCCCGACAACGGCACCATGCCCAGGCTGAAGCGCGCGTATCCGTGACTCTTATAATGTTGAATCAGGCCGACCATCATGAATTCCATGGTCAGCTTGGGAGCCTCCGGGTGCGCGCGCATCAGGTCGAGACTGGCCAAGTCATGGCTGTAGGTCTCGAGCAGATTGGCGAACGCCACCGGACGACCTTCGAAGCGAATCACCGCAATGCGAAAATGCTTCAGGTAATCGTCGCTGAAACGGCCGAGGGAGAAACCTTTCTCGCGTACATTCTTGCCGGTCAGCCAGGCATCGGAAATAACCTTGAGCTCATCCATCGGCGCTTGCCCCGGCTCGTGGATTTCCAGCGACAGACCGTCGCGGGTGCCACGGTTCCAGGTGTAGCGCAGATCCTTCATCTCTTTGCCCTTGGCTTCCAGGTCAAAGCGATGCAGGTCGACCCGGGCTTCTTCGCCAAGCTTGATCGCGGTCAGGCCGATGTCCATGTAGTACGGCAGGTTTTCCGCGCGTACTTGATAGAACACGGGGCGAGCGTGATGGATGTCGCACAGGTCGCGGAACTGCCAGATCATCTCGGCGCGTTGCTGGCCGGGGCCGATAGGGTCGTACAACGCCACGAGGCTGCGGCCACGGCGGGCATACATCAGGAACGCTTCGTCGTTGGGGTGGAACAGCAACGCCTTGTCACCGGTCAGCGCGAGGCCGCCATCGGGTTGCGAGGACGCCATCAGAATCTTCGCCGCGCGATCGATTTCGTCCGGCGTCGGCAAATGAATCACCGGGCGCGCGGTGCGCAGCAGCCAGGTCAGTGCAATCACCAGCAACAGCACCGCCGCGCCGAGCAGCGAGCGCAGGCCGCGTGGTGCGTCGGCGTCGAGGGTGAACTGCCACCATAGTTGATGGCTGTACGGTACGTCTTGATAAGCGAACAACAGCAGCCAGGTCGAGGCGCCCAGCACGCAGAGGCTGGCCACCAGATACAGCGGCGAGAACGGCAGTTCGGTCAGGCGGCTTGGGCGATAGAACGAGCGACGGAACACACCCAGCAACGCCGCGGTGAGTGTCATCAGCGTGGCTTCTTCCCAGTCGAAGCCTTTGAGCAGCGAGAGCAGGGCACCGACAAGCAACAGAATGGTGGTCAGCATCCACGCGGCTGAGAGGCGACGGCGCAGGCCCTGAGCCAGCATCAGACAGAGCACACCGATTAGGCTGGCGCCGAAGTGCGAAGCGTCGACCAAACGATGAGGGATCAGGAAACCGATGTGCTCCAGGCGCGTGTCGATCTCGGGTGTGGCACCGGAGAACAGCAGCACCACGCCGGACAGAAACACCAGCACCGCCAGAATCGGCGCCGCCAGACCGGACGCCGCGCGCATGGTCTGGGTCTGGAACAGGCGCTGGCCTTCATTGATCAACAGCAATACGCAGGCGACCAGCAGCGGCAGCACCACGTAGATCAGGCGATAGAGCAGTAACGCAGCGGCCAGTGGTGCGGCACCGAGCTTGTCGGCAAACGCGGCCAGCAGGATCGCTTCGAATACGCCGACACCGCCTGGCACATGGCTGAGTACGCCAGCGGCCAGCGCCAGCAGGTACACCAGCAGGAACGCGCCAAACGGTGGGCTTTCGGGCAGTAACAGATACAGGACAGTCGCAGCAGCGGCGACGTCGAGAGCGGTGATGAGCAGTTGCAGGAAAGTCAGGCGTCGACCCGGCAGGCGCAAGGTGCGACGGCCGGCCTTGACCAGCAGGTTGTCACGATACGGTTGTTCCGGCAGGCGACGACGATAGATGCCGATCATCAGGATTGCGCCGAGCAGCAGCACAGTCGCAGCGATCGTACCCAGCAGTCCCTCGGACAAGCCCAGTGCCTGAGAGGCGGCGGGCAGATCGCTCAGGGTCGCCAGAGCCGCCAGCGGGGGCAGGGCGCAGCCGAGCGACAGGCTGGCGAACAAGGTCATGTGCGCGACTTCCGACGCCCCCAGGCCCAGTCGTGCATATAAACGATAGCGAACCGAACCGCCGGACAGCATCGACAGGCCGATGGCATTGCCAATCGCAAACGCGGTGAAACCGCCGAGCGCCAGTGTGCGCGGTGGCAATGTCACGCCGGCATAGCGACTGGCCGACCATTCGTAACCCAGCAGAATAATAAAGCCGACCACGGTCGCCCCGAATGCACCGCGCAAGGCGGGTGTGGGCACGGCAAGAATCGAGTCATGCAAGGCATCGAGATCGAGCTCGGCGAGCAAATGACGACAGGCAATCAGCGCAATGGTAAACAACAGCAACGTGACCGCCAGGCCAATCGGTTGCCGGTATTTGCTTAACCGATCCAGCAAGCGCAAACGCTCGGGTTTGATCGGGTGTTCCGCTGTGACGGTGTCTTGTGGATCAGACGAGTTGGCGCGCATCAATCACCTCTTGGATTGTGCGCGACAGGATGGAGGTATCCAGCCAAGTTACCAATCCCTGTAGAAAAAAATAATCACAAAATACTACGCCTCTCACCGGGTATCGACGAGGGCAGTCATGGATGGCAGACGTCTTGTTTGCGACACAAGCATAGTCGCAACTCGGCGGGTCTGATGATCCTGGACGATTCACTGCACTGTGACAGCTCATTGTTGCGAAAGGACTTTTTCCACAGATACAAAAAAGGCCACTCTTTCGAGTAGCCTTTTTTGATGTTTGGTTGCGGGAGCCGGATTTGAACCGACGACCTTCGGGTTATGAGCCCGACGAGCTACCAGACTGCTCCATCCCGCGTCTGTGTGGCGGCATTCTACAGGCGAACGGCGAGGTGTCAACCGCTAATTCCGTAAAGGGTCAAATAAGTGTGGAATCGCGCCAAACGGTCGCAGGTGGCGCGTTAAGTTTCGGAAACGAAACGAATTCCTGTTTGACGGTTGTCATGGCTGCGAGGGCTGAAACTGAAAAACACGCACGCACAAAAAAGGCCACTCTTTCGAGTAGCCTTTTTTGATGTTTGGTTGCGGGAGCCGGATTTGAACCGACGACCTTCGGGTTATGAGCCCGACGAGCTACCAGACTGCTCCATCCCGCGTCTGTGTGTCGGCATTCTACAGAGGATCGCTGGGCTGTCAACCTTCAATCCGGATAAAAAGTGTTGAGGTTCAATTGGTTAGCGTTTTATTGGGGTGTTGAAACACGCTGCAGGTCAGGTGGGACAAGGCTTTCGGCTCTATTGGTTGTCGATTTTCGATTGAGAAAATAAATTCATAGGGCTTTTCCTACAGATGGAAAAGAACATTCAGACCACTGGTGCTATATACAGTTGTCAGTGAGATACTGCCTAGCCGGTTCGCCACGTTTCCTTTTCTGACATGACTCAGCGAAAAATCATCCACGTCGACTGTGACTGTTTCTACGCCGCCATCGAAATGCGCGATGACCCGCGCTTGGCCGGCAAACCGTTGGCGGTGGGCGGGTCGGCAGATCGGCGCGGGGTGATTGCCACCTGTAATTACGAGGCGCGTGCCTATGGTGTGCGCTCGGCCATGTCATCGGGGCATGCCCTGAAGCTGTGCCCGGACCTGACCATCGTCAAGCCGCGCATGGACGCCTATCGAGAAGCTTCAAAGGAAATTCATACAATCTTTGCCGACTACACTGATCTGATCGAGCCACTGTCGCTGGATGAGGCCTACCTTGATGTGTCGGACAGTGCCCATTTCGGTGGCAGTGCCACGCGCATCGCCCAAGACATCCGCCGTCGCGTCTCCAATCAATTGCACATCACTGTTTCTGCAGGCGTGGCGCCGAACAAATTTCTGGCGAAGATCGCCAGTGACTGGAAGAAGCCCAATGGCTTGTTCGTGATTACGCCGGATCAGGTCGAAGATTTTGTCAGCGGCTTGCCGGTAAGCAAATTGCACGGTGTCGGCAAGGTCACCGCCGACAAGCTGGGCAAGTTCGGCATCGTCGACTGTATGCAATTGCGCGAGTGGGACAAGCTGGCGCTGGTGCGCGAGTTCGGCAGTTTTGGCGAGCGACTCTGGAGTCTTGCCCGTGGGATTGATGAGCGGCTGGTCCACAATGACAGTCGCCGTCAGTCGATCAGCGTGGAAAATACCTACGATGTTGACCTGCCGGATCTGCGCAGTTGCCTGGATAAGCTGCCAGAGCTTCTGGAAACCCTGAAAACCCGTATGGCGCGAATCGATAGCAGTTATCGCCCGGGCAAACCGTTCGTCAAAGTGAAATTCCACGACTTTACCCAGACCACGCTGGAGCAGGCCGGGGCAGGGCGGGATCTTGGCAGTTATCAGTTGATGCTCACGCAGGCGTTCAATCGGGGTGGCAAACCGGTACGTTTGCTGGGGGTTGGCGTGAGGCTTGAGGATTTGCGCGGCGGGTTTGAGCAGATGGAGTTGTTTGAGCGGTAGTTTTGCGGTGAATATCGTTCGGCCTTCGCGGCAAGACCGCTCCCACAGGGAATTTGTGCAAGACACAGATCCAATGTAGGGGCGGGCTTGCCCGCGATGCTTTCAGCTTTTAATTAGATCCTGGATCAGCCACCAGGCGTCCCGCATCCTTGGTCAAGGACTTGAGAAATTCAGCCTGCAACTCGGGATCGTTACGCGTCAGTTCGATCAGGCTTTGTTCCAGTTCGCTGGCTTCTTCTTCCAGGCCCAGTTCCGACAGACGTTTGACTCGGTGCACCCACTGGCTCACTTCGTCATCTTCAAGGTCGTCGTAAATCAGCCCGTGGGCTTCCAGCAGCTTGCCACGCAGGTGGCTGCTGATCACCAGGGATGAGTCAGAGTGCACGTCATCCTTGGCGTCTTCGACGCTGATCTGCAATTTGCCGACATGATTGAGGTCATTTTCGGCGAACGGACTGTCCAGCAGGTTGAGACGCAGCACGCCGTTGCGGTCGGTGGTCATGTCGAAAGTCTGTTTGCCAGCCTTGACTTGTACCGGGCGCTCGCTCCACGGCAGGCTCGAATACTCCGTGCGCTTGTCGCGTTGGACTTCATCGATGCCGGCCAGGTTCTGTTGCGCACGACCGTTGGACTGCACGTTCATGAACGGGTTGAGTCCGGCGAAGCCGTAGCTGAGCCAGTCCTTGGTCACGCTGTCCGGCAAGTTGCCGAGCGCGAATACGTTGACCACGTTCGCGCCGACGCCACCGACCACGGCCACCACACCCAGCGGGATCTCGTAGATTTCCCGCCAGGGCTGGTAAGGCGTGTAGCGATCGTAACGACGGGTGACGTCGAACTCGGTGACTTCGAACGTTTTCTGCTCGTTGATCTTCACGCGTCGCTGCGGCAGCTCAAGCACCTTAGGCTCACCGACATCGATCTGCAGGCTGTGATCGAGCAGTTTGCGCTCGACCCGCTCTTCGTGCTCGCTGCGCTGTGACATGTGATTGGCACAGCCGCTGACCAGCAGGGCACCGCACAGGGCGGTGCCACCGAGGCCTAAGGTGTTTCGCTTGAACATGACGTCTCTATCTGGTTTCAGCGGCGGATACGGGCCTGAAGGAAGGACAATACGTCAGCCACCGGCAGCGCTTGCGCCTCGCCTTCGGTACGGCTCTTGTATTCCAGGTTGCCTTCGGCGAGGCCGCGGTCGCTGACCACGATGCGGTGTGGAATGCCGATCAGTTCCATGTCCGCGAACTTGATGCCCGGGCTGGTTTTCTTGTCGCGATCGTCCAGCAGCACTTCGAAACCGGCCGCAGTCAGTTCCGCGTACAGCTTGTCGGTGGCTTCGCGAACCTGTTCGGTTTCATAACGCAGCGGCACCAGCGCGATCTGGAACGGCGCCAGGGTGTCGCTCCAGATGATGCCGTTTGCATCGTTGTTCTGCTCGATGGCGGCAGCCACCACGCGGGACACGCCAATACCGTAGCAACCCATTTCCAGGGTCACTGGCTTGCCGTTCTCGCCCAGCACTTCGCACTTCATTGCTTTGCTGTACTTGTTGCCCAGCTGGAAGATGTGACCGACTTCGATGCCGCGCTTGATTTCCAGCGTGCCTTTGCCGTCCGGGCTTGGGTCACCCGCCACCACGTTGCGCAGGTCAGCCACGGTCGGAACCGGCAGGTCTCGCTCCCAGTTCACGCCGAAGTAGTGCTTGTCATCGATGTTCGCGCCGATACCGAAGTCGCTCATCAGCTCGACCGAGCGGTCGATGATGATTGGCAGCGGCAGGTTCAGTGGGCCGAGGGAACCGGCACCGGCGCCAATGGCGTCACGCAGTTCGGAGTCGGTCGCCATGACCAGCGGGCTGGCAACGCCGGGTTGCTGGGCGGCTTTGATCTCGTTGAGTTCGTGGTCGCCACGGATCACCAGAGCGATCAGTTTGCCTTCTTCTTCGGCGCGCACGATCAGGGTCTTGATGGTCTTTTCAATCGGCAGATTGAATTTTTCCACCAGTGCAGCAATGGTCTTGGTGTCCGGAGTGTCCACCAGACGCAGCTCTTGAGTCGGTGCAGGGCGGGAAGTTTCCCGTGGCACCGCTTCGGCTTTCTCGATGTTCGCCGCATAGTCGGAGCCGTTGCTGAAGGCGATGTCGTCTTCGCCGGACTCGGCCAGTACGTGGAACTCGTGGGAACCGGCGCCGCCGATCGAGCCGTTGTCAGCCTCGACAGGGCGGAACTTCAGGCCCAGACGCGTGAACACGTTGCAGTACGCCTGATGCATGCGGTCATAAGTGACCTGCAGCGACGCCTGGTCGGTGTGGAACGAGTACGCGTCTTTCATGATGAATTCGCGGCCGCGCATCAAACCGAAGCGTGGGCGGATTTCGTCACGGAATTTGGTCTGGATCTGGTACAGGTTGATGGGCAGCTGTTTGTAGCTGCTCAACTCGTTGCGCATCAGATCGGTGATCACTTCCTCGTGGGTCGGGCCCGCACAGAAGTCGCGACCGTGGCGGTCTTTGATGCGCAGCAACTCAGGGCCGTATTCTTCCCAGCGCCCCGATTCCTGCCACAGTTCGGCCGGTTGGGTGCTCGGCATCAACACTTCCAGAGAGCCGGCAGCGTTCATTTCTTCGCGAACGATGGCTTCAACCTTGCGCATAACCCGCAGGCCCATGGGCAGCCAGGTGTACAGGCCCGAGGCGAGTTTGCGGATCATGCCGGCGCGCAGCATCAGCTGATGGCTGATCACGACCGCATCGGAAGGCGTTTCTTTCTGTGTGGCGAGCAAAAATTGACTGGTGCGCATGGTTGGCCGTTGTCGGTTGCTATGACTGGAAATGACGGAGCAGTGTACCGGCGAGTTTTGCTGCCGTACAGAAGTGTGGTCAGTGCAGTGGGGTAACGGCGGGATTCCTCCCGCCGTTGGCGAAACGTCTTACGATTCTTCCGCAACCGGCGTCGGCACGGGCTCCGGCGTCGGTGTCGGGCCTTCGCGACGGCTTTCCTGGAACCAGTGCAGGGCGATCAGCACCAGTGTCGGTACGCCGAGCAATGCGGTGATGAGGAAGAAGTTGTGGTAACCGAACTTCTCCACCATGACCCCGGAATACCCACCAATGAGGCGCGGCAACAGGAGCATGATCGAGCTGAGCAGGGCGTATTGCGTTGCGGAGAATTTCAGGTTGGTCAGGCTCGACAGGTACGCAACAAACGCCGAAGTTGCAAGGCCCGAGCTGAAGTTGTCGAGGGAAATGGTCACCACCAGCATCTTAAGGTTCGGCCCCATGTCGGCCAGCATCAGGAACAGCAGGTTGGTGCCTGCCGAGGCCGCGCCACCGATAAACAGGATCGGCAGAATCCCGAAGCGTACGATCAGCAGGCCGCCCATGCCCGCACCCACGAGGGTCATGATCAGGCCGAAAATCTTGCTGACGCTGGCGATCTGATCCTTGGTGAAGCCCTGGTCGATGTAGAACACGTTGGCCATCACGCCCATGACCGTGTCGGACATCCGATAGGTAGCGATCAGCCCGAGCAACAACAGGGCTTGCCAGCGGTAGCGCAGGATGAAGTCGTTGACGGGCGTCAGCACGGGCGCAAGCCCACGGCGTCCCATGGCTGACAGGCACATCCAGGTGAGCAAGGTGTAGAGAATGGCGCGCAGGAAGGCGCGGTCTTCGAGCAGCAGGTCCAGCGGGCTGACGCCTTCAAACAGCACGCTGGCGAAATCGGTGTTGTACAACTGAGTGAACATCGCCGGCACGGACACCAACAAGATGATCAATACCAATACCGACATCAATTGGTGCATGAAGGTGTAGCGGCCGGCCTGCAATTGGGTGCGCAGCGGCACTGGCGGTTCACGCATGAACAGGGTCGTGAGCAGGGCGGGAATCATCAGCGCGCCGAACAGCGCATACGTGCCAGCCCAGGCCGAATGTTTGTAGTTGAAACCGGTCGAGCCAAAGCCTTCGGCGAAAAACAATGCGCCAGCGGTCGCCAACAGGGCGGCGACGCGATAGCCAGACATATAACTGGCGGCCAGTGCTGCCTGGCGGCTGTCGTCGGCGATTTCCAGGCGATAGGCATCCACCGCGATGTCTTGGGTGGCGGAAGCGAAGGCGACGACAACGGCGATGGCGATCAGCCAGGACAGATGCTTCTGCGGATCGCAGAAACCCATGCCGATCAGGCCCAGAATCACCAGCACCTGCGAGAGCACCAGCCACGAGCGGCGACGGCCAAGCTTGCCCAGCAAGGGCAGGCGCCATTGGTCGAGCAGCGGTGACCAGACCCATTTGAACGCATAGGCCAGGCCGATCAGGCTCGCGTAACCAATGGTTTCCCGGGCCACGCCGGCCTCACGCAGCCAGACGGAAAGCGTTGAAAACACCAGCATGTACGGCAGGCCGGCGGCGAAACCCAGCAGCAACAGCACGAGTGTCGAAGGACTGGCATAGGCGGCGAGCGCGGCGCGCCAGGTTTTACGGGGCATGGGCTGAAGTCTGCCTCAAGATTGCGAAAACAAAGCGCGCACTCTAACCGCTGTGCTCTACCGGACGCCAGCCATGACGCTGAATATCCACACGATTGTTCAGGATGGTGATGCCTTCCATGCGCAAACGCGCACGTTGTTCATCGCCCGATGGGCTGCCTGCCGGCAGGCTGATCCGACCGCCGGCGCCCAATACGCGGTGCCAGGGCAGTTTGGTGTCGCCGGGCAATTGACTCAGGGTGCGCCCGACCCAGCGCGCGGCACGCCCCAGCCCGGCAAGGTCAGCCAATTGACCATAGCTGACGACCTTACCCTCGGGCACTTGGGCGAGGGTCGAGTAGAGCGCCGTGCGTCGGATTTGCGCTTCGCTCTCGTTTTCGTGAATCAGGTCTGTCACGTCCGCGGTTCCTGAATGTGTTCGTTCGATATTTTCAAGGGTAAATGCAGACCGTGCAGTTGAGAAATGAACTCAATAGAAATAGTCCGGTCAGTCCTTGTCAGGGTCTTATTCCTACGGATAATGCCGAACTTTTTCGCAAACTTGAGCCCTCGATTCGCTTATGTTTTCCAGAACCTTGCTGTGCCTTGCTGTTTTCAGTGCGTCCACGCCCCTGCTTGCCGACACCGTCTGGATGAAGAACGGCGACAAGTTGAGCGGTAAAATCACCCTGTTCGATGGCGGTAAGCTGTTGGTTCAGACCCAGTACGCTGGTGCGGTCTCGATCAACTGGAAAGAGGTCAAGACCCTGGAAAGTGACCAGGAGTTGCTGGTCAAGCAGGACGCCTATAACGGTGAGAAAGCCAAATCGCTGACCGCTGCCGGCGACGGAAAGGTCACGCTGGCCAACGGCGAAGCGCCGAAAACCGTGGAGCTGGCGAGCATTCAGCAAATTCTCAAGCCCAAGCCGGTGGTCGAGGATCTGGTGTGGAAGGGTAATGTCGACCTGGCACTCGATTATCAGCGCGCCGAAAAGGACACTGATGATTACGACATCGGCTTCAAGACCTCTGCGCGTCATGGGCGCTGGCGTCATACCGCTGAAGGCGAATACAACCGCGAAGTGCAGAATGACGTGACCACCACCGACAACTGGCGCGCCGAGTATGCACTCGACCGGTTCCTGACCGATCAGTGGTTCTGGCAGGGGCGCCTGAACTACAAACGCGATCACGTCGAGGAATTGTCACGTCAGCGAGTCGTAGGTACCGGCCCCGGCTACCAGTTCTGGGATGACGAATTGGGTGCGTTCTCGCTCGGCTCGCTGTTGAACCGAACGGACTATGAATACAGCGATGGCAGCAAGGACAACTTTTACTCCGTCGCGATGAAGTGGGACTACAACCGCTACCTGATTGGCAAGAAGGTCGAGTTCTTCACTAACGGTGAGGTCGGCAAGCCGTTGTCCGGTGTGGCGGATTACGCGCTGGATGCCGAAATGGGGCTGCGCTACAAGGTTACCGACTGGGCTTCGCTGAATCTCAAGGCTGAGCGCGACATCATCAGCGGTACCGATGATGCCGATTTGAGCAAGACACGTTACACCGCAGGCTTTGGCGTGGCCTGGTAAGGCAAAAGCAAAAGATCGCAGCCTGCGGCGGCGCCTACAAAGAATCAGCGTAGGAGTTGCTGCGGGCTGCGATCTTTTTTTGCGCCTGGAAAACAAGCGCCCACAAAAAAGCCCCGCTTTTAAGGGCGGGGCTCTTTTCTAAAGAAGCTACAAGTTAGATAACTTGTACTTCTTCAGCTTGCATGCCTTTCTGACCGCGGGTAGCGATGAAAGAAACCTGTTGGCCTTCTTTCAGGCTTTTGAAGCCGTCGGATTGGATAGCTTTGAAGTGAACGAACAGGTCGTCACCGGATTGTGGAGTGATGAAGCCGAAGCCTTTTTCATCGTTGAACCACTTAACGGTACCGGTTTGGCGATTAGACATGGTGTAACTCCTTGAACAAAGATAACTGCGACGCAGGAAGAACCCTGGCCGAGACTGAGTGCAAAGAGCAGGAAAAATTCTTGTAGATGGTTGGATCGAAATTCAACATATCGTGTAGAGATTCTCAGTGACACAAGCAGCACAGTGGCGCCACCTTAACCCTTTTTCCCGAACGTGCCAATGCTTCTTGCGAAGGTTTCTCTGTTTTAAGGATCAGCGGTGCGACAGTTCGTCTCCAGAACCCGTATTTTCAGCGTGTTCGGCGAGAATTGCAGCGCGCACTTTGAACCCGGCGGCGCGCCCGGTAAGATGCCGGACAGAATTTTTCCACCTCGCTATTCAGGACACCCGCCATGAGCATCAAATCGGACAAGTGGATTCGCCGCATGGCGCAGGAACACGGCATGATCGAACCGTTCGTCGAGCGCCAGATGCGCGGCAGCGACGACAGCCGGGTGATCTCCTACGGTGTGTCGAGCTACGGCTACGATGTGCGTTGCACCAGCCACTTCAAGGTGTTCACCAACATCAATTCGGCCATCGTCGACCCGAAAAACTTCGACGCTGGCAGCTTTGTCGATATCCACAGCGATGTCTGCATCATTCCACCGAACTCCTTCGCGCTGGCCAGCACGGTCGAATACTTCCGCATTCCGCGCAACGTATTGACCATCTGCCTGGGTAAAAGCACCTACGCGCGCTGCGGCATCATCGTCAACGTCACGCCGCTTGAGCCGGAGTGGGAGGGCCACGTGACGCTGGAGTTTTCCAACACCACTAACCTGCCGGCGAAAATCTACGCCAACGAAGGCGTGGCGCAGATGCTGTTCCTTGAGTCCGACGAGGAATGTGAAGTGTCCTATAAGGATCGCGGCGGCAAGTATCAGGGCCAGCGTGGCGTCACTCTGCCGCGTACCTGATCGTCCATCCGGCGGATGTCGGGAATTCTTTGGCGGGCAGACACTCTATGGGGTGTACTGCCCGTTTTTGTTTCTGGCAAAACGGGCCTTCGCTGAGGAGTGTTCCATGAAGATCGATCCGCATATCACTGCCGAACTGGCAAGGCTTGAGCCCAATCAGGTTGGCGTTTTAGCCTGGTCCTTGTTGGCACACCCGACCCTGAGCATGGCGGGGGGAATTCCCGGTCAGCCCGATCCTGATACCCCCAACGAACAACCGACCGAGCCGGGTGAGCCGACGCGTCCCGACGAGCCGCCACCGGCGCCAGTTGCCTAACTCACATGCGATGGCCCGTCATTTGAAGTCCTCGAAGGCTTCAACTGACGGGCCATACTTCGTTATCACCGATGACAAATATCCTGCAGTTGTCATCTCGTTTGATCGCATAACCACCGGTGAACGCGCCGAACGCCGGCATCAAGCTGACGCGTTCGCCCACGCTGAAACACGCCAAACGCAAACTCTGCCGGCCCTTGCCATGCAGCCGATAAACCGGGTGTACATGACCGGCCAGCACATGTCTTTCCGGATGAGGAATCGGTTCATGCTGCAAGGCAAACGGCCCGAGCAGCATCGGTTCTGCAACCACTCTGATGTTAAGCGCCACTGGTGGATCGCCCGCACGTTTGTCGTGATTGCCACGGATCAGCGTCATCGGCAGATCCGCGTGGCGAGCTCGCCATTGCGCCAGCGCGTTCAATGTGCCGGGCGAATGAGAGCCCGGACCATGAAGGAAATCCCCCAGAAAAATGAGTTGCCGACAGGGATGCTGGTTCAGCAGTTGATCGAGCATCGCGATATTGCTCGCCGTCGTGCCTTGCGGAACGGGCTGCCCGAGGCTGCGATAGGCGCCAGCCTTGCCAAAATGGACATCGGCGATGAGCAGCGCCTGTTGTGCCGGCCAATACAGGGCTTTTTCCGGCAATAGCCAGAGTTCTTCACCGGCCAGATGCACAGGGTAGAGCGTACTCATCAGCGTTTGCCCGTGTCGGCAGATTGCTCCAGGTCGCCGACCATCCGTCTGATACGGTCAGCGAGTTTTTCCGAACTCATGCGCTCGCGCATACGTTCCACCAAGAGGGGAAACCCCAGGGGCGTAGGGCGTTTGATCCGGTGCATGTCCAGTTTCATTCCTTGGAGGCGCTCCAGCGTCTGTTCCAGCCTGCGAATATCCAGTTCTTCACGCAGGACTTCTTCCCCGGCTTGCGCCAGCAGCAGATTGTCACGGTCATATTGTTTGAACACTTCGAAGAATAATCCGCTGGAGGCTTGCACCTGGCGGGTACTTTTCGGTGCGCCTGGAAAACCGGCGAACACCAGTCCGGCGATCCGGGCGATTTCCCGAAAGCGCCGCAAGGCCAGTTCTCCGGCGTTGAGACTGGCCAGAACGTCGGCTAACAGATGATCGCAAGTGAATAACGCCTCGTTCAGGTGTTCTGCCCAATCAACCGGCGTGGCGCTGAGCAATTCCAGCCCGTAGTCATTGACGGCAATCGAGAATGTCAGCGGCTGACGCTGACTGACGCGCCAGGCCAGCAGGCTTGCAAGCCCCAGATGCACTTGTCTTCCGGCGAACGGGTAGAGAAACAGGTGCCAGCCTTCACGGGATTTCAGCGCTTCGGTCAGCAGGTGGCGGGTCGTGGGCAAGCCAGAGGCGCGCGCCTGTGTTTCCAGCAGGGGGCGCAGTGCCTGCATTTCCGGACCGGCAAACTCACCTTGCGCGGCGGCGCTCAAGCGCGTCACCACCGCTTGCGCCAGTTCACTGGAAAGCGGCATGCGTCCGCCGTTCCAGCGTGGTACGGCGGCTTTTTTAGCGGCGCTGCGTTTGACGTAAGCGGTCATGTTTTCCACGCGCACCAGTTCCAGCAAACGTGCGGCGAACAGAAAACCATCACCCGGTTTAAGGCGGGCAATGAAGCCTTCTTCGACGCTGCCCAATGGCTTGCCTGCGCCGCCCTTGCTCCAGAACTTCAACTGCATGCTCGCGTCGCTGACGATGGTGCCGATGCTCATGCGGTGCCGCCGCGCCAGTCGCGCATCGGGCACGCGCCAGACACCATGCTCATCCGGTTCGACCCGGCGGTAATCCGGATAAGCCGTCAGAGACATGCCGCCATGGCGTACGAAAGCCAGCGCCCATGCCCAATCGACGGGTGTGAGGTCGCGATAAGCCCAAGCGCCACGGACTTCTTCGTACAACGCTTCGGGTATAAATCCGCCCCCCAGTGCCATGCTGACCACATGCTGCACCAGCACATCCAGCGGTTGATGCGGCGACCATCGCGGTTCAATTTGTCTTTGCTCCACGGCATCGCGAGCGGCGGCGGCCTCGATCAGTTCAAGGCTGTGCGTCGGCACCAGCGTTACTCGTGAAGTGCGCCCCGGTGCGTGGCCAGATCGCCCGGCGCGCTGCATCAGACGTGCCACGCCCTTGGCTGAGCCGATTTGCAGCACGCGCTCTACCGGCAGGAAGTCCACGCCCAGATCCAGGCTTGAGGTACACACCACGGCTTTGAGTTGCCCGTCCTTGAGCGCCTGCTCAACCCAGTCGCGGGTGTCGCGGGACAGCGAACTATGGTGCAAAGCGATCAACCCGGCCCAGTCCGGGCGCGCCTCAAGCAACGCCTGATACCAGATTTCCGACTGCGCCCGGGTGTTGGTGAACACCAGGCTGCTGGCGCAGGCGTCGAGTTCGGCGACCACTTGCGGCAGCATCTTCAGACCGAGATGCCCGACCCATGGAAAACGTTCGATGGTCGGGGGGAGGAGGGTGTCGACTGTCAGGGATTTTTCGCTCTGGCCCTGAATACTCACGCCACCGCCCTGTGGGATCAGCACCTGTTCGGCGTGGGATTGATTACCCAGCGTGGCGGAGACGCCCCAGACGATCAGGTCGGCTTGCCAGTGGCGCAGGCGGGCGAGGGCCAATTGCAATTGCACGCCGCGTTTGTTACCGAGTAGTTCGTGCCATTCGTCGACAACCAGCATACGCAGGGTTGAGAGCGCAGTTTGTGCGTCAGCGCGGGCGAGCATCAGCGTCAGGCTCTCAGGTGTGGTGATCAGCGTGGTGGGCAGGCGTCGACTCTGACGGGCCCGTTCGCTGCTGGCGGTGTCGCCTGTGCGCAGGCCGATGCTCCAGGGAATGTGTAAATCATCGACAGGCATTTGCAGGGCGCGCGCAGTGTCGGCGGCGAGGGCGCGCATTGGCGTGATCCACAGCACGGTCAGCGGTTCGGCCAGCGGTTTGCGTTTGCGCGATGTTTCGACGGTTGGCGCGGATCTGGCGAAACGATTGAGTGCCGCAAACCACACGGCATAGGTTTTACCGGCGCCGGTGCTGGCATGGAGCAAACCGGATTCGCCGTTTTTGACAGCGGCCCACACCTGTTTCTGGAACGCGAAGGGCTTCCAGTGTCGGGCGCTGAACCAGGTTTTTGCGAGGTCGGGGGATTTCGCCATGCGGGCTGCGCGCACTCTGGAGGGGTTATTCCAGTGACCGCGGTGCCCGCTAACAAGTTTAATTTCGTCAGTAGCTCAATACCCTTGTGGGGGCGAGCTTGCTCGCGAAGACGTCGCCACATTCAACATCATTGTTGACTGACCGATCGCTTTCGCGAGCAGGCTCGCTCCCGCAGGTTTTATGTGTGCAAATTATTTGAGGTTGCCGCTGAGGAATTGTTGGAGGCGCTCGCTTTTCGGATTGCCCAGCACGTCCTCAGGCGCGCCTTCCTCTTCGACCAGTCCTTGGTGCAAAAACAGGACCTGACTGGATACTTTGCGGGCGAAGCTCATTTCGTGGGTCACCATGATCATGGTCCGGCCTTCTTCAGCCAGCCCCTGAATCACCTTCAGTACCTCGCCCACCAGTTCCGGATCCAGCGCCGAGGTCGGTTCATCGAACAGCATGACTTCCGGCTCCATCGCCAGCGCGCGGGCAATCGCCACACGCTGTTGCTGGCCGCCCGACAGAAACGCCGGGTACTGATCCGCCACCCGCGCTGGCAGGCCGACCTTGTCCAGATAACGTCGGGCACGGTCTTCGGCTTCCTGTTTGCTGCAGCCCAGCACCCGGCGCGGGGCCATGGTGATGTTTTCCAGCACGGTCATGTGGCTCCACAGGTTGAAATGCTGGAACACCATCGCCAGGCGCGTGCGCAGGCGTTGCAGTTCATTGGCATCAGCCACATGCACGCCATGGTGGTCGGTGACCATGGCAATCGCTTGGTCGTCGAGACTCATCGCGACTTGATTGGGTTGTTCGAGAAAATTGATACAGCGCAAAAAGGTACTTTTGCCCGAGCCGCTGGCGCCGATCAGGCTGATCACGTCGCCAGTCCTGGCCTTGAGCGAAACGCCTTTGAGCACCTGATGGTCGCCATAGCTTTTGTGCAGGTTTTCAACGGTCAGTTTGTACATGGGACAGACATCCTCAAGGCGAAAGTAGGTAGCCGCTGCGATAGGCTTCAGCGCCCGCGACGTGGGCGATCACCATGCCGGCCGTGGCCATGCGCCGCAATGAGCGGGCGTACATCAAACCGGCAATGGTGCAATGAATGGGCGTGACCCGGTCGTTGATCGGGTCAATGATTTCGGCGATCTGCTGACCAGCCTCCAGGTATTGCCCCGCAGTGGCGCAATACACCAACAGGCCGCCGACTGGCGTGATCACCGGTTCCACCCCGGCCAGCGGCGTGGCGGGGAACGGCAGTGGCGGCTGCGGCTTGGTTTCGCCAACGATCGCATCGAACTGCACCAGATAATCGAGCAGCGCCTGGCAGTCGCGGCTGGCCATCGGGTGATTGACATCACCCTGGCCGCGCAACTCCACGGTCACCGAGAAACTGCCCAGCGGAATCTTGAAGTGTTCGCCGAAACGTTCTTTGAGTTGCCACCAGAGCAGGGTGAAGCATTCATCGAACGACTGACCGCCGGAATCGGTGGCCAACAGACTGGCCTGGGATTCGATGTAACGCGCCAGAGGCTCGACCTGCGGCCACGCTTCGGGCGTGGTGTAGAGGTGAACCACCGATTCGAAGTCGCAATGCAGGTCGAGCACCATGTCCGCATCGCAAGCCAGCCGTTGCAGGATCAGGCGTTGGGATTGCAGTTGCGTACTGGCGGTCTGGCGGGCGAGGGCGCTGCGCAGGCTGGCGCGGATCAGCTCGAGGTTGCGCTGCGGGTCGTCGCTCAGTCTGGCCTCGATGTCGTTGCCGATTTCTTCGCTCAGGTCGACGAACCAGCGGTTGAAGTTCTGCCCGCTCTCCAGCTCGTAGCGGCCCAGCGGCACGTCCATCAGCACTTGTTCGAGGCCAACCGGGTTGGCCACCGGCACCAGCACGATTTCGCTGCGCAGGCGCCCGGCGGCTTCGAGCTCCTTCAGGCGCTGCTTGAGGTGCCAGGCCACGAGCATCCCGGGCAATTCGTCGGCGTGCAGCGAAGACTGGATGTAGACCTTGCCTTTGGCCTGCTCCGGGCCGAAGTGAAAACTGTGAATCTGTCGTGCGGTCCCCGGCAGCGGGGCCAGCAAGTCATGTATCTGGTGGCGCATTTGAGCTAAGTCCTAGTGGGTCGGCCCGAGGAAGGCCAGCCATCGGCGTTCGGCGAGGCGGAACAGGCCGACCAGCGCGAAAGTAATGGTCAGGTAGATCAGCGCGGCGATGCCGAACGACTGAAACGTCAGGAAGGTCGCCGAGTTGGCGTCCCGGGCCACTTTCAAAATGTCAGGGACGGTCGCGGTGAAGGCCACGGTGGTCGAGTGCAGCATCAGGATCACTTCGTTGCTGTAATAAGGCAACGAGCGGCGTAGCGCCGAGGGCATGATCACGTAGGCATACAGCTTCCACCCTGTCAGCCCGTAAGCTTTGGCCGCTTCGACTTCGCCGTGGTTCATGCTGCGAATCGCCCCGGCGAAAATCTCCGTGGTGTAGGCGCAAGTGTTCAGGGCAAAGGCCAGAATGGTGCAGTTCATCGCATCGCGAAAGAAGCTGTCGAGAATCGGCTGCGCGCGCACGGCGGCCAGGCTGTAGATGCCGGTGTAGCAAATCAGCAACTGGATATACAGCGGCGTACCCCGGAACAGGTAGGTGTAGAACTGCACGGGCCAGCGGATGTAGAAGTGCGTGGAGACCCGAGCGATCGACAGCGGAATGGATGCGAAGAATCCGATGAAGATCGAGGCGCTGAGCAGCCACATCGTCATCGCCAGCCCGGTGATGTTGTTGCCGTCGGTATAAAGGAAGGGTTTCCAGTATTGCTGTAGAAGTTCGATCATCGTACGGCCTCCCGGGAGCCGGCGGCATAACGGCGTTCGAGCCTGCGCAGGATGATGTTCGAGGCGCTGGTGATCAGCAGATAGATCAACGCGGCGAGTACCAGAAAGTAGAACAGTTGATAGGTGCTTTTGCCGGCGTCCTGCGCGGCTTTGACCAAATCGGCCAAGCCGATGATCGACACCAGCGCGGTGGCCTTGAGCATCACCATCCAGTTGTTGCCGATGCCGGGCAGGGCGAAGCGCATCATCTGCGGGAACACCACCAGGCGAAAACGCTGGCCGCGTTTGAGGCCATAGGCGGTGGCCGCTTCAACCTGGCCGCGTGGCACCGCGAGGATTGCGCCACGGAAGGTCTCAGTGAAATACGCGCCATAAATGAAGCCCAGGGTCAGGACCCCGGCGCTGAACGGGTCAATCTCGATGTAATCCCATTCCAGGTAGTCGGTGAGCAGGGTCAACCAGGTTTGCAGGCTGTAGAAAATCAGCAGCATCAGCACCAGGTCGGGCACCCCGCGAATGAGCGTGGTGTAGAGCTGGGCGGGCAGGCGCACCAGTTTGACTTTTGACAGCTTGGCACTGGCGCCGATCAGACCGAGCAGCACGGCCACCAGCAGCGACATCGCCGATAATTTGATGGTCATCCAGGTGCCTTCCATCAGCAAAGGACCGAAGCCCTTGAGGCTGAAGGCAGAGAGCCCCAGATTTTGTAAGAGGGTTTCAAACATAAATCAGCAACCTGAGCGGGTGGAAAAGGCGCCCATCGAGTGATGGGCGCCGGGGTGTTATTTGCCGCTGTACAGATTCAGATCGCCAAAGTGTTTCTTCTGGATGGTGGCGTAGGTGCCATCATCGTGTAACGCTTTGATACCTTTATCCAAAAGTGCCTTCAGCGCAGTGTTACCTTTCTTAATACCGACAGCAGTTTTGGCTGGCAGCAATTCGCTGTCCACTGGCTTGCTGACGTCATAATCGGCGCCCTGTGGCGACTTCAAAAAGCCCAGTTCGGCTTGCAGCATGTCCTGGATGCCAGCGTCGAGACGGCCGGACGTCAGGTCGGAATACACCTGATCCTGGTTTTGATAGGCCTGGGTTTTCACGCCTGCCTTGTCCAGAACGGCTTTGGCATAGGCTTCCTGAATGGTGCCTTGCTCGTAGCCCACGGTTTTGCCCTTCAGGGACGCCACGTCTGCTGTGACGCCAGAACCTTTCTTGAACACATAAGCGGTCGGACCGGAGAACAGTTCGCTGGAGAAGTCGATGACTTTTTCACGGGCCGGGGTCACGGTCATCGACGAGATCACACCGTCGAATTTATTGGCCTTGAGGCCCGGAATCATGCCGTCGAAGTCACTTTCGACCCACTTGCACTTGACCTTCAGTTCGGCGCAGATCGCGTTGCCCAGGTCGATGTCGAAGCCCACCAGGCTGCCGTCGGCCGCTTTCGACTCAAACGGTGCGTACGAAGGGTCAACGCCAAAGCGCAACTCTTTGTATTCCTTGGCCAGCGCGGAGCCGGCGGCCATGCACAACGCCAGTGCAGAAAGGGTCAGCAATGCTTTTTTCATTATTCAATCCCTAAGAACCAATATGAGCGCTTGTGGCGCAGAATTATTGTTACTGGAACGCGTACGACCTATTAAAAGTAGCAATTTCCGAACCACAGTCCCGAACAAGTGTTTTAAAAGGTTGGGGAAGGGAGAGGAGAGAGTGATTGGTGCACAGAAACGGGCATCGTAAATACCTTGCACCAAATCAGTTCAAATGGCGTCGACGCGCGGCGTGGTACTGATCCAGTCAGGCCAGCAGATCTTGCAGTGTTGCCAGACTGTCCGCTTCTTCTACGGTTTTGTCCTGGCGCCAGCGCAGCATCCTTGGGAACCGCACCGCAATCCCGCTTTTATGCCGTCGCGACAGGGCGATCCCTTCGAAACCCAGTTCAAATACCAGGCTCGGCTTGACGCTGCTGACCGGGCCGAACTTTTCCACGGTGGTCTTGCGTACGATGCTGTCGACTTCGCGCATCTCTGCGTCGGTCAGCCCGGAATAGGCCTTGGCGAACGGTACCAATGTACGTTGACTCGACTCCGGCGGCCCGTCCCACACGGCAAAGGTGTAATCGCTGTAGAGGCTGGCGCGCCGCCCGTGACCGCGCTGTGCGTAGATCAACACCGCATCGACACTGAACGGATCGACCTTCCATTTCCACCAAACGCCCATGTCCTTGGTGCGGCCGATGCCATACAAGCCGTCGCGTGCCTTGAGCATCATGCCCTCGACACCTAATCGGCGGGAGGCTTCGCGCTGGCGGGCGAGGTCAGACCAATCGGTGCCGGTCAGCACCGGCGAGGCGAGCAACACCGGGCTGTTGCAGCGCGCAATGACCTCTTCCAATTGGGCGCGGCGCTTGGCTTGCGGCTGGTTGCGCCAGTCTTCGCCCTGCCATTCCAGCAGGTCGTAGGCAAGCACCACCACCGGCACCTCCTGGAGAATTTTCCGGTCAAGGTTTTTGCGGCCGATCCGCTGTTGCAGCAGGGCGAACGGTTGCACCGCTGGCGGCTCCGGCGATTGCGGATCGAAGGCGTCTTCAGTGCTCGGGTGGGTGCTTTTCCACACCACGATTTCGCCATCGATCACTGTGCCATCGGGCAGGCCGTGTACCAGCGCATCAAGTTCGGGGAAGCGCTCAGTCACCAACTCTTCGCCCCGCGACCAGACCCACAAGCGGCTGTCACGCTTGATCACTTGCGCACGAATGCCGTCCCACTTCCATTCCACTTGCCAATGACTGGCAGGCCCGATCAGCCCTTCAAACGCTTCAACCGGTTGCGACAAAGCATGAGCAAGAAAAAACGGGTACGGCTGACCGCCGCGCTGGGCATGTTCATCGGCAGATTCTGGCGCGATCAATTTCAGATAGCTGGCGGCGTTCGGTCGGTTGGACTGATCGGTGTAACCGACCAGGCGTTGCGCTATGCGCTTGCTGTCCAGGCCGGCCATTGAGGCCAACGCCCGTGTCACCAACAATTTCGACACGCCGACGCGCAAACTGCCGGTGATCAACTTGATGCACAACATCAGGCTCGGTCGATCCAGTTGCGCCCACAGCGCCGGCAGTTGCTTGGACAGGTAGTCCGGGGTTTCACCGCGCAGCGGCAGCAATTTGTCCTCGATCCATTGCGCGAGGCCGGCATCGGAGTTGTGCGGATTTTCCGGAAGCACCAGTGAAATGGTTTCCGCCAGATCGCCTACCGATTGATAGCTTTCCTCGAACAGCCAGGGTTCCAGGCCGGACACCCCGACCGCACGTTCACGCAGGATGCGCACCGGGACCAGTTGCCGAGGGCGTCCGCCGCAGAGGAAGTACACCGCCCACGCCGCATCTTGCGGTGCTGCCTGGGCGAAGTAGGCTTGCATTGCCGCCAGTTTGGCGTTGCTCGACGTGGTCGCGTCGAGCTCGGCGTACAACTCGGCGAAGGCTTTCATGCAGACGTCTCGGCAATGGTCGGTTCGACGGTGATGTTTTCGTCTTCGTCATCGCCGTATTCGGTGTTGAAGCCTTGAGCATCCAGACCTTGTTCACGCAGATGGCGCACCAGGACGCCTATCGAGCCGTGGGTAACCATCACCCGTTCGGCGCCGGTCTGATTGATCGCCCAGAGCAGGCCGGGCCAATCGGCGTGATCGGACAGCACGAAACCGCGATCGACCCCGCGCCGTCGGCGGGGGCCGCGCAGACGCATCCAGCCGCTGGCGAAACCGTCGCTGAATTCACCGAAACGCCGCATCCAACTGCTGCCACCGGCCGAGGGCGGAGCAATGACCAAGGCCTGGCGCATGATCGGGTCGTTCTTTTTCAGGTCACCGGCATAGATCGTCGGCGGCAGGTACACGCCAGCGTCGCGGTAAACCCGGTTCAGCGGCTCCACAGCGCCGTGGCTGAGGATCGGGCCGAGTGTTTCATCGATGCCATGGAGAATCCGTTGGGCTTTGCCGAATGAGTAACAAAACAACACGCTGGCTTTGCCGGCGACGATGTTGGCCGACCACCATTGATTGATCTCGCTGAACACCTGTGCCTGCGGCTGCCAGCGGTAGATCGGCAGGCCGAAGGTCGATTCGGTGATGAACGTGTGGCAGCGCACCGGTTCGAATGGATGGCAGGTGCCGTCCGGCTCGATCTTGTAATCGCCCGACGCGACCCAGACTTCGCCGCCGTATTCCAGACGTATCTGAGCCGAGCCGAGTACGTGGCCAGCCGGATGAAAGCTCAATGTGACGCCGTGATGAGTCAGGCGCTGACCGTAAGCCAGGGTTTGCAAGTGGATGTCCTGGCCGAGGCGGGCGCGCAGGATGCCTTCGCTGGCGCTGCTGGCCAGGTAATGCTGGTTGCCGGTGCGGGCGTGATCGCCATGGGCATGGGTGATCACCGAGCGTTCGACCGGCCGCCACGGGTCGATGTAAAAATCCCCGGCGGGGCAGTACAAACCTTCAGGGCGGGCGATAACAAGATCCATGTCGTTACCAGAATGGAGGGCTTGTTAGCTATGAGGTTTGGGCGTGCTCAGAAGTTCTATGGATTTTTCAGTGCGTGGGGACAAAGCCAATGTGGGCTTGTTCGCGAGGGTGTCGTGTCAGTCGAGATATTTCGTAATGACACAGCGCTTTCGCGAGCAAGCCCGCCACAGAGGGACGGCGTTTTATTTACCCGGCGTAAGGGTCAAGCGCGTCTTGCCGTAAACCCGCTCAAAGTTCTGCGGTTGCATCGGCAAACCGATGTACTGGCCCTTGAGCCATGCATCAATCCCGTTGAGGTAATTCGGGCTGACCGGATTGCCCGACTGGCCCGTACCGTTTTGCCCCATCAGCGGTTCGGTCTGGCCGAAGTCGACGATAAACCGCATCGACGGCGCATGGGTCGTGTTGAAGTCCTGCCCCCAGTTAAACGCCGCCGTGTTCAACGTCGTGTGATCGCCGCCCGCCGCCAGCGGCCCACGAACGGTCTGGCCATCGGCATTCTTCCACGTGTAGCTGTGCAGTTTGCCCCACTGCCAAGCCTTGTGATCGCCACCCAACAGACTGTCGCCGGCGGTGATCGCTGCGGCCAGGCTGCGGGCGAGAATCAGCGCTTTATCCTCTTTCTGCGCCGTGCGAATGTCATCCCAGAACGGACTGTCCTCGCGTCCCAGCAGATGATCAGCCTGGGCTGTGTAGGATAAGTTGCCATTGGCAATAAACGCTTTCCACGCCGGGCTGGACTCGGGGCCGAGTTCGTCGAGGAAGATCTGTTTCATGCTTTCTTGCAGGAACAGTTCGTAGATCGCCGCGTCGGCGGACGTCGGGCTGAGCTTGCCGTCGAACGCCATCAACCGGCTAAAGGCTTCGCGGGCCTTGCCGCGTTCAATCGGCGGCAAAGCGTCGATGGCCTGTTTCAGCGATTGTTTCATGCCCGGTGCTTCGAATACCTTTTTCAGCTTGGCGGCGAACGTGGTGGTCTGGTCGTATTGCATGGCAATCACGCTGCGACTGTCGTGTTTGCCGCTGCCGGCCAGTTCGGCCAAGCGTTCGCCACGCTCCGGCGCGGCCCAGGAGTTGGACAACTGCATGCCGTAACCGTGGGGGATGACACGCTGGTTGGCGGTGCCGAGCCAGCCCTGTGCCGGATCCTGATCATAGGGATGTAGCATGGGGTCGGCGTAACCGTCCCAATCGTAACGGCCTTCCCAGCCCGGCGATGGCAGCAGGCCTTCGCCTTCACGACGGTTGGGGAAACGCCCGGTGACTTGCCAGCCGATGTTACTGGCGTCGGCGAACACCAGATTCAGGGCGATCGCGCGGATTTCCCGGCTCGCGTCCGAGGCGCGCTCAACATTCTGCGCACGGCTCAGGTCAAAAAACGCGTCCAGGGATTTGTCGTCGGTAAAACTCGGCGTCTGCAAGGCCAGGCCAAAACCGTTGCCTTGTGCCGCCGCCTGAGCGCTATTGAGCAGGGCACCGTGACGGGTTTCGTACACTGCTTCGCGAATCGGCCGCTGGCCTTTGACGAAGTAGGTTTCGTTGCGCACGCCCAGCGGCTGCCATTTGCCGTTGACCTCGTAGGTCAGGCTGCTGCCCTGGCGGCGGATCTTTTCCAGAAACAGGTCCTGGTTGTCGCCGAGCACGCTGCTCAGGCTCCACGCCACTTTGCCGTTGAAGCCCCCGAGGACCATCGGCAAACCGGCGACGGTGACGCCGGCGGCCTGATATTTCGGCGCGCGGATCTGTACAAAGGTCCACAACGACGGCGCGGCCAGCGGCCCATGGCTGTCGCTGGCCAGCAGGCTTTTGCCGCTGCGGCTGCGTTGCGGGGCCATTGCCCAGTTGTTCGAAGAGGTGGCGCCGAGCAAGTTCAGTGCCGATAGCTGCTGGCTGGTGTTACTCAGTTCGTTCAGGCCCGGTATTTGCCCGTTGAGCTTGAGCCCTTTGAGCTTGTCGGCTTCAGCCAGCGGCAGGTTCTCGTCTGGTGCGGAGGGGGTCAGCCAGGCAAGTTTGTCGGTGGTCATGGTTTGCGCCAGGACCAGCGACGAGATCTCTTGCGGCAGATTGGCCGACTGGCTGAAGTTCAGCAGTGCAAAAATCAGCGCCGAATCTTCCGGTTTCCAGTATTCAGGCTTGTAACCGCTGGAGGCGAGATCCCCCGGCAATTTGTCGGCGTAGCGGAACAGGTAGGCGTTGACGCCCCGGGCATAGACTTCGAAGAAACGCTTGAGCCGTGGCGACGAGGCTTTATACAACTCGCCGGCACTTTTCTTCAGGTTGACGGCGCGCATGTAGCGGTCGGCATCCAGCATCGAGGCGCCAGACATTTCCGCCAGACGGCCCTGAGCCAACAGACGCAGCGTGACCATTTGGTTGATGCGATCGCTGGCATGCACGTAGCCGAGGCTGAACAGCGCGTCATGGAAGCTGTTGCTTTCGATCAACGGCATGCCCATGGCATTGCGCCGCACCGAAACGTTCTGCGCCAGCCCCTTGAGCGGTTGCACGCCGGAGGTGGGTGGGAGGCTGTCCTGAGCGTTCCAGGTCTGGCAACCGGACAGGCCCAAAACACTGGCCACTGCTGCGGCAACGCCGAACCGGGGAAGAAAATGTGTAAGGGCTGGCGAGGCCATGGCAAAGCTCCTGCGGGGGGTAGCGTCAGTAAAGGCGCTACGTTAGTGAGCAGGAGGATGCCGCGCAAGCGGGGGCGGGGGTTATTTCCAGATTTATGGCGGACGGTAAACCCCGGCATCAGGTCGTCCCGTGTGCGTTCGATCGCTTGCTTTGAGGAAGGGGGGGATGCTCAAGTGCACATTATTCAATGAACCGCGTGAGAGAAATCGCCATGGAGCTTCAGGCCAACGCCGCACTGATCATCATCGACCAGCAAAAAGGCATCCTGCATCCGCGCTTGGGGCGGCGCAATAATCCTGACGCTGAAGCGCGAATCCTTGATTTGCTGGGCATTTGGCGTAGCAGTGGGCGACCGGTGATTCATGTGCAGCACTTGTCGCGCTCGCCGGAATCAGTGTTCTGGCCCGAGCAGTCCGGAGTGGAGTTTCAGGCAAGGTTTATGCCGCAGGACGGCGAGTGGCTGATTCAGAAACAGGTCCCGGATGCATTTTGTGGCACGGGGCTGGAGGCGCGGTTGCGTGAAGCGCGGATCGCACAGGTGATCATCGTTGGCGTGGCGACCAACAACTCGGTGGAATCCACCACGCGCACGGCGGGCAATCTGGGGTTCGAGGCGTGGGTCGCGGAGGATGCGTGTTTCACCTTCGACAAGGCCGATTATTTCGGTACGCCGCGTTCAGCCCAGGAGGTACACGCGATGTCGCTGGGGAATCTGGATGGGGAGTATGCGACGGTGGTCAGTTCAGGCCGGATTCTGGCTATCGCCTGAGAAACCTGTGGGAGCTGGCAAGCCCGCTCCCACAAGGATCGCGATGCAAACAAAAATGGCGACTGACGTTGATTAACCTGTAGGCGTGAGCCTGCTCGCGATGGCGACTTTCAGGCAAAGAAGATCTGCGCCCGAGGCATCAGGCGCCGTGGCACTTCTTGAATTTCTTACCGTTGCCGCATGGGCAAGGGTCGTTGCGGCCGACGTCTTTCAGGGCGTTGCGCACCGGTTCCTGGTGGGCGTGGCCGCAGTTCGGGCCGTGGACATGGCCATGGTCGTGATCGTGGTGATGGTCATGATCGTGGTTGCAGTCAGGGCCATGGACATGAGGTTGCTGAGTCATCGGTGTTGCTCCGGAATTAAATCGGCGGGGATTATCACGCCATTGCGCTCAAGGTGCACGTAGTGGGCGATGAATAAACCGGTTTCCATGTCGCCCTGCAGTCGGTAAGGAATCTGCTGGTTCGGCCTTTTCAGCATTTTCACCACCTCTTTGACCTGAGGCCACAGGTTGGTGCGAATCGGCACTTTGTAGAAAGCGCTGTGTTTGGCCCCGACAGTGATCCAGCGTTCATACGCACCCTCGGTCAGCAGCATGTCAGCCAAATGGATGCGGTATTCCAGGCCGCGCACGGTCAAGTCACTGCTGTTGGGGTTGTCGATGCGAAAGTGCAGGATGAATTTCTGCTCAAGTAACCTGGCGCGCACCACTTCGACTTTGACCAGATGCACGGCGGGGTCGACGCTGACATCACTGAACCACGAGGCGCAACCGCCCAGGTTCAGGATCAGCATCAGAGATAAAGCCTGAAATGTGCGCCGTTGACTGAGCATCGCGTAAAACTCCCTTTCGCCTCAGTCTAGTCGCCGGCGGATTTACGCGCCGAAATACCCCGCGCAGCACTTTTTAAACTTCTGCCCGCTGGCGCATGGGCAACTGTCATTACGGCCCAGCTTCAATTGCACAGTCGGGTCGATGAAGTACCAGCGCCCGGCGTTCTGTACAAACGAGGAGCGCTCGCGGTGACTGTGTTCGCCCTGGCTGTCATGCCAGCGTGCGGTGAAGGTGACGAAGGCATGTTCCGGCTGGCCGCCGAAGACTTCCGAGTTTTCGACGTCGAGGCCCAGCCAGGTGCTTTGTGCGCTCCAGGCGCTGATCGACTGACGATCAAGGCCCGATTGCTGGGCGGGCAGGGTGGTCGCCACCAGATAGTCGATCAGCCCCAGCACATAGGCGCTGTAACGCGAGCGCATCAAGGCTTCGGCGCTCGGCGCCGGGAGGCCGGCGTGATAGTGACCGCAGCAGGCATCCAGCAGATTGCCGCTGCCGCAAGGGCAAATAGCTGTACTCATTGCATTACCACCAGTATTTCCCGAAGTTTTCCGGATTGGCCCAGAACCGTGAATTCAGCCAGTCGGGGACTTGTTTGTAGTCAAGCAGGTCGTAGGTGAACAGGGTCAACACTTGATCGTCACGCTGAAAGCGCTCACTGGCTTGCAGTGCCAGTGAGTAAAAATCAGTCTCCTGCCAGCCACTGGCCGACAGATCCGCCATTACCGCGATGCGGCTGGCGTTGAGGTTGCGAATCCCGCCCAGAAGATTCAGGCCGTCACGCTTGGGCAAATGTTCCAGGCAATCGACCACCAGTGCCAGGTCGAAGCGCTGTGCCGCCAGTTCGGCAGGCAAGGTGCCGGGTTCGGCGTGGGCGACGCAGCAGTCCGGGTGCGCTTGTTTGAAAGCGGCCAGCGCCGGAAACTCGCTGGCGCCGATCAGCAGCAAGCGCTCCGGAGCGTAGCGATCCAGCAAAGCGGCCAACGCCTGTTGCGGCGTGCGGGAAGAAATGGCGACGTTCATCGAGGCTCCTCAATCAGACCGCCAAGACTAGCCTGCCTGACGGCGGCGGCAAAGCGTGGTGTGCCGCCGGTTTGCGGCCAATGCGCCAAAGTCCTGTGAACTCGGTCGCAAACAGCCATGGCCTATTGCTGGCGGAGATTAAAACTCCGGTCTTTACTCCCTGAATCGGTTCTAAGCCGATCCCTCAGGAGAAAACCAGATGAGCATAGTTCGGACAGCGTTACCCTTGATTCTGTTAACCAGTGTGTTGACTGGTTGTGCAGGTTTGCAGAAAACCGACTGGCCGACCTGTGCGGCGGTCGGTGGCGTCGTCGGTGCCGGTCTTGGTGCCACCGAGAGTTCCTCGTGGGCAGGTGGTGGTGCACTGATCGTCGGAGGCATGGCGGCGGCCTATTGCTGGGTTCATGGTGATGGCGATGAGGACGGCGATGGTGTGCCGGACAGTCGCGACAAGTGCCCGGGCACGCCTAAAGGCGTACAGGTCGATGCTGACGGCTGCCCTCCACCTGCACCGATGCCTATGGTCGAAGAAGCTGTAGTGGTCAAGGAAGAAACCATCGTCATTCGCGATGTCCACTTCCAGTTCGACAAAGCCACGCTCACGGGCTCTGATAAACAAGTGCTCGACAAGGTCGCCACACGTCTGAAGCAGGAATCCTCTACAGCGCAACTGACTGTGACCGGTCACACCGACAGCGTGGGCAGCGATGCCTACAACCAGAAGTTGTCTGACCGTCGTGCGCACTCGGTGGTGGAATACCTCATCCAGCAAGGTGTGCCGCGTGCCAGCTTCGTTTCGGTGTCCGGTATGGGTGAGATGCAACCTGTCGCCGACAACAAAACCGCTGATGGCCGCGCGCAAAACCGCCGTACCGAAATCAAAATCGTCCGCTAGACCTCTCGCATCCTCGGCTTGTGCAGTCGCGGATGCGGGTCTTTACTCCTGTGTAACCGGTATGGGCCGGTGACACAGGAGCTTTCAAAATGACTGTTTTCTCAAGGTCCGTCTTGCCGGTACTGCTGCTGGGCAGCTTGCTTACCGGTTGCGCTACTCACAGCGATGGCACTGCCCCCCTCAATCAACGTACCTGGCCGATCTGCAGCCTTATTGGCGGGCTGGTCGGTGGCGGTCTAGGCGCCATCGAAAGTGGTGGCTGGGCCGGTGGCGGCGCAGCGCTGGGGATCCTGACCGGCGGATTGATCTGTTATGCCCAGGATGGCGATGAAGACGGCGATGGCGTGTTCGATCGCCGCGACCGTTGCCCTGATACACCGGCCAATACGCCGGTCGATCACCGGGGTTGCCCACTGCCGCAATATCCGGTGACTGAAAAAGTACCGGAGCCTGCGCCTCAGACTGAAGTCATCACCCTGAGCGATGCCGGCGATGTACTGTTCGATTTCGACAAGTCCGACCTGACCCCGGCGGCCAAATCCCAGCTTGATACGCTGATGGATAAACTGCGCAATGCTGATGTGGTGAGCATCAAGGTGATCGGTCATACCGACAGCAAAGGTTCGGATGCCTACAACCAGGCATTGTCGGAACGACGCGCCAGCAGTGTGGCGGCGTACTTGCTGAGTCAGGGCCTGGCCCCGAACAAACTCACCAGTGAGGGGCGCGGCGAGAGCGAGCCGGTGGCCGATAACGCCACCGACGAGGGCCGCGCGAAAAACCGTCGAGTGGAGTTGCACATCAATCGTTAGGATGGCGCTGAAGTGCGCCAGCTAGAGCTGTCGGGCGACGATCTTCGTCGACCCGGCAGCGATTTGGCGGCCAAGCGAGTTTTTTTCATTTAACCCTCTGGCTTATCCCCCGTAGAAGCCGTTACTGTGCGTGCAAAGAATAATTCGCAATACAGGGGAGCGTATGAAAGTGTTTTGGGGGCTGGGGCGGTTATTGACCCTGCTGTTCTGCTGCGTGGTGCTGGTCGATCAGCTCATGCCGTTCATACATCCGTTGCACCTGCTGGTCAATCTGGCCGGCAGTCTGCTGTTGCTGATCCATGTGCTTGAAGTGCTGCTGTGCAACCGCAGCCTCAAAGGGCGCCCGCACCCTTGGCGTGACCGTGGCCGCATCCTGCTGTTCGGCATCTTCCACCTGCAAACCATCCCGGCCCCGGCCGCTCCGGAGGCTTCTTCCCATGCGTAAACTCTGCCTGCTCGCTGCATTCATCAGCCCTTTGGCCTGTGCCCAAGTGGTCAGCGTCGAAGCCAACTCCCTGATGCGTCTGCCCAACACTGCCAACACCTTGCAGTTGGACAAGCTGGAAGTGGCCGATTACGGCACGTTGCTGATTCCACCGAATGTGACTGAGCTCAGCGTGGGTGAATTGCGCCTCGGTCATGATGCGCGTATCGCTATCGTCCCGGGTGAACAGGCTTTGGACATGAAAGTCGTTCGAGCCGAACTGAGTGATGGCAGCCAGATTACTGCGCGCGGTGCGCCGGGAACTTACGAAAAAGCTGCGCGTGCGGGGCGCAATCTGAATCTGCAATTCAAGGCACTGGATGCGCCGCAACTGGTGGTCGACGCTCGTGGCGGCCGCGGGACGCCAGGTTTTGTCGGTCTTGACGGTGGCAACGGTGAAGATCCGGGCTGCACCTGGGGTCAGGCCGGACACGGTGCCGACGGTAGCGATGGCAGCGACGGTCAGCCGGGCGCACCGGGTGGGTTGGTGCGTCTGCAAGTGCCGCGTGAATTCCCGGCCGAACAGATCAAGATCAACGTTGCAGGCGGTGCCGGTGGGCCAGCGGGCGTTGGCGGCAAGGCCGGTAAGGGTGGCAAGTCCAAGGGCTGTCTGGTGTATCGCGCCGATGGCGGCAAGAGTGGCAAGGCCGGGGCGGATGGCCAGGCTGGGCCGGTTGGGGCCGCTGGCTCGGTGACTGTTCAGCGCCTCTAAAGATCAACGCCAGTGTTGTGGCGAGGGGGCAAGCAGCCTCGCCACAACAGTGTCCAGCGCAAATGATGGGTACCGATCAAAACATCGGTCGTGCCGCCGCAACGGCCACCAGCACCAGCCCGACCAGCAGATTAATCCCCACCACCCGGCGAATTCGCCCCAGCACCGCCGCACCTGCCGGCCAGTCCTTGGCCTCAACCGCTTTGCGCAACTCTGGCAGCATCAAGCCCTGAATCCGGATGAACAGCGCCGTCATCACCACATACAACCCGATCATCACCTGCACATATTTCGGCGCGGTCTCAAACCCGACCTGCTGAAGATGCAACATGCCCACGCCGCTGACCGGCAACACGATCACGGCAACCCAGACCCAGCGAAAAAAACCTTGAAACACTTCCACCCACAGCGTCAGCCGATTTGGCCCGTCCAGAGCCTTCACTGCCGCAGGACGCAAGATCATCCAGGCGAAAAACATACCGCCGACCCACACCAGAGCGGACAGGACATGCAGCGGATAAACGAGGCTAAAAGGTGTCATTGGGGCACTCCGTTCTGCGCGGGATTAATTAGCGGGGTATGATAGCCGCCATCTGAAACCACTGAAAATTTATCCAGCGTTTTTTTGCGCCCGACAATCCATGATCAGCACTGAACTCAAAACCACGATCCAGGGCGCCTACTCGCGTTTTCTTGAAGCCAAGAGCCTCAAGCCGCGTTACGGCCAGCGCCTGATGATCGCTGAAATCGCCAAGGTTCTCGGGGATATCGACACCGACGACGAAGGCCGGCGCAGTGGCGACCCCGCGATTGTTGCGGTGGAAGCCGGCACCGGTACCGGCAAAACCGTGGCCTACAGCCTGGCAGCGATCCCTACGGCCAAACTGGCCGGCAAGCGTCTGGTGATCGCCACGGCGACCGTGGCCCTGCAAGAGCAGATCGTCTACAAGGATTTGCCCGACCTGATGCGCAACAGCGGGCTGACCTTCAGCTTCGCGCTGGCCAAGGGGCGTGGCCGCTACATGTGCCTGTCCAAGCTCGACATGCTGTTGCAGGAAGGCCACGCACAGACGGCCACTGCCCAGCTTTTCGAAGAAGAAGGCTTCAAGATCGAGGTCGATGAGGCCAGTCAGAAGCTGTTCACCAGCATGATCGAGAAACTCGCCGGCAATAAATGGGACGGCGACCGCGACAGTTGGCCCAATGCCCTTGAAGACGCCGATTGGGCGCGCCTGACCACCGATCACAGCCAGTGCACCAACCGGCATTGCCCGAACTTCGGCCAGTGCGCCTTTTACAAGGCCCGCGAAGGCATGGGCAAGGTCGATGTGATTGTCACCAACCACGATATGGTGCTGGCCGACCTGGCATTGGGCGGCGGCGCTGTTTTGCCTGATCCGCGCGACACCATTTACGTGTTCGACGAAGGCCATCATCTGCCCGACAAGGCGATCGGCCATTTCGCTCACTACACACGTCTGCGCTCTACCGCCGACTGGCTGGAAACCACCGCCAAGAACCTCACCAAACTGCTGGCTCAGCATCCATTGCCGGGCGATCTCGGCAAGTTGATCGAACAGGTGCCGGAGCTGGCGCGGGAGATCAAGGCCCAGCAGCAGTTCATGTTCAGCGCCTGTGAGCAGATTGCCGATTTCAAACCCGGTGAAGATGTCGAGGGCCGTGAGCGCCCGCGTCATCGTTTCGTCGGCGGGGTGATTCCCGAGCACATGCGCGAAATGGGCATCGAGCTGAAAAAGGGCTATTCGCGTCTCAATGATCTGTTCACCCGCCTGACCGATCTGCTCAAGGAAGGCATGGATGGCGAGGTCAACATAGGCATCGCCAGCAATCAGGCCGAAGAGTGGTATCCGCTGTTCGGCAGCCTGTTGTCCCGTGCCTCGGGCAATTGGGAACTGTGGACGGCGTTCACCGCCGAAGATCCGGAAGACAGCCCGCCAATGGCGCGTTGGCTGACACTGGCTGAAAGCGGTTCGCTGTTCGATATCGAGGTCAACGCCAGCCCGATCCTGGCGGCGGAAACCTTGCGCCGCAGCCTGTGGAACGTGGCGTATGGTTGCCTGGTGACCTCCGCAACCCTGACCGCGCTTGGCACTTTCGATCGCTTCCGCATGCGCGCGGGCCTGCCGAAAAAATCCATCACCGCCGTGGTGCCGAGCCCGTTCCATCACGCCGACGCTGGCGTGCTGCGGGTGCCGGATCTGAAAGCCGACCCACGCGACGCCGCGGCCCATACCGCCGCAATCATCCGTGATTTGCCTGACCTGGTCGAAGGTTCGCGCGGTACGCTGGTGCTGTTCTCCTCGCGCAAACAGATGCAGGACGTGTTCGACGGCCTCGACCGCGACTGGCGCAAGCAAGTGTTCATTCAAGGCAACCTGTCGAAACAGGAAACCCTGAACAAGCACAAAGCGCGGGTCGATGGCGGTGACTCCAGCGTGTTGTTCGGTCTGGCCAGTTTTGCGGAAGGTGTCGATTTACCCGGGGCTTACTGCGAACACGTCGTGATCGCCAAGATCCCGTTCTCGGTGCCGGACGATCCTGTGGAAGCGGCATTGTCCGAGTGGATCGAGGCCCGGGGCGGCAATCCGTTCATGGAAATCTCCGTGCCCGACGCTTCGTTGAAGCTGGTTCAGGCTTGCGGCCGTCTGCTGCGCACCGAAGAAGATCGCGGCACCATCACGTTGCTGGATCGGCGACTGGTGACCCAGCGTTACGGCAAGGCGATCCTCAATGCGTTGCCGCCTTTCCGTCGTGAAATATCCTGAGACATCGGTGGGCCGTTTTGCCCGCCGCGTTGTCTATCTCTCTGCCATCGCGTTTCCATTGGCCTTTGTTGGTCGCTAGGGAGAACTCCGTTCTTATGATCCGCCGTTCGTTGCCTGCCGTGTTTGCCTTGCTCTTTGCTGCCCCGTTGCTGGCGGCGCCTGCTGGTCAACAGACCCTGTTCAATTTTGTCCGTCCCGCTGACGTGGTGAAAGTCGCGACCGAAAACGCTGACCTGCCGCAAGCCAATGCCGAACAAACGGCTGAAGGTGAAGTGCTGCGTCGTGTGACGTTCAACCCGGTGGCCCGCCCGACCTTGCGTCTGACGCCACAAACCGGCGCTTGGGACTGGTCACAATCGGGCATGATGACCCTGCGTTTGCAGAGTGCAATGAACTGGGCCGTGACGGTTTATGTGCAGATCCAGAGCAACAACGGGCAGACGCTGACCAGCCGCGTCGATTTGCCGGCCGGCCCTGCACAAACCCTGTTGGTGCCGCTGGTCGCCACTTCACCGCTCAGCCAGGGCATGAAAGCCGGGCCGCCGATGCCGATGCTGGTCGAGGGTCAGCGAATATTGCTGGCCAGCAGCAGCGGCGAGATTGATCGCAGCCAAGTGGTGTCGGTGAGCCTGTCGATGGATCAGCCAAAAGTTGCCCAGAGCCTGTTGCTCGAGCGTTTCGGCGTGGAGCACGGCGATGCGGTCATGCGAGCGGTGTATAGCAATCTGGTCGACGCTTACGGGCAGTCGACCCGCAGCAAATGGCCGGAAAAGGTCAGTAATGATGAACAGCTCAAAGCCGCCGCCGGTAAAGAACAGCAACAGCTGAAAACCTGGCTGGCCCAGCGCGAAAAATCATCGCTGGACACGTTCGGCGGCTGGAACAAAGGCCCGGCGTTCAAGGCCAGCGGCTTCTTTCGCACTGAAAAGCGTGACGGCCGCTGGTATCTGGTGACGCCTGAGGGGCATCCGTTCTACTCCCTTGGCGTCAACACCGTCAGCCCGGAGGTCAACCAGACTTACGTTGCCGGTCGCGAGAACATGTTTGAAGCCTTGCCCAAACCTGACGAACCGTTGGCCGGGCATTTTGGCGAGGACGACCACCGTGGTGGCAATGGCGCCGATCAGGGCCGAGGTCATGCCAGCGGGCGTTGGTACGATTTTTACGGTGCCAACCTGCAGCGCCTGTATGGCGAACCGTGCAAGCCGGCCAGCGCCACCAAGGCTGGGGTCGCCGAGGCGGCCAAGGCGGGTGCGGCTGAGCAAAGCGCAGCAAACGCTGCAGAACCGCTCGCTACGTCTGAACAGCCCAAGGCTGGCGTTGCTGAAGCGGCCAAATCGTCATCATCCAATCCGCCCGCTGCTGTGCCTTGCACCGCTTCGGTCGATGAACAGAAGTGGGTGAGCCACACCCTTGATCGCCTGCAAGCCTGGGGTTTCAACACCGTCGGCAACTGGAGCGCGCCGTCGCTTGGAAACGCCGCTCGCGTGCCTTACACCTTGCCGCTGTCTATCGTCGGCGATTACACCAGCATCAGCACCGGCAGTGACTGGTGGGGCGGTATGCCGGATCCGTTCGATCCGCGCTTTGCCATGGCCACCGAGCGCGCCGTGGCCATCGCTGCCCGCGATCACCGCGACGATCCATGGCTGATCGGCTACTACGCCGACAACGAGTTGGCGTGGGCCGGCCCTGGCGAGGATCTGAAATCCCGCTATGCGCTGGCTTACGGCACCTTGAAAATGACCACTGACGTGCCGGCCAAACGTGCGTTCCTCAAGCAGTTGCGCGACAAATACCGCAATCAGGCCGGGCTATCGAAGGCGTGGGGCATTGATCTGCCCGCGTGGGAATTGATGGAAGACCCGGGCTTCGAGCCGCCGTTGCCGAGCGCGGAACACCCGGAAATCGAGGCCGACTTCAAATACTTCCAGAAAGTGTTCGCCGACACCTATTTCAAGACCATTTCCGACTCGCTGAAATGGCACGCGCCGAACCAGTTGCTGCTCGGCGGCCGCTTCGCTATCAGCACCCCAGAGGCCGTGGCGTCCTGCGCGCAGTTTTGCGACGTGCTGAGCTTCAACATGTACACCCTCAAGCCGCAGGACGGTTATGACTTCGCCGCCCTGGGCGCCCTGGACAAACCGGTGCTGATCACCGAATTCAACTTTGGCTCCACCGATCGCGGCCCGTTCTGGGGCGGTGTGACGCAATTGGCCAAGGAAGAAGACCGCGGTCCGGCGTACGCCAACTTCCTCAAACAGGCGTTGAGCGAACCTTCGATTGTGGGTGTGCACTGGTTCCAGTATCTGGATCAACCGGTGACCGGGCGCTTGCTCGATGGCGAGAACGGCCACTTTGGCTTGGTAGGCGTGACAGATCTGCCCTATCAGGATTTCGTCGAGACGGTGCGCAAGAGTAATTTGCAGGCGATTGATCAGTTGGGCAAAGAGGCTGGGAAAGCCGCGGCCGCGGCGGGTCATGAGGCTGAAGGTGGGCGAAAGGCTGAAGCCGGCAAAGGGCCAGGGCGGGGCGTAGGCCATGCGGGTGGGCATTCCGGCAACGGTCACTAGTCTTTACGTGCGCGTTAGCGCTCTTCGCGAGCAAGCCCGCTCCCACAGGTTGTTCGTAAACTTTGTGGGAGCGGGCTCGCTCGCAAAGGCCTCGATTGTTGCACCACAGCATCAACCGTCCAGCCCATAGCTGTTCCCAAATCCCTCAAGGGCTGGAACAATGCGGGCCACTTTGTAGAGCGTTTTCGCGGGGGAGTTGCGGGTGCAGATTCAGGGACATTACGAGCTTCAATTCGAAGCGGTGCGCGAAGCTTTCGCCGCACTGTTCGACGATCCCCAGGAACGCGGCGCAGCGTTGTGCATTCAGGTCGGCGGAGAAACTGTTCTCGATCTCTGGTCCGGTACCGCCGATAAGGACGGCGCTGAGGCCTGGCACAGCGATACCATCGCCAACCTGTTCTCCTGCACCAAAACCTTCACCGCTGTCACGGCACTGCAACTGGTCGCCGAAGGCAAGTTGCAGCTCGATGTTCCGGTGGCCCGCTATTGGCCGCAGTTCGCCGCCGCCGGCAAAGAATCCGTCACCCTGCGCCACTTGCTCTGCCATCAGGCCGGTCTGCCGGCCCTGCGCGAACTGTTGGCGCCCGAAGCCCTTTACGACTGGCAAACCATGGTCGACGCCCTGGCGGCCGAAGCGCCGTGGTGGACGCCGGGCACCGGTCACGGGTACGCCGCGATCACATACGGCTGGCTGATCGGCGAATTGCTGCGTCGTGCTGATGGTCGCGGCCCTGGCGAATCGATCGTCGCCCGTGTCGCCAAGCCATTGGGCCTGGATTTCCACGTCGGCCTGGCCGATGAAGAATTCCACCGCGTGGCGCACATCGCTCGGGGCAAGGGCAATGCCGGCGATGCGGCCGCGCAACGTCTGCTGCAAGTGACCCTGCGCGAACCCACCGCCATGACCACCCGCGCCTTCACCAATCCGCCGTCGGTGCTCACCAGCACCAATAAGCCGCAATGGCGACGCATGCAGCAACCGGCGGCCAACGGCCACGGCAATGCGCGCAGTCTCGCCGGTTTCTACGCCGGACTGCTCGACGGCAGCCTGCTCGAAAGCGACATGCTCGAAGAGCTGACCCGTGAGCACAGTCTCGGCGAAGACAAGACCCTGCTGACCCGGACCCGTTTCGGCCTCGGCTGCATGCTCGATCAACCGGACGTGCCCAATGCCACCTACGGCCTCGGCCCAAGGGCGTTCGGTCATCCGGGGGCGGGCGGCTCCATCGGTTTTGCTGACCCTGAGCATGATGTCGCGTTCGGTTTTGTGACAAATACCCTTGGGCCATACGTCTTGATGGATCCGCGCGCGCAGAAGCTCGCGCGGGTGCTTGCCACTTGTCTATAAAGCATCAAAGGAGGTTCCAGGGCTGGAACCTCGACACGATTTTCGATTCAAAGCGACTGTTTATCCGGGCGATAGTGCTCTGATTTTTCATTACTTCATTTTGTGGATTTTCAATGTCATCTAAAAAGACGCTCGCCCTGGCCTTGTGTGTTGCGATCACCGGTTGCGCACAGACCCCGAAAAACGATGCGGACGGCAGCAGTTGGTGGCCGTTCGGATCTTCCGACAAGGTGGCGGCCAAAGAGCCGGCCCCGGCCCCGTTGAAGCCTGCCGCCACTGCCCCGGTTGCCAAAGCCGAGAGTAGCAACCCTTGGTACTGGCCGTTCGGTTCCGATGATTCGGCTACCAAAACTGAAGCAAAAAACGAAGCCAAACCGGCCGCCGTGGCCAAGGCCGACGCTGAGGCGGGCGGTAAATGGTGGTGGCCGTTCGGCGGCAAGGATCAGAACACGGCCAAAATCGTGCCGATGCCTGACCCGAAAATCACTCAGGCCTGGCTCGACGATTATGAGCCGCGCCTGCGCGAAGCGGTCAAGGACAGCAATCTGCAACTCGAGCGTCGCGACAACGTGCTGGTCGTAACGGCGCCGGTCGAAGGCTCGTTCAACCCGGATCGTCCCGCCATGCTGCTGCCGGTCACCCTAGGCCCGTTCACCCGCGTTGCGAAAATCCTCGAAGCCGATCCGAAAACCGCCGTGCTGGTTCTGGGGCACAGCGACTCCAGTGGCGCCGCGCCCGCCAACGTCAAATTGAGTCAGGAACGTGCCCAGGCCATTGCGGCGATTTTCCGTCTCAGTGGCTTGCAACGTGATCGCCTGATGCTGCGCGGTATGGGTTCCGAAGCGCCGCGTGCGGCCAATGACAGTGCAGAGGGGCGTGCCCTGAACCGTCGTGTGGAACTGCTGGTCACTCCGCAGAACACCATGGTTGCGCTGTTGAGCAAGTACAACATGCCGGCGCCGAGGCCAGTGACCCTGGTCGCTAAGCAGGACGTCAAGCCAGCGGCCAAACCGGTGGCCCCGGCACCCGCGGCGAAGAAAGCTGCCGCACCGGCGACTAAAAAAGCGCCGGTCAGGAAAGCTGCTGCCAAGGCGCCGGCGAAGAAAGCACCGGCCAAGGCTCCAGCCAAGAAAGCCGCTCCAGCCAAAGCCGCTGCAACAGACAAGAAAGTCGCAGCGACCGATACCACCAAAAAGTGATTCGCTAACGAAAAGGAATGCGCCATGACCCAGGCTCTGGCAGATATGCGTCGTGATTACACTCGGGATGGTTTGACCGAGGCTCAAGCCCCGCGGGAGCCGTTTGCGCTGTTTCACCAGTGGTTCGCTGACGCGGTGAAAACCGAGCAGGCGCCGGTGGAAGCCAACGCCATGACCCTGGCCACGGTTGATGCGCACGGGCGTCCGCATTGCCGCATTCTGCTGCTCAAGGGCTTGGATGAGCAGGGTTTCACCTTCTTCACCAACTACGACAGTGCCAAGGGCCAGCATCTGGCGGCCAATCCGTTTGCCGCCATGACCTTCTTCTGGCCGTCCCTTGAGCGCCAGGTGCGTATCGAAGGGCGGGTGGTGAAGGTCACGCCTGAGGAATCCGATGCGTATTATCAGGTGCGCCCGCTGGGCAGCCGTCTCGGTGCCTGGGCGTCGCCGCAGAGCCGGGTGATCAACGGGCGTGGCGAGCTGGAGGATCTACTCAAGGCTACCGAGCAGCGCTTCAGTGACACTCAGCCTGACTGCCCGGAACATTGGGGCGGTTACCGCCTGCTGCCCGAGCGCATCGAATTCTGGCAGGGCCGTCCGAGCCGTCTGCACGATCGCCTCAACTACCGCTTGCAGGGCGCCGACTGGATTGTTGAACGTCTGGCACCTTAAGCAGTCTACCGAGCGGGATAGCCTGCCGCAGCGGCCTCAAGCCATTGCGGCAGATCCCGACGCTTGATCTTCTGCGTCTGTGCCTGTTTCAATTTTTCGAGCATGAAGGCGCGTTTGCCTTCATCCTTGCCGGCCAGCGACAATGCCAGATCGCGGTCCATCCAGCGTTTGATCCGCACGTAAAGCCACCAATGGAAGTACAGACCGGCAACGCTAGTGACGACAATGATCAAGTAATCCATGAAAATCCTTGGGTCGGCGGCGCAAGAAATGGAATTTGGCGCTAATGTTGGTGAGTTCGCAGGGCGCCTGTACCGGGCCTGAATGAAAGCAATTTTATCCGGGTTGCGCCGTGACAGGCGTCAAGCTGCGGAGTTTAATGAATACCTGTCCTTTGGAGTTGATGCTATGCGTAAGTCTGTTCTGCTGGTTGCTTCCTTTTCCACGATGGCGATGTTGCTTACCGGCTGCCAATCGAGCCTGACCGGTGACTCCTACTCCCGTGACGAAGCACGTCGCGTGCAGACGATTCGCATGGGCACCATCGAGTCCCTGCGACCGGTGAAAATCGAAGGCACCAAGACCCCGATCGGCGGCGCAGCAGGCGCAGTGGTTGGCGGTGTCGGCGGCAGCGCCATTGGTGGCGGTCGCGGCAGCATCGTCGCAGCGGTCATCGGCGCGGTGGCGGGTGGTCTGATCGGTTCGGCGACCGAGGAAGGCCTGACGCGTACCCAAGGTGTGGAAATCACCGTGCGTGAGGATGACGGCAGCATGCGTGCCTATGTGCAGCAGGTTCAGGAGAATGAAGTGTTCCGTGTTGGCGAGCGCGTGCGCATCTCCACCGTTGGCGGGACCAGCCGCGTTTCGCACTAAGCGCGAGCGAGCGGTAAAAGAAAACCCCGATCAGGTGACTGGTCGGGGTTTTTGTTTTTTGCTTACAACCCGGGTAAGTCAGTAATCGGCACATGTGCCCAAAAAAAACTCCAAACCGTTCGGAAGGCTAACTTTGAGAAGAGTTTCCAGCGCAGCTACCTGATCTGTGCTCAATAACAACTCCCCGGGTTCCAGTTCACTTAGGGGTTTGGACTCAATGAGCTGTGCGACTTTTTCATTCATCTCGCTACCGGTGATATCTAACTCGAATTGCAGAGAGTCGTCTTGAGCGTCATCGGGGTAAAAGCCGGTTATAGAAAGGTAGCGCATGTCTCAATCCTTAGTTTCTAGAGGTTCTTCTGTCCGGCACTGCAGGCCCGGTTTGCTCACCCGTCAGGTGATTGAACTCGCCCAAATGAGTAGTTCCCAATTTGTCGTATTTTTCGACCGCGTTACTTTTGTAATCCCATTCATAAATTCGACCTTTGCGGTCTACCCAGCGTGCTCGCCGCTTCCCGCCACCTTTCACCGATGATTTCGACTTTACTCTAACTGCATCAGGGAAGGCGGGTAGCGTCTTAGGGTGGTCGTAGTAAGCATGGTCGCGCGCCCTGCTTAGAACGATGTACACAGGCCGAATTCCAGAATCCGCCGGAAACACCAGAATGAAATCCCGATACTCCGGCGGATAAACCGGATTCACCAGAATCCCGTCTGCTGCTTTCGTTGGCGGATAAACCCAGATGTGCGGCGCCTGCGGAGCGGCCTCCAGTGCAGGAATGCCAAGAATGTCCGCACCATCCACGGCCGGTGTCCAGATCAGTTCGACGCCTTCACCCAAGTCAGCAATGAACTGACTGCCACGCGCAGTGAACTGCACGACATCCACCATTTCCCAATCACGGTTCTTGCCGGTGTAGAAGCCGTAACCCTTGAGGCTGCCGTCGGCCTGTTGCTCTACCCGCAAACGAACGCGGGTGCGGGCCTGCTTCAGGGCGCGCAGTTGATCATCGGTGTAGAGGGCGCTGTCGCCCAGGCTTGAGGGCATGAACAGCGCGACCAGTCCAACCAACGTGGCGGCAGCAGTGCTGGCGGCAACGGCAGGCAATGCTTCGAATGCAGATCCGGCCAGAGCGAAGTTGCCAAATCCTGTCGGGATGGCCGTCGCACTGATGTTCTTCAACGCGACGGCACCGTTGATATCGGCTTCGCGGGCACCGAGCAGGATCAGTTCGCCGTAGTCTTTCAAACTATCGGTCGGCACCATCCCCGAAGGATTGGAGTAATCAATGATCGCGTCTGGCAACTTGCAAGATTTGGCAAAGACGCATCCGGCGCGCAGGGGGTCAGGTTTTGTCGCAGCGATTTCACGGCTGCGCTCGAAGGCCTCCTGGCGCGCCAGCATGGCGTCGTAAGCGTTTTGTCTGGCATCGCGCGCAGCCAGTTCACTGGCCGTCATATAGCGGTAGGTGACGTAATGCCCGTCGCCTTGTGGTGGGTTGGGAACCCGGGGAATGTCCTTGTTGCGAGCCACTGATCGTCCTTTCGTTCATCCATCGACCGTCCCTGGGGAGGGGCTGGGCGACGTTAACGAAGCAGGCATTTTGTGGCTGTAGGACGCGTCTCTACAAGCGTGGGATTGTTCGACTACAACAATTTATCGAGTACGAACTCTTTGAATCAGGGGGGGCTGGATAGCTGACTTGATTTCAATCAGTTCTCCATCAGTGATTTCTGCTATTTGTGTCAGCCTTTCGCTGCCTTCATCCGAGTTATCGAAAATGTAGGCTCTGTTGGATGTAAGGATAGCTTCAGACAAAAGCTCCAGAGATCTCCAGTAACGGGCCTTTATTTTTTCAGGAGGAACGCTATGTCCACCTTGCGATACGCGGTAGGCAACCCTGGCTATATTGATTTCAGGATCAGCTGTAGCGACGTAATAAACGTAGACTCTGTAGCCAGAGTCATGAGCCTAGGCGAGCAGGTTAACTTTGGCTGAGGAGGACATGACCGTTTCAAACGTAAAGCTGATGCGTTCTTTGATCAGCGACCGGCGTATGAAATCGGAAAGGGCTGAAGCGACGTAGGAGTCGATTTCAGTATTTGCGAAGCTGAGTCTTTCACCTTCAATCGCAAGTGAGTCCAGCTTTGCCAATGAACGTGGGGATTTCTTTGAAAGCGCATGTTCACGGAAAAATTCAAAAATCCCTGCTTTATGAGATTCGATTCGATATGAGGTGAAGTCAACGTATCCCGTATCGTTAATCGCCCGTTCGATATCATCAGGATTGATGTAGTTTCCAAGCAAATGGGCAGGAACAAGTCGATTGAAGGTGCTTTTTCCCTATCCATTAGGTCCCGCAAATATCCGTATTCTTGGTGTGCTCAAGAAGTAACCTGTTTTGAAGATTTATTGATGTGCAGGCGAGTACCGCTTTTCAGGTTTCCATAAGTGCCGATCGAGCGCAAAGCAACGGAGGTCTTCTCCGTCACCTCGAACAGTTGGCCAGCTTTAGCAACAAGAACGGCTGCGCTGTTGGCAAGTGCCATCCTATAGGCGTTATTGAATGCCTTCAGGGCGATATCTGGAATCCGGGATTCCTGCACGGCAATCTGATCATCCGTCATTGGGCGTTTTTCTGCTTTACGTGACATGGATGGCTCCGAGAAATACCGTGCTCGAGAGGCGGCTGAGGTTAACGAAAGACATAGCACACTTGCGCGGCTCATTGCTAAGCCTTGCGCGAAGCGTGCTGATACTCATGACGCAGCTGGTTTCTCAGATTGTAGGGTGCTTTGGCGGCTCGCCGCCGCCGTCACCGCATACCCGATCAATGCCGCCAGAATCGAGCCGGTCAAAATGCCCATCCGGTCCATCCCGGCGTAATCGCTGAGACCTGGCTCAAAGGCCAGCGAGCCAACGAACAGGCTCATGGTGAAGCCGATGCCGCAGAGAATCGCCACCCCCAGCACCTGACCCCAATTCGCACCTTGGGGCAGGGTGGCGATGCCGATCTTGACTGCCAGCCAGGTCAGGCCAAACACGCCAACGGTCTTGCCCAGCAGCAGGCCCACAGCGATACCCATCGGGACGTGGTGGGTGAAGCTTTCGACGGTCACGCCACTCAGCGAAAGGCCGGCGTTGGCGAAGGCGAACAGCGGCAGGATGCCGTAGGCCACCCACGGGTGCAGCGCGTGTTCGAGGGTCAACAGCGGCGAAGGCTCGGCGTTTTTTGTCCGTAGCGGAATGCAGAAGGCCAACGTCACACCGGCCAGCGTTGCGTGGACGCCGCTCTTGAGTACGCAAACCCAAAGGATCAGGCCGATGATCATGTACGGCCCGAGCTTGACCACCCCTAGGCGGTTCATCGCCACCAATGCTGCGATGCACGCTGCCGCCAGACCCAGTGACAGGGTCGAGAGTTCGCCGGAGTAGAAGATCGCAATGATCACGATGGCACCGAGGTCATCGATGATTGCCAGGGTCATCAGGAACAGTTTCAGCGACACCGGCACACGCTTGCCGAGCAGAGCCAGCACGCCGAGGGCGAAGGCGATATCGGTGGCGGTTGGAATCGCCCAACCGTCGAGGGCCGGCGGGTTGTCACGGTTAAGGAACCAGTAGATCAGCGCTGGCACGACCATGCCGCCGATCGCCGCGGCACCGGGCAGGACAATCTGCGAGGGTTTCGACAACTGGCCGTCAAGCACTTCGCGCTTCACTTCCAGACCGATCAGCAGGAAGAACATTGCCATCAGACCGTCGTTGATCCACAGCAGCATGGGTTTGGCGATTTTCAACGCACCGATCTGCGCCACCACCGGAGTGTCGAGCAGCCCGGTATACAGCCACGACAGTGGCGAGTTGTTGATAATCAGAGCCAGAATGGCCGCGGCGATCAATAACAGACCGCTGGCAGCTTCCAACTGAAAGAAACGCGTGAAAGTGCTACGCAGAGGCAAGGTCGCTCTCCATCGAATAGTCAAAAGGTGGAACACCCTAACCCGGACTGTTGGTTGTTAAAACAAAACTCATATTCTTTTTTTGTTATATGTCGTTACAGAGTGGTTTGCCGTTGGCCCTGCTGAGCCTAGCAGTTACTCGACATATTGAAACTCAGCTGTACCTGTGCGTGATGCAGGTTTTTTCCTAAGCTGACGACTGAGCCTTTTGACGAGGCTGATTTCCTGCCAGATTCAACGAGAACCCTCACCATGAGCGACAACCGACAGTGGGCCCGCGAAGCCATCCGAATCATTGAAGCGGACTTCCAGCGCAGCGCCGACACCCACCTGATTCCCTTGCCGCTGCCGGGGTTTGCGGGCATTGAGTTGTACTTCAAGGATGAATCCAGCCATCCCACCGGCAGCCTCAAGCATCGGCTGGCGCGTTCACTGTTTCTCTACGCGTTGTGTAATGGCTGGCTCAAGCCCGGCGCTCCGGTGATCGAGGCATCCAGTGGGTCGACGGCGATCTCCGAGGCGTATTTCGCACGGATGCTGGGTTTGCCGTTTATTGCGGTGATGCCGGCGACCACCTCCAAGGAAAAGATTGCCCAGATCGCTTTCTATGGCGGCCAGAGCCACCTGGTGAACGATCCGACGCAGATTTACGCTGAATCCGAACGTTTGGCCCGTGAGCACGGTGGCCACTTCATCGATCAGTTCACCTATGCCGAGCGCGCCACCGACTGGCGAGCGAACAACAACATCGCCGAGTCGATTTTTCAGCAAATGCGCTACGAGCGGCACCCCGAACCGAGTTGGCTGATCTCCAGCCCCGGCACTGGCGGCACCACAGCAACCCTTGGCCGCTACGTGCGCTATCGCCAGCACTGCACCCGCGTGTTGTGCGCCGACGCCGAACGCTCGGTATTCTTCGATTACTACAAGAGCGGCGATGCGAGTCTGCGTCTGGATTGTGGTTCGCGGATTGAAGGCATTGGCCGGCCTCGGGTGGAAGCGTCGTTCTTGCCCAAGGTGATCGATGCGATGGTCAAAGTGCCGGACGCCTTGTCGCTGGCGGCCATGCATTATATGGCGCAACGTCTGGGCCGGCATGTCGGTGGGTCAAGCGGCACCAACCTGATCGGTGCGCTGATGGCGGCGCAGCAGATGAAAGCAGCGGGTGAGTCGGGGTCGATCGTGGCGATTCTGTGCGACGGCGGCGAGCGCTATGCCGACACTTATTACGATCAGGACTGGCTCAAGGCGCAGGGTTATGAGTTGGAGGGGTTGATTGCCGCGGTGGCGGCGACAGCCGAGCGCGGTGAGGCGCTGCCAGCTTCAGTGTTGCGCGCCAATATCTGAATAAAACGCAGCAACCAATGTGGGAGCGGGCTTGCTCGCGAAAGCGTCGGGTCAGTCACCATTGTCGTCGACTGACGCACCGCCTTCGCGAGCAAGCCCGCTCCCACAGGTTTAAGTGATCAAGCTTGCAGGCCGAGAATGTCGCGAGCCACAGCTTCGGCGATGCGAATGCCATCCACACCCGCCGACAGAATCCCGCCCGCGTAACCCGCGCCTTCACCGGCCGGGAACAGGCCTTTGACGTTCATGCTCTGCAACGACTCGTTGCGGGTAATGCGCAACGGCGACGATGTACGGGTTTCAATCCCGGTCAGCACCGCATCGTGCAGCGAATAACCGCGAATCTGTTTCTCGAACGCCGGCAACGCTTCACGAATGGCTTCAATGGCGAAGTCCGGCAAAGCCAGCGCCAGATCGCCGAGCGCTACGCCCGGTTTATAGGACGGTTCAACTTCACCCAGTTCGGTCGAAGGCGTGCCATTGATGAAGTCACCCACCAATTGCGCCGGGGCCTTGTAGTCGCTGCCGCCGAGAATGAACGCGTGAGATTCCAGGCGTTCCTGCAACTCGATCCCGGCCAGCGGTCCGCCCGGATAATCGACTTCCGGGGTGATGCCGACGACGATGCCGGAGTTGGCGTTGCGCTCGTTACGCGAGTATTGGCTCATGCCGTTGGTGACCACCCGGTTCGGCTCGGAAGTTGCCGCTACCACCGTGCCGCCCGGGCACATGCAGAAGCTGTAGACCGAACGACCGTTCTTGGCGTGGTGCACCAGTTTGTAATCGGCGGCGCCGAGTTTTGGATGGCCGGCGTATTTGCCCAGTCGCGCACGGTCGATCAGCGATTGCGGGTGTTCGATACGGAAACCCACCGAGAACGGCTTGGCTTCCATGAATACGCCGCGCCCGTGGAGCATGCGGAAGGTGTCACGGGCGCTGTGGCCCAGAGCCAGAACCACGTGCCTGGAATGCAAGGTTTCGCCGCTGCCCAACTCGACGCCGACCACTTGGCCGTCTTCGATCAGGACATCGGTGACGCGCTCCTGGAAGCGCACTTCACCACCCAGGGCGCGGATCTCTTCACGCATGGTCTCGACCATACCGGTCAGGCGGAACGTACCGATGTGCGGTTTGCTGACGTAGAGGATTTCTTCCGGTGCGCCGGCCTTGACGAACTCGTGCAGCACTTTGCGGCCAAGGAACTTCGGGTCCTTGATCTGGCTGTACAGTTTGCCGTCGGAGAACGTGCCCGCGCCGCCTTCGCCGAACTGCACGTTGGATTCGGGGTTGAGCACGCTTTTACGCCACAGGCCCCAGGTGTCCTTGGTGCGCTGGCGCACTTCGGTGCCGCGCTCGAGGATGATCGGCTTGAAGCCCATTTGCGCCAGCAGCAAGCCGGCGAATATGCCGCACGGGCCGAAGCCGACCACGATCGGGCGTTGACTCAGATCGCTCGGCGCCTGGCCGACGAACTTGTAGCTGACATCCGGCGCCACGTTGACGTTACGGTCATCGGCGAACTTGCCCAGCACCTTGGCCTCGTCGCGTACGTTGAGGTCGATGGTGTAGATGAAGCACAGTTCGGAGGACTTTTTGCGCGCATCGTAGCTGCGCTTGAACAAGGTGAAATCGAGCAAGTCATCGCTGGCGATGCCCAGGCGTTGCACGATGGCGACGCGCAGGTCTTCTTCGGGATGATCGATTGGCAGCTTGAGTTCAGTGATTCGTAACATGGCGAGGATCCGGGTTCGCGGGGCGCACAACTGCGCCAGGGCGTTTGAAGGCCGCGATTATAAGCCGCAAAGGCCGGATCCGGTGAGGCAAAAACGCTCAGTCGTTGCGCGATCCGCCGAAATACCCGCAGCCTCGCTGCACTTTGCCATCGATACGCAACTCGGCACTCATGTGTTGCACGCTGCCGGTATGGCTGTCGACACAGCGTTGTGGCGCAACCCACAATTCGATGCGTTGATTGTTGGCTTCGCTGCTGAGATTGAAGCGGCCGTCGCCCAATTGCTCCTCAACATAAGGCACGGCGAGCGGTGGTTGACCTTCGCGTTCGATGACCATGCCTCGACCGCTGACCTTGGCGTTCCATTCCGGGCCGTGGCCGGCGGCGCGCAGGATCAGCAATTTGAAATTGGGATCATCACAAGCCGTGCCGGAACGCTCGACGCGATAGAGTTGAGTCAGGTCGAGGCGCTCGCCGACAGTTTTCCCGCGTACGTCGGCGAACAGTTTGCCTTGCTCGTCGGCGAGGGTCGCTGCCTCTTGCAGGATGCTGGTGCCGCCAATGTCGTTGACCACGAACCGGCGCTGATCCTGGCACGGCTGGAACACCAGTTTGCCGTCGGCAGCAGTCAGTTGCCCCTGCATCCGCGTCTGGCCGACATGGAAGGCACTTTGTCGCGGGCCATCAAGCAACTGGCAGGCGGCGAACAACGGCAGCAGGGCAACAAGGACTAACGAACGGGCAACACGCATCTTCGGCTCTCCAGACAAGTGCGGCCACGTTACGCAGGCTGACCGTTGATCACAAGGGTTTAGCCCACGCGAAACGTCTGACCGGTTTGCAGGCCTTCGACACTTTTTGCGTAGGCCAACGCCACATCCGCCGCAGGAACCGGTTTGTAGCCTCGGAAATACGGGGCGTAGCTGCCCATGGCTTCGAGCAACACGGTCGGGCTGATCGAGTTCACGCGCAGACCGCGTGGCAATTCGATAGCCGCCGCACGCACGAAGCTGTCCAGTGCGCCGTTGACCAGTGCGGCCGAGGCGCCACTGCGGATCGGATCGTGGCTGAGCACGCCGGTGGTGAAGGTAAACGAAGCGCCGTCATTGGCAAATTCACGGCCGATCAGTAACAGGTTGACCTGGCCCATCAGTTTGTCCTTGAGGCCAAGCGCGAAGCTGTCTTCGGTCATCTCATCCAACGGGGCAAAGGTCACATTGCCCGCAGCACAGACCAGCGCATCGAACTTTCCGGTCTGTTCGAACAGGTTGCGGATCGACGCGCTGTCGCTGATATCCACTTGCAAATCACCGCTGTTGCGACCGATACGAATGACTTCGTGGCGCTGCGAGAGTTCGTTGTCTACGGCTGAGCCGATGGTGCCGCCCGCGCCTATCAACAGAATTTTCATCGAACTGTACCTCAAGTAATTGAATGAGGTTTCAGTCTAGAGTGGTTTTTTCTGCGGATAAGCGTGCTAATGGGCAACCTTTGGTTTTCAAATGGAAACAATCCATGAGCGAAATGGATGATCTGGCCGCGTTTGCCGTGTTGATCGAGGCCGGTAGTTTCACTCTCGCAGCGCAGCAACTGGGCTGCAGCAAGGGGCAGTTGTCCAAGCGCATCAGTCAGTTGGAAGCGCAGTTTTGCGTGGTGCTGCTGCAACGCACGACTCGGCGTTTGAGCCTGACGGCGGCGGGTGCGGCGTTGTTGCCGCAAGCCCAAGCGTTAGTCATCCAGGTCGAAAGAGCGCGTCAGGCATTGGCGCGCTTGAAGGATGACATGGCCGGCCCGGTGCGCATGACCGTTCCGGTGTCGCTGGGAGAAACCTTCTTTGAGGGGCTTGTGTTGGAGTTCTCGCACAAATATCCCGAAGTGCAGATTGAGCTTGAGCTAAACAACAGCTATCGCGATTTGTCCCGGGACGGTTTCGATCTGGCAATCCGTAGCGACGTGACCAATGACGAACGACTGGTGGCCAAACCGTTACTGGCCTGGCAGGAAATGACCTGTGCCAGCCCCGCCTACCTCGAACGTTTCGGCGAGCCGACGACGCCGTTGGCACTCGCTGAACATCGGTGTTTGCTCAACAGCCACTACAGCGGTCGCGAGGAGTGGCTCTATCATCAGCATCACGAGTTGCTGCGGGTACGGGTGTCGGGGCCGTTCGCCAGCAATCATTACAACTTGCTCAAGAAAGCCGCGCTCACGGGGGCGGGGATCGCCCGGTTGCCTTCGTACCTGCTGCAAACGGAATTGGCTGACGGGCGATTGCGCTGGCTTCTGCGCGACTATCAGACCCGCCGTATGCCGATGTACCTGGTGCATCCGTATCAGGGGGGGCTGCCAAAGCGCACACAAGTGCTCGCCGATTATCTGATCGACTGGTTCAAACGCAGCGGCGAGGCGCTGGATCGGCTTCAGCGATAGCGCTTGGCAATCAGGTGATCAATCGAGATTTTCCCCGGCCCGGTCGCCATCAGATACAGCAACACCGCCGCCCAGGTACCGTGAGTCGGGTAGGCATCCGGGTACACAAAGAGCTGAATGGTCAGGGTCATGCCCAGCAGCGCCAGCGCCGAAAACCGTGTGGCGAAGCCGATCAGAATCAGGATTGGAAAGAAGTGCTCGGCGAACGCGGCCATGTGCGCGGCGATTTCCGGCGACAGCAGCGGTACGTGGTATTCGCTCTTGAACAAGGGGATCGTCGAGTCGGCCAACCGTGGCCAGCCAAGTTCAAAGGTGCCATCGATCAAGTCGATGGCCAGCCCCTCGACCTTGGTCTGCCCTGATTTCCAGAACACCGCGGCAATCGAAAAGCGAGCAATGAAGGCAATCAGGCTGTGCGGGATTTTTTCCAGCAGCGTGATGGCGGCAGTGATGAGGTTGTTCATGGGCACTCCTTGTTGTTGTGCAAATGGCTGATGGCGTTGTGGGCGATCAGCAGCGCCAGAGTTTGGCTGAGGTCGAACGCAGGGCTGTTTTCCACGGCTGCCAGTAGGGGATGGCCGTCGATCAGATTGCCGATAAACGCCCTGGCGCCGTGTTCAAGGACAAAGACTTCAACGTCGAGACCGTTGCGCAGCACCAAGGCGTGTTGTCCCTGGCTGATGTGGATGCCTTCGAGCGTCCCGTCGTGTTGATGCGCAGCCCAGATCGCGACCACGGCATAGGCTGAATCGAGCAGGTGCACTGACGGATGCAGTTGGAAACACAGCTCGCCCAGACCTTGCGGGTTGGCGAGGGCTGCGCTGATCTGCTCATGTTGCACCGGGGCTGCGTCGGCGGCGTGATAGGCGAGGGTGCGCAAGCGTTCAAGCCGTGCGACGTCGGCCAGATACGGCACGCTGGAGGCCGGTTCAAACGTGGCGATGAAGTCCGCCAGACCTGCGCCGTAGCGGCTCATCAGCGGACTGTCAGGCGGCTGGCGCTGTATGAAAATGGCCGCCATGGCACGGAAAAACGCCTCACCGACCAATTGCGCAACCACCGGGTAGCTGTCAGCCAGTGCGTTGATCAATGAACTTTGCACATTGTTGCGATACACCGAAAAACGACTCGCCGGATCGGCGCCGTTGGCGCTGCACAGGCCCTCGGGGCAAGGTGACTGTGGGTCAAGTAGCGCAGCGCTGAACGCCGCTTGAGTGCTCATGGCTGACTCCCGACGTGCGTCAAAAGGTCATCGGCCTGCTGCGCCTCGGCCAGCAAAACGTTGAACGCCGGCACCTGATTGTCACGTTCGATCAACGTTGCCACTGGGCCGATACGCTCCAGCACTTGCCGGTACAAACCCCAGACGGCTTGATCGATCGGTGCGCCGTGATCATCGATCAGCAAACGCTCGCCGAGGCTGTCGCTATCTTCGGCGAAACCGGCCAGATGAATCTCGCCAACCGCCTGCAGCGGCAGGGCATCGAGATAGGTCAGCGGATCACGCTGATGGTTCACACACGACACATGGATGTTGTTGACGTCCAGCAACAGACCGCAGCCGCTACGGCGGATGACTTCAGCGATGAAGTCGGGTTCGTCGATGCTTGAGCGCTGAAACGCCAGATAGGTCGCCGGATTCTCCAGCAACATGGGGCGTTTGAGGGTGTTCTGTACCTGATCGATATGGTCGCAGACGCGGTTCAGCGTCGGCATGTCATACGCCAGCGGCAACAGGTCATTGAGGAACACCGGGCCGTGGCTCGACCAGGCCAGATGTTCGGAAAAGGATTGGGGTTGATAACGCTCGATCAGCACGGCCAGTCGTTGCAGATGTTGGTCGTCCAGTGCGCCCTCGGCGCCAATGGACAACCCGACACCATGCAGTGACAGCGGATACTGCTGGCGAATCAAACCGAGAAAATGATGAAACGGGCCGCCGGCCACCATGTAGTTTTCGGCGTGGACTTCGAAGAAACCGATGTCTGGCAAGGAACCGAGCACTTCACGAAAGTGCCCGGTCTTGAGCCCCAGCCCGGCACGGGCAGGGAGCCCGGTGTGGGCTGCCTGAGTGCAGGGGAGGGCAGGCTCGGGGGATGTGAACATGATTGTCACTCAGGCAGACCGGTTATCAGGACTTGGCTTTGAAGGCTTCCATCTGACCGAATCCGGTCGGCGAGGTTTTGCTTTCGGTGGTGGTGCAGGTGCCTTTCGGAACGAGTTTCCAGGCATTGGCCTGGTAGTCCATTTTGGATGTGCCGGCGCAAGTGGTGCCTGCACCTGCGGCACAATCGTTTTGACCTTTCATGGCTACGCCGAAGCATTTTTCCATGTCATCGGCAGCGTGGGCGGTGGAAACGGCGGCGATGTTCAGGGCAGAACCGAGGGCCAGAACCAGGGCAGTGGCGGACAGGGTGCGAGTGGTAGCAGTCATGATGTTTCTCCAGTCTTGTTCAGGTTTTTACAAGCGTTTTTGCGCTTGCTTAACCCTCTAGAGAAAGCTCATGGCAATGCGTTACAGCCCACCGCAAATCTTTTTAGGCGTTGTCGCAGCGGTAGCCCCTGCAGGGGGCGCGTATCGAGATGTGTTCTATAGTGATTTTAGAGGCCCATCGAGGCGGGCCTATTTACCAGGACGGTATCTCATGACAAAGGATCGCTCGCCTTCAGTTGTTCTATGGCGCAGGACTGCATCCTTGGCTTTGGCCTGCACGTTGCCCTTGATGTTCTCGACGGTCGCAGCCCAAACCGTCTCCGATCCGCTGGACACGCTCAGGCGCATCAACCACAACTACAACACCCTCAAGGATGCCTGCCAGGAACCCGATACCGGCGCCGCACGCGGTCTCTATTATTGCAGTGGCGTGACCTTGCGCATGGTCAATGACGGGCCGTTCAACCCTTGGGATTACAGCCCTTACGCGATCAAGATCGGCGCGACGTCCTACTCGTGGATCCGCAAGGACCTGAGCACGCGAATCCTCATTCACCCCGCCGGGTTGGTCCTGCGCACGCCAACCGATGCTGCGGCTTTGAACTTGCCGGTCAAGGAGCAGGGTTTCACCTGCATCTACGCCTTCGATGGCGGTACCGGGCCTGAGCGCAAATGGTACGGCTGCGGTTTCTTCGACAGCCGCGAACCACCGCGTGCCGCGCAAGGCGTGATGAACAACCGCAATGCCGCGTTGGCCTACGGTACCTGTGCAGAAGCGGGCGTCACCACTGCCGAGCAATGGACACAGAAATACACCGGGCTGATGAAAGGGCCGATCCAGTACGGCCAATGTTCCTGGAACGCGGAGAAAACCAGCGACTGGCACGCGATGATCCGGGTGCACGAATCCCGGCCCAGTACCACCAACAAGGATCCTTTTTCCTTCAGTGGCCAGGTCAACGAGTTCATGTTGAAAAATGCCACGGCGACCCGCGACGGCAGCGAAAACATGAAGTACATCGATGCCTTCATCTACAACGTCAACAGCACGCAAAACTTCGCCACTCGCGGTGATCAGGCGCCGCCGAAACCCGAGAATGGCCTGAACAGTGCGCGCAATTTTCAAAAGAAACTTCAGACCCAAGGCTACAGCGTGCCGATCCTGCGACTGGACTTCACTAAGCCGGCAGCGGAGCGCTTCAGCTACGTGGCGGCGGATCAGGCGATCGACGAAATGGTGGTGGCGGGTGTTCCTGCGCCCAAGTACATCGCCGCAGCGACGTGGATCGAGCGTTACGACCCCGGCAGCAAGAAAAACGAATGGTCGCTCAAGGTCACGCCCACCGCTCAAGGCCAGGCGATTCAGTCCAGTGATCAAGAGGCTTTGTACAAGGAGCTGTTCGCGCTGCGTGGCGCCGACAGCCAGTGGCGCGATTACGAAAAATCGGCGGGCAGCATGCGTGGTCAACTCAGTTGCCTGATCCAGAACTATCCGGCCAAAACCCAATGGAACCTTGAACCGTTCCGTCCCAATGTGAGCCCGCAGGACTCAGCGAAAGCCGGCTGCAATCCGCTGGCGCCCACCGCGGCGCAATACATCGCTTCTGCCGACTGGATCAAACGCTACGACCCTGGCACCCGTCAGGATGAGTGGAGCCTGAGCATCGTGCCGACGGCGGTGGGGCGCGCACTGCCCAGCGAGCAGGTCGGCGCTTTGTACGACCAGTTGTTCGCCCTCAGGGGCTCGGACAGTCGCTGGCGCGATAACGAAACGTCCGTCGGCAGCATGCGTCAGCAATTGAACTGCGTGCTGGTCAATTACCGCAACAAGACGCCGTGGAATCTCGAGCCGTTCCGGCCGGCGTTATCGGACAGCGAAACCCGGGCAGCGGGTTGTAATCCTGTCCCGCGTTGAAGGTGTGTGTTGGCTAATCAAGGAGATGCAAGCCATGCAAAAACGTTTGAACACAATCGCGCCATTGCTCTTGTTACCGCTGCTGGTGCAGGCGACATGGGCCAATGCCGAGTCATGCGACGAGACCCTGAAAAAGGTCGAAACGTTGTACAACAAAACCGTCGACAGCTGCGGTCAGGATCCCGCCTCGGACTGTTCGGGATTGTTGGTGCGCGGCACGCACCGTGCCGATCCGGCCAAGGGGCAGAAGTGGGATGTGTGGAATCCCAGCCCGAAAGCGCTGGAACTGGGCACATTCGCCGCCTCTTATATGCGTGCCGACGGCATCAGTTATGAAGACCCCGGCATGAGCACGCAGAACGGCTACCTGATTACGCCGAGGGATCTGGTACGCGACCCTGAAACGCCGGTGCATGTCTATTGCGCGTTTCCCAACGACGCCTGGACTGATTTTCGCAACGACCGTGGCTGTGGCGACAACAAAAACACCGCCCCGACCGAGGCGGTCTGCCAGGCCATGAAGCCGCCGATTGCGACGCCGAATGCCTGGGTGGCGCACTTTACCCAGTACAACAACAACCGTCAGCAGGACCAGTTGCAGTGCGGTTTCAATATGCGCAATCCCATGAGCAGCAAGGAGCGGGTCGACGCCTTTCGCAACTTCATGGGCGCACGCAAAGTCATCAACAGCCGTGAGTTTCAGACGCAGACGGAGTTGCGCCTGGGCAACCCGAAAACTGACGAATTGCCGATTCTGGCGTTTTTCTACAGTGACCAGCGCGGCTTGAACGATGCCATGGCCAACCAGCGCGACTACAAGGCCAAGACCGGCAAGGATCGCAACATCATCAAGATCGATTTCCCGAGAACCCCGGTCGGCAAGGCCAGCTTCTCGTGCATCCAGGCCGCCACGCCAGCGGCGCCGAAGTTCTGCGAAAAATACATCGAGTCGAGCACTTGGGTGCAACGTCCCGACCCGAAACTGGGACCGAACACCTGGTCACTGCAAGTCGTGCCGACCGCGTGCGGTCGAGCGATCAAGGATGATCAGACTGACCGGATGTTTGCCGAGTTGTACAACAAACACAAAGACGATCAGCAATGGCGGCAGTACAGCGTCAACGGCGGGTCGTTGCGGCGGCAGATGGTTTGCCACCTCGCGGCAACCTATGAGGGCAAGCCTGTGCGCAACAAACCCGAGTGGAACCTTGAGCCGGCGCGTCCTTACGTCGATCAGGCCACTGCCGTGGCCCAACACTGCAACCCTTATTAACGGCTTTTGATTTTGTGAGGGCGGTGGGTTGAAGGTTTGTAGCGCGCACAAAAAAACGGCCCGAACAGACTGTGTGAAAACCTAGCAATCTGCGCAGCGCTCAATGAAAATGCTCCGTATCGAAAGATACGGAGCATTTTTCGTTATGGCTTACATCCAAGGAGAGTCTCGCAGCCAGACCAGCCTGTTTCC
>NZ_CAXAOQ010000005.1:0-229301 GCF_963970575.1 Pseudomonas sp. EA_65y_Pfl2_P74
TCACCCGTCCGCCGCTGAATCCAGGAGCAAGCTCCTTTCATCCGCTCGACTTGCATGTGTTAGGCCTGCCGCCAGCGTTCAATCTGAGCCATGATCAAACTCTTCAGTTCAAACATCTTTGGGTTTTTAAGAAACCCTAAACTTGGCTCAGCAATCGTTGGTTACATCTTTGATTTCTCGCGGAGTAACTTGTGATGCTGATAATCTTGTTGACTATCAGTCTGACTCCACAAGCACCCACACGAATTGCTTGATTCAGTTGTTAAAGAGCGGTTGGTTAAGATCTTTCGTCTCAACCGAGGCGCGCATTCTACAGCAGCCTCATTTGCTGTCAAGTGATTATTTTCAGAAGCTTTCGAAGAATTCTTCAACAACTTCAACCACTTGCGCCTTCGATCTCTCGTCAGCGGGAGGCGAATTCTACAGCGTTACACGCTGCTGTCAACACCTCTTTTTCAACTTCTTTCTGGCTTCGATGAACTGAAGCAACTTGCTGCCGAAAACTTCATAACTCATTGAATCTCAGGGAGTTTTTCGTTTCGACTGCGCCGGAAGCGGGGCGAATTATAGACGTCTGGAATTCGCCGTCAACACCTATTTTCAATTCCCCTCAGACTTCAACGAAATACGCGCGAATGCCTTCTTACCGGCCTGGCAAACGTGAGTCGCCCCCAGTACGTATATAAAGGAGCGATCAACCACCTCACCATCAACCCGCACACCACCAGAAGCCAGCAGATCTCGTGCAGCAGCGGAGTTCTTCACCAGGCCCGCCTTGTTAAGGACAGCAGCGATTGGCATATCTTCAGCAGAAGCCAATTCGATCTCCGGCAGATCATCCGGCAACTCGCCATCCTTCATACGATTACCCGCTGCGCGGTGAGCATTGGCAGCCGCCTCTTCACCATGGAAGCGTGCAACGATCTCTTCAGCCAGTTTGATTTTGATATCGCGCGGATTGGCTCCAGCCTCTACATCAGCACGGAACGCACCAATCTCATCCATGGTACGGAAACTGAGCAACTCGAAGTAACGCCACATAAGCGCATCCGGAATAGAAACCAGCTTGCCGTACATGACACCAGGCGCCTCCTGGATGCCGACGTAATTGCCCAGCGACTTGGACATTTTCTTCACGCCATCCAGCCCTTCCAGCAGCGGCATAGTCAGAATGCACTGAGCCTCTTGACCATAACCACGTTGCAACTCACGCCCCATCAGGAGATTGAACTTCTGATCGGTACCACCCAACTCGACATCCGCACGCAGAGCGACAGAGTCATAACCCTGAACCAACGGATAGAGAAATTCGTGAATCGCGATCGGCTGATTGGTGGTGTATCGCTTATCGAAGTCATCACGTTCAAGCATGCGAGCAACGGTGTACTGCGAAGTCAGACGAATGAAATCTGCCGGCCCCATCTGATCCATCCAGGTGGAGTTGAACGCAACTTCGGTCTTCGCCGGATCAAGAATCTTGAACACCTGAGTCTTGTATGTCTCGGCATTTTCCAAAACCTGCTCACGAGTCAGCGGCGGCCGTGTTGCGCTCTTGCCGCTCGGATCACCGATCATCCCGGTAAAGTCACCTATAAGGAAGATCACCTGATGCCCCAGCTCCTGGAACTGGCGCAGCTTATTAATAAGCACGGTGTGACCCAAGTGCAGATCGGGAGCGGTTGGATCGAAACCAGCCTTAATACGCAGCGGCTGGCCACGCTTGAGCTTCTCGACCAGCTCGGACTCGACCAACAGTTCTTCCGCACCACGTTTAATCAGCGCTAGCTGCTCTTCAACCGACTTCATAACAGACCCGCAAGGCTCAGATTCAAAGGGAACCAACCATACAAGATCGCGCACCAATTACAAGTTTTGCCCGGCGCACGGACACCAATCCACAGACGCGAGGTCTGTAGACTTGCTTCAGAGATGATTTGGTTATATTTTATACAGTTATTTCATCTTCATCATGTCATTCATCTTTTCCAATTCATCATTTTTCAAAGTCAAAATTACTTATGACCACAGAACAGTCTAAAGCGCCGCCGCTTTACCCGAAGACCCACCTGCTCGCCGCAAGTGGAATCGCCGCCCTTCTCAGCCTGGCGCTCCTGGTATTTCCTTCCAGTGATGTTGAAGCCAAAAAGACAACCCTGAGCCTTGAACTGGAAAGTCCTGCTGATCAACTGGCACAAGATCAAGACGCCGCTGACGCGGCTCAAGCCACAAACGAGCCAGTAGCTTCGCCATTTGCACAGGTAGAAAACAGTAGCGAAAACGCCCCTGAAACCGCCTCTGCGACAGCTCAGCCCCCCGAAAAACCGAAAGACCCCGGACACCGTGAAATCGTCGTCGCCAAGGGCGATACGCTGTCCACATTATTCGAAAAGGTGGGGCTGCCGGCTTCGGCCGTGCATGAAGTACTGGCCAGTGACAAGCAAGCCAAGCAATTCAGCCAGCTCAAACACGGCCAGAAACTCGAATTCGATCTGAATCCGGAAGGGCAACTGACCAGCCTTCACAGCAAGGTCAGTGATGTCGAAACCATCACCCTGACCAAGAATGACAAAGGTTATTCCTTCAACCGTGTTATCGCGAAACCTACCGTTCGCACTGCTTATGCACACGGCGTCATCAACAGTTCGCTGTCGCAGTCCGCTGCGCGTGCTGGTCTCTCTCACAGCCTGACCATGGATATGGCCAACGTATTCGGCTATGACATCGACTTTGCGCAGGACATCCGTCAGGGTGATGATTTCGACGTCATCTACGAGCAGAAAGTGGTTAACGGCAAAGCTGTCGGCAACGGTCCGATCCTGTCCGCGCGGTTCACCAACCGAGGCAAGACCTACACCGCAGTTCGTTACACCAACAAACAGGGCAACAGCAGCTATTACACGGCTGACGGCAACAGCATGCGCAAGGCGTTTATCCGTACCCCGGTGGACTTTGCCCGCATCAGCTCGAAGTTCTCCATGGGACGTAAACACCCTATTCTCAACAAGATCCGCGCTCATAAAGGTGTCGATTACGCAGCACCACGCGGCACCCCAATCAAGGCTGCCGGTGACGGCAAAGTGCTGTTGGCCGGCCGTCGCGGTGGCTACGGTAACACAGTGATCATCCAGCACGGCAATACTTACCGTACCCTTTACGGACACATGCAAGGCTTCGCCAAAGGCGTAAAAACCGGTGGTACCGTCAAGCAGGGCCAAGTGATCGGCTACATTGGCACCACCGGCCTCTCCACCGGTCCGCACTTGCACTATGAATTCCAGGTCAACGGCGTTCACGTCGATCCACTGGGACAAAAGCTGCCAATGGCCGATCCGATCGCCAAATCCGAGCGCGCTCGCTTCATGGCTCAGAGCCAGCCGCTGATGGCACGCATGGATAAAGAGAAGGCCACAATGCTGGCTTCGAGCAAGCGTTAAGCCATGACCCTGTATATCGGTGTAATGTCAGGCACCAGCCTCGATGGCCTGGACATCGCGCTGATCGAACTTGCCCCGGCGATCAAACTGATCGCCTCGCATTACATCCCTATGCCTGAACCCCTGCGCGCCGAGCTACTTGGCTTGTGCGCCAGCGGCCCTGACGAGATCGCCCGCTCTGCGATTGCACAGCAGAACTGGGTAAAGCTCGCCGCTCGGGGCATTCACACCCTCCTCGATCAGCAGAAGCTCCAACCTCAAGCCATACGCGCGATAGGCAGTCACGGCCAGACCATTCGCCATGAGCCCGCACGCGGCTTCACCGTACAAATCGGCAGCCCAGCCCTGCTGACAGAGTTGACGGGGATCACCGTGGTCAGCGACTTCCGCAGCCGCGATGTCGCTGCCGGAGGCCAAGGCGCGCCACTGGTACCAGCCTTCCATGAAGCCTTGTTCGAAGAGCGTACCGGCAACCAGGCTGTCTTGAATGTCGGCGGTTTCAGCAATCTCAGCCTGATCGAGCCGAACAAGCCTGTAGCCGGTTTCGACTGCGGCCCCGGAAACGTGTTGATGGACGCCTGGATTCAACAACAAGTCGGAGAAAACTACGATCGCAATGGTCAGTGGGCAGCCACTGGCGCCGTTGAACCAAGCCTGCTCAAAGCACTGCTCAGCGACCCTTTCTTCGTGACCAAAGGGCCGAAAAGCACGGGGCGGGAAGTGTTCAATCTGCCTTGGCTGGAGCAGCACCTCTCGCACCTACCGAAGCTTGCTGCTGAAAACGTCCAGGCCACGTTGCTGGAGCTGACTGCGCTGACTATCGTTGAGTCGCTGCAAAGCGCTCAATCCGATACCAGAGAACTGTTGGTCTGCGGTGGCGGCGCGCACAATGCCACGCTTATGAAGCGACTGGCCGATCTGCTGCCGAAGGCAAAAGTCGCCAGCACCGCCACGCGCGGTGTAGACCCGGACTGGGTCGAAGCCATGGCTTTCGCTTGGCTGGCCCATTGCTGTCTCGAAGGCATTGCCGCCAACCGCCCAAGTGTCACCGGCGCCCGCGGCTTTCGAGTACTTGGCGCCATCTACCCGGCCTGACTCAACTCACAGAAAACAAAACGCCGCAGAACCGTGAGGCTCTGCGGCGTTTTGCTGTGTACAGCGAAGTGCGTTCAGATCGAGAACGAAGATCCGCAACCACAGGTCGTGGTGGCGTTAGGGTTCTTGATCACGAAACGCGAACCTTCCAGACCTTCCTGGTAATCCACCTCGGCACCGGCCAGGTACTGGAAGCTCATCGGGTCAACCACCAGACTCACGCCTTCGCGCTCGACGATGGTGTCGTCCTCTGCCACCTCTTCATCGAAGGTGAAACCGTATTGAAACCCTGAACAACCGCCGCCCGTAACGAATACGCGCAGCTTCAAGCGATCATTCCCCTCTTCATCGACCAGGCTCTTCACCTTGTGCGCGGCACCGTGGGTGAATTGCAAAGCCGTGGGGGTGAAGGATTCGACGCTCATGCTGACTATCTCCCGGCGTTACGCCGCCATAATGCGTGATGACGCGCATTATCCGCTTGTCCGAGAAAATCGGTCAACTATTGTTACGGTATATCAATCAAGCCGATCGGCGGTTCAGAACGCAAAAAGGCCCGTTCAACGGGCCTTTTTACTGTGCAACCGAAAGGTTACGGCAGCATACCGGCGTGGGACAGACCGAAACGCTCGTCCAGGCCGAACAGGATGTTCATGTTCTGCACCGCCTGCCCCGACGCGCCTTTGACCAGGTTGTCGATCACTGACAACACCACAACCAGATCGCCATCCTGCGGACGGTGAACCGCAATACGGCAAACGTTGGCGCCGCGCACACTGCGGGTTTCCGGATGACTGCCGGCTGGCATCACATCGACGAACGGCTCATCGGCATAACGCTTTTCGAACAATGCCTGCAGATCCACCGAGCGATCAACCACGGTCGCGTAGAGCGTGGAATGAATGCCACGGATCATCGGGGTCAAGTGAGGAACGAACGTCAGACCGACATCCTTGCCCGCTGCACGACGCAGCCCTTGGCGAATTTCCGGCAGGTGACGGTGACCTTTCACCGCGTAGGCCTTCATGCTTTGCGACGTCTCGGAGTACAGCGAGCCTACAGCCGCGCCGCGACCTGCACCGCTGACACCGGACTTGCAGTCAGCGATCAAACGCGTGGTGTCGGCCAGACCGGCTTCAAGCAACGGCAGAAAACCCAACTGTGTTGCGGTTGGATAGCAACCCGGCACCGCGATCAGGCGTGCTTTCTTGATTTGCTCACGATTGACTTCAGGCAAGCCATAGACAGCTTCATCCAGCAACTGCGGAGCACCGTGAGGCTGACCGTACCACTTTGCCCATTCTTCAGCGTCTTGAAGACGGAAGTCCGCAGACAGGTCGATGACCTTGGTGCCTGCGGCCAGCAATTCACCTGCCAGTGCGTGAGCCACACCGTGCGGCGTCGCGAAAAACACCACATCGCAAGCGCCCAACGTTTTGATATCGGGCACGCTGAACGCAAGGCCGTCGTAGTGTCCGCGCAGGTTCGGGTACATGTCAGCCACGGGCAGACCGGCCTCGGATCGGGAAGTGATCACGACCACTTCTGCCTGCGGATGCTGCGCCAACAGACGCAGCAGTTCGACACCGGTGTAACCCGTGCCGCCGACGATACCGACCTTGACCATAAACCTGCCCTCAACGAACCCACTGGAAAGCCGTCGATAATAGGGGCCACGCGCGCCTGCGACAACCATCAAGGTGACGTGCGGACGCTCAAGCCTCTACTATCCGGCTTACCGTGAATGAAGGAAAAACCAAAATGCTCTATCTGTGGATCAAGGCTTTTCACATCGTCAGCGTCGTTTGCTGGTTTGCCGGGCTGTTTTACCTGCCGCGACTGTTCGTGTATCACGCGCAAAGTGAAGACACCGTCAGCAAGGAACGCTTCAGCGTCATGGAGCGCAAGCTGTATCGCGGCATCATGGGCCCGGCAATGATCGCTACGCTGATTTTTGGCGGCTGGCTGATCTACCTCAACCCGAGCATCTTCAGCCAGGGGGGCTGGATCCACGCGAAACTGACCCTGGTCGTCTTGCTGATCGGTTACCACCACATGTGCGGCGCGCAGGTAAAACGTTTCGCTCGTGGCGAGAACACCCGCAGCCATGTCTTTTATCGCTGGTTCAATGAAGTGCCGGTTCTGATATTGCTGGCTATCGTAATTCTGGTCGTGGTCAAGCCGTTCTAACTTCAACGAACACAACACTTTGGGGTACTTCCAATGTCGCTGCCCGCTCTGCTCGAACAACGTCTGCGCCTGCCAGTGGTAGCGGCGCCGATGTTTCTGATCTCCAACCCTGAACTGGTGATCGCCTGCTGCCGTAATGGCGTGGTCGGTAGCTTCCCGGCGCTGAACCAACGCGAAAGCAGCGGTTTCAAAGCCTGGCTGGAACAGATCGAAGCGGGGTTGGCGACACTGAGCAACCCGGCACCGTACGCAGTGAACCTTATTGTTCACAACAGCAACCCGCGTTTGCAGGCGGATCTGAATATCTGCATCGAGCACAAGGTGCCCATCGTCATCACCAGTCTCGGCGCGGTCAAGGAGCTGGTCGACGCCGTGCACAGCTATGGCGGTCTGGTCTTCCACGACGTCACCACCCGCCGTCATGCCGAGAAGGCTGCCCAGGCGGGTGTCGACGGTTTGATCGCAGTGGCGGCCGGCGCCGGCGGTCATGCCGGCACCTGGAGCCCGTTTGCACTGATTGCCGAGATCCGTGAGTTCTTCGACAAAACGTTGTTGCTTGCAGGATGCCTGAACCATGGGCATGAGATTCTCGCTGCACAGATGCTCGGCGCGGATTTGGCCTACTTCGGTACGCGATTTATCGGCACCACTGAAAGTCATGCACCTGACGCCTACAAGCAGATGCTGCTGACAGCCAAAGCGGCAGACATCATTCATACTCCCGCGGTCTCGGGGGTGCCGGCCAGTTTCATGCGTCAAAGCCTGGAGGCGGCCGGTTTCGACATGACCGCGCTACAAGGCAAGGGTGAAGTGAATTTCGGCGACAAGCTCAAACCGATAAGCGACGAAGCCAAAGCCTGGAAAACCGTGTGGTCTGCCGGTCAAGGTGTCGGACAGATCGATGATCTGCCAAGCGTGGATCAGTTGATCGCGCGCCTCGATGCCGAGTACCGCCAGGCCCAGGAGCGCGCAGCGCAGTTGCCCAAACGCTGGCCTCGCTGAGAAAATTGCGCCCGTCCCTGGTGGACAGGCCTTACACTAACGACCTTTCAATCTACTCGCGACAAGGATGCCTCGCTCATGAGCGACACCCGTTACAAGATCGTTTTCGACGGCGCTCTACAGCCCGGTGTCGATATCACCACTGCCAAACTCAATCTGGCGGATCTGTTCAAAACCGAAGTGACCGCCATCGAGCGTCTGTTCAATGGCAGTACAGTGGCACTCAAACGCGACCTGTCCCATGGCGATGCCCAAGCTTATTTGCAAGCGCTGAGCAAAACCGGGATCGATGCGCGCATCGAAACAGAAACAGCCATTGAGCTGAAGCTATCGGACGTCCACGAACAATCCGCTGGCGTGGCAGAACCGGACTCACCCTATGCACCACCTCGCGCCAGCGTAGGCGAGAGCCTGCCGCCATTCGCCACGCTCAAACCATTCAGCGTCGAAGGCAGGATTGGACGTTTACGCTTTCTGGCCTGGACGATGGTACTCAGCCTGGTGACGATGCCCATCGTCGGCGTGTTCGCCTTGATTGCGCTGGGACTGGTCAGCAGTGACTCCACCACCGGACTGATCATCGGCGGCATCTTTGCCTTTTTCCTGTTTCTGGGATTCATGATTGTCAGCATCCTGTTCACCGTTCAACGTTTGCACGACATCGGCTGGTCAGGCTGGCTGTGGTTACTGAACCTTGTACCGTTCGTGGGCAGTTTCTTCCCGCTGGTGATTATGGCCGTCCCCGGCAATACCGTCGCCAATCGCTATGGCCCTCCACCGCCCCCCAACAGCACCGCAGTGAAAGTGCTGTGCTCCCTGTGGATCGTGTTTGTCGCGCTGATATTCGCGGGCGCAATACTCGGTGGAATCTCGGCGGTTCAGCAGGAATACGAAAGCACCCTGGAAAGCAGTTACGAAAGCGGCTCTGTGACCACCGACGAAATCGATGTCGAAGTCGAGCCGGCAGCAAATTCCGCTGACGAGGCAGCCGAAGCCGCGCAGGCCCCTGTAGACTCTGCGAACGAATGAACAGCGCTCACCGCCGTGACACCCGCGTCGCTGGCGCGCAGTTGTTGCGATGGAGAATGGCATGACCCGTTACGCTCTGATCACTGGCGCCTCCAGCGGAATCGGCCTGGCCATGGCCGAAGCGCTGGCCCGGCGCGGCCGCAACCTGATTCTGGTGGCACGACAGCGTGATCAGCTGGAAAGCATTGCGATCGAACTGACCCAGCGCTTCGGCGTCGATGTGCTGTTCCGCGCCTGCGATCTGGGCGAGCCGTTGCGCCTGTCCGGTTTTTTGCTGGAGCTTGAAGAAGGTGACCGACAGATCGATCTGTTGGTGAACTGCGCCGGCATCGGTACCTGTGGCCCCTTTTTGGCTCAGGACTGGATGACCGAACAGGATCTGATCGAGGTCAACATCCTCGCCCTCACCCGCTTGTGCCATGCGATCGGCAACAGCATGGCGCTGCAGGGTGGCGGGCAGATTCTCAACGTTGCCTCGATTGCCGCGTTCTATCCCGGCCCGTGGATGAGCACGTACTACGCCAGCAAGGCCTATGTCCTGCATTTTTCCGAAGCGCTGCGCGTGGAACTCAAGCAGAGCGCAGTAAAAGTTTCGGTTCTGTGCCCTGGCCCTACCCGCACAGCCTTTTTCCGCACCGCGCAGCTCAACAACGACAAACTCAACGACAGCAAAATGCTGATGAGTCCCGAAGAAGTCGCGCTATACACCGTGCGCGCACTGGAAAAAAACCGCGCGATCATCATTCCAGGACGGCGCAATCGCTGGCTCGCGTTTCTGCCGCGACTCGGTTCGCGCTGGCTCAATCGCACCCTCGTCGGCATGGTCAACAAGGCTTACTGCCCGCGCTGAACTGTCCTACGGCAAAACACTGGGCGGGCCCATTCCCCATGAGTACACTCAGGCCAGCCCACACAACGGAGAAAACAGCAGTGGATACTCTGTTCACCAAGATCATCAACCGGGAAATCCCGGCGAACATCATTTACGAGGACGACCAGGTTCTGGCGTTCCACGACATCGCCCCTCAGGCACCGGTACATTTTCTGGTGATCCCGAAGAAACCGGTGCGTACCCTCAATGATCTGACTGAAGACGACAAGGCACTGGCTGGGCATATCCTGTTCACTGCACAGCGTCTGGCGCTGGAGTTGGGTTGTGAAGAAGGCTTTCGCGTGGTGATGAACTGCAATGAAAAAGGTGGGCAGACCGTCTATCACATTCATATGCACGTACTGGGTCAGCGCCAGATGAACTGGCCACCGGGCTAAGGCACAATCCCCTCCACTGCGGGGGTGGGGCTTGCTCGTGAAGATGTGAGTACTTTCGGAGCATCTTCGGCTGACACACCGTTTTCGCGAGCACACCCCGCGCCCACAAAGCAGCATGCCCCTGCGGCATATGACCCAGCGCAAACCTTCCCTGGCCGATTCGGTTAAACTGGCCATCGAGATTCTTCCCGGAGGTCAGCATGACTACCCAACGTCACTACTCGCCGATTGACCGTCTTCTGCTGCAAGCCGATGCCGCGATGCGTACATTACTGCCATTCAGTGGCCAGCCGTATCGCCCGTCGCCGGCCATCCTGCAGCCGGAAACACAAATGAGCGACGAAGACACCCGCCATGTCGCCGGCCTGATGCGTATCAACCATACCGGTGAAGTCTGTGCCCAAGCGCTGTATCAGGGCCAGGCGCTGACCGCCAAGTTGCCGCAGGTGCGCGAAGCCATGGAGCACGCCGCCGAAGAGGAAATTGATCACCTGGTCTGGTGCGAACAACGCATCCAGCAACTAGGGAGCCATACCAGCGTTCTCAATCCGCTGTTTTATGGCATGTCGTTCGGCATCGGTGCTGTCGCTGGCTTGATCAGCGACAAGGTCAGCCTGGGGTTTGTCGCGGCCACCGAGCATCAGGTGTGCAAACACTTGAATGAGCATCTGGAGCAACTGCCGACTGAGGATGAAAAATCTCGGGCAATTCTGCAGCAGATGCGTATCGATGAAGAGCATCATGCCGAAAGTGCGCTGGAGGCTGGCGGTTTCCGCTTTCCGGCACCGGTCAAGTTCGGGATGAGTCTTTTGGCGAAGGTGATGACCAAGAGCACCTACCGGATCTGAAGATTGCATCCCTGCGAAAGAGCCTCTTCGCTGGTCAGTCAACGCCCACCGCTTCTTTATCCCAGCCATAAAAAAGGCGACTACCGCTAAGTAGTCGCCTTTTTTGTGCCTCGGCCCCGCCGGCTGGCCGATCACCGCCCTTAAAAAAGTGGCGCATCATGCAGACGTCAACCGGGGGTCGCCAGATCCTGCACTGCCTTTATGACGGTTGAATGTCGATTCAACCGAGTTCGACGATTTCGTAATCGTGGGTGATAGCAACGCCAGCGGCGCCGAGCATGATCGAAGCCGAGCAATATTTTTCGGCAGACAGTTCGATAGCGCGCTTGACCTGAGCTTCTTTCAGGCCACGGCCCTTGACCACGAAGTGCATGTGGATCTTGGTGAACACCTTCGGATCTTCAGTCGCGCGCTCGGCTTCAAGGAAGGCTTCACAGCTTTCAACGTTCTGACGGGACTTTTTCAGAATGCTGACCACGTCGAAGTTGCTGCAACCGCCGACGCCCAGCAGGAGCATTTCCATCGGGCGAACACCCAGATTACGACCACCGGCGTCCGGCGGACCGTCCATGACCACAACATGCCCACTACCGGATTCGCCGAGAAACATGGCCTCACCAGCCCATTGGATGCGTGCCTTCATCGCCCAGACTCCACTGTAAAAAAAGGGTCGCCAGCTTATCACAGGGCTTTGCTCTGGCAGCGAGCAGCGTTCATAGGACGAATGCTCCACCAGCGTAGGTAATTTCTCGAATTTGCGCGGAAGTGTCTGGTAAGCTGGCGCCAATTCGCTGGCGCTCAGCCAGTTGTGTAGCGACCGCCTTCAGCGCCTCATAAAAAATCAAACATAACCGTGCAGTTTTTTCGGGATACAACCATGGTTGCTATTACCCCCACACCCAAAATCAAGAACCTCGACAAGCTGTTGACGCATTGTCAACGCCGCCGGCATGCGGCCAAGAGCAACATCATTTGTGCTGGCGATCGTTCGGACACGTTGTACTTCATCATCAAGGGGTCGGTGACGATCCTGATCGAGGATGACGACGGCCGCGAGATGATCATTGCGTACCTGAATGCGGGGGACTTCTTCGGCGAACTGGGACTGTTTGAACAGGCCGGCCAGGAACAGCAGCGCAGTGCCTGGGTGCGGGCCAAGGTCGAGTGCGAAACGGCGGAAATCAGCTACGCGAAGTTCCGCGAATTGTCACAGCAGGATCCGGACATTCTTTACGTCCTCAGCGGACAAATCGCACAACGCCTGCGCAACACCACGCGCAAGGTCGGCGATCTGGCGTTCTTCGACGTCACGGGACGAGTGGCACGCTGCCTGTTGGAGTTGTGCAAGCAACCCGACGCGATGACCCACCCGGACGGCATGCAGATCAAGGTGACCCGTCAGGAAATCGGCCGGATCGTCGGTTGTTCGCGGGAGATGGTCGGTCGTGTGCTCAAGGATCTGGAGGAGCGCAACCTGGTCGACGTGAAAGGCAAGACGATGGTGGTCTTCGGTACGCGTTAGATACCGACGCTGTACATCTGCGCCAGCATTAAACGAAAGAGCTCATCGAGTCGCGCCAACGCCTGTGGCGCGCTGAATTTCTCGTGCAAAGCGATATGGCTTTCGGCACGCACTCGCGATTCCAGGCCACAAGCTTGGTTGAAACGATTGACCGCCGCGACCATCGATTCGCGTTCGTTCTCCATCAGCATCGCACCGTGTACCAGGCCTACCGGACGCTGTCCGCCCTGACTCTGGCGCCAGCGCTGGGCGGTGCCAACCATTTTGCGGCCGTCGAGATTAACGTTGAAACGCCCGTCACAAAAAGCTCCGTCGATCTCACCCAAGGACGATGTGCCGCCCAACTCATCAAGCAACTGACAGATCGGATCGCACAAGCGGCGGTAGCCGGTTTCGATGCGGTTCAGATCGCCTTCGTTGCGGGGTGGCGCGTAGACCAGTGCAATGTTGATCGTCGCCGCAGATTGCGGGACGGGTTCGCCGCCAGTTTCGCGCAGAAGCACCGGCCAGCCGGCAGCGGCAGAGACTTCGCAGGCATGTTCGAAACCGGGGAGGCGATTGAGGCGGCGCGGCATGACCAGCGCGCGGTCGCTGGGTCGCCAGAACAGAAGACCGAACTCCGCATCACCGGCGCAGACGGAGGCGAGCAAGTCCTGCTCGGCTTGCAGTCCGGCTTCGATGGTCAGGGCGGTTGGCTGCGACATGCATGGCTCCGACAGACTTGAAGTCTTTAGAGAATTTGAGGGCCTCTTCGCGAGCAAGCCCGGCCCCAAAGGGGACGCGGGCGCCTGCAAAAAAGATCAGTCGAGGGTCGAGCCGCTGACCGCAGCCCCACGTTCCGGGAAGAACAGACGCTGCAATTCGACCCCCGGGCTTTCGGCGCGCATGAACGCTTCGCCGACCAGGAACGCGTAAACGTCGCTGATTTCCATCAGTTCGACATCTGCACGGTTGAGGATGCCGCTCTCGGTGATCACCAGACGATCGCGCGGAATACGCGGGAGCAGGTCGAGGGTGGTTTCCAGACTGACGTCGAAAGTGTGCAGATTACGGTTGTTGACCCCGACCAGTGGCGTATCGAGAGTTTTCAACGCACGTTCCAGCTCATCACCGTCGTGCACTTCCACCAAGACATCAAGACCAACGCCTTTGGCCACCGACGCCAACTCGGCCATTTTCACGTCATCCAGTGCAGAAACGATCAACAGCACGCAGTCGGCGCCCAGCGCACGGGCTTCGACGATCTGGTACGGATCGATCATGAAGTCCTTGCGGATCACCGGCAGTTTGCACGCGGCGCGAGCCTGTTGCAGGTACGCATCGGCGCCTTGGAAGTAATCGATATCGGTCAGTACGGAAAGACAGGTCGCCCCACCCTTCTCGTAACTTTTGGCAATGTCGGCCGGAACGAAGTTTTCGCGGATCACGCCTTTGCTTGGCGACGCCTTTTTGATCTCGGCAATGACCGCCGGCTGCTTGGTCTTGGCCTGCGCCAACAACGCCTGGGCGAAACCACGGGGCGCATCGGCCGCCTTGGCCAGATTTTCCAGCTCGCTCAGGCTCACACGAGCGCTACGCTCGGCGATTTCCTGAACTTTGCGCGCCAGAATGTTTTCCAGAACCGTCGGTACACTCATCCTTCATTCTCCACTTTGAATACCGCGGTAAAGGCGCCCAGCTCCTCGAGTTTTTCCCGAGCGAGGCCGGTGTGCAGAGCGTCGTGCGCCAGCTCCACGCCTTGTTTCAAACTGCTGGCCACGTCGGCGGCGTAGAGTGCCGCGCCGGCGTTGAGCACAATCATTTCGGCGGCTTTCTGGCCGTTCTCGGTTTTGCGCTTGCCCAGTGCGTCGCGGATCAACGCCAGCGAAGCTTCCGGGCCGTCGACCGACAGGCCGTGCAGGCTCTGGCTCTTCATGCCCAAGTCCTCGGGTTCGACCCAATACTCGGTGATCTCGTTGTTTTTCAGCTCGGCAACAAAAGTCGGCGCAGCAAGGCTGAATTCGTCCAGACCATCCTTGGAATGCACCACCAGCACATGCTTGCTGCCCAAGCGTTGCAAGACTTCCGCCAACGGGCGGCACAACGCCGGGTTGAACACACCCACCACCTGATGTTTAACACCGGCCGGATTCGTAAGCGGGCCGAGCATGTTGAACAGCGTACGCAGCCCCAGATCGCGGCGCGGGCCGGCGGCATACTTCATGGCTTTGTGATGGGTCTGGGCAAACATGAAACCGATGCCGACGTTGTCGATGCAACGGGCGACCTGAACCGGCGTCAGGTTGAGGTAGATACCGGCGGCTTCCAGCAAGTCGGCGCTGCCGCTCTTGCCCGACACCGCGCGATTGCCGTGTTTGGCCACGGTGCAACCCGCTGCCGCAACAACAAAAGAAGAAGCGGTCGATACGTTGAAAATGTTGGCACCGTCACCGCCGGTGCCGACCACATCGACCACACCGTCGAGGGTCTTGAGTTCGACCTGATCGGCCAGTTCACGCATCACCGATACGGCGCCGACGATTTCATCGATGCTTTCGCTCTTCATGCGCATGGCCATCATGAACGCGCCGATCTGCGCGTCAGTGCATTGGCCGGTCATGATTTCGCGCATCACGTCGCGCATTTCATCGGTGCTGAGGTCGAGGTGATCGACGATACGGCTCAGGGCTGTCTTGATATTCACGGGAAGTCCTTAGCGCGTGCCGCCGGTTTGTTTGAGGAAGTTGGCAAACAGTTCATGGCCCTGCTCAGTCAGGATCGACTCGGGGTGGAACTGTACACCTTCTATGTTCAGGGTCTTGTGACGCAGGCCCATGATTTCGTCGACAGAGCCGTCTTCGTGTTGCGTCCAGGCCGTCAGCTCCAGGCAATCGGGCAAGGTCGCGTGCTTGACGATCAGCGAGTGGTAGCGGGTGACAGTCAGCGGATGGTTGAGACCTTCGAAAACGCCCTTGTCCTCATGGAATACCGGACTAGTCTTACCGTGCATCACTTGGCGGGCACGCACCACATTCCCGCCAAAGGCCTGACCGATGGACTGGTGGCCGAGGCAGACGCCGAGAATGGGCAGCTTGCCGGCAAAGTGCTTGATGGCCTCGATGGAGATGCCGGCTTCGGTCGGCGTGCAAGGCCCCGGAGAAACCACGATGCGCTCTGGCTTGAGCGCTTCGATTTCGGCAATGGTCAATTCGTCGTTGCGCACGACTTTGACTTCGGCCCCCAGTTCGCCGAGGTACTGCACAACGTTGTAAGTAAAGGAGTCGTAGTTGTCGATCATCAGCAACATGGCGTTTCGAACCTCTTGAATTCTGACTTGAAGACAGCCTTCAGATGACTTGCCCGCAGGGCGCTGCACGATGTCGGGCGCACAGGTGGCGTCGGCAAAGCGGCATTTCAAACGGGCAAGGAAGGCAAAGCGATACAAATCCGGCCAGGCCGGCAGAAAAGATTCAGGCGCGCCAACGCCAACGGGCGTGTGCCTTGATGACTTGATCCAGAAGTTTGCTGGTGATCAACACGGGGAAGGTCTCGTTCATACGTTCCGGCACAGTAACTTAGCTGGGCAGAGCGTGCAATATGGCGGGGCTGACTGGGGACAAAACTACGCAAGGGTTCGTGACCGATGGCTAAAGGTCGAAAGTTTTTGGTACTGTCGTTTCGTTCACCTACAACAATAAATAAATGGACTTGCTCATGATCAAACAGACGTTGTTTGCACCGCTGGCCGGTTGCTTGCTCGCCCTGGCCTGCGCCCAGGCGAATGCTGCACCCAATCCATACTCAAGCTTCATTGTCTTTGGCGACAGCCTCAACGATGCCGGGACATTCACCGACACCGGCGGCCCGGCGGGCGCCACCCAGCGCTACACCAACCGTACCGGCCCGGTTTATCTGGATGGCAGCGGTGAACTGCGCTCGCTGAACTCCACGCAACTGCTGGGCGGACGCCTCGGGTTTACGGCGGATCAAACGGCCTCCTCCAGCTCCGCTGTACGCGCCAACGCAGGCCTGCCGGACGGCAACAACTGGGCGGTGGGGGGGTATCGAACTGACCAGATCCTTGACTCGATCACTACGCAATCTGCCACAGGGGAACGCACCCGCGCCGGCTACCTGCCGTCGAACGGCTTGCGCGCCGACCCGAATGCGCTGTACTACATTTCCGGCGGTGGCAATGACTTCCTGCAGGGTCGAATTCTCAGCCTGCCTCAGGCTAACGCGGGTGCCGACCGATTGGCTGACAGCGTACAAGCCCTGCAAACGGCCGGCGCCAAATACGTGATGGTCTGGCTGTTGCCTGATGTCGGTTTGACCCCGGCCATCAACGGTACGCCTTTTCAGGCGCTCAGCAGTCAACTCGCCAGCCAGTTCAACAGCCAATTGGTGACACGTTTACAGGGCATCAACGCTGAAATCATTCCGTTGAATATTCCAGTGCTCCTGTCGGAGGCTTTCGCAGATCCCGGACGTTTTGGCCTGGCCACCGACCAGAACCTGACCGCAACCTGCTTCAGCGGCAGCAGTTGCACGGAGAATGCCCGCTACGGCATCAACAGTGCGACGCCGGATCCGAGCAAGCTGATCTACAACGACGGCGTACACCCGACCGAAACCGGGCAGAAACTGATCTCCGACTACGCCTATTCGCTGTTGGCCGCACCGTGGGAGCTGACACTGCTGCCGGAAATGGCCCACGCCACGCTGCGTGCGCACCAGGATGAACTGCGTACTCAATGGAAAGCGGATTGGGAGAACTGGCAACCCGTCGGTCAGTGGCGGGCGATTGTCTCCGCCGGTGGCCAGCACCTGGATGTCGACAGCCAAAGCAGCGGCGCCAGCGCCGACGGCAGTGGTTACAACCTCAACGTGGGTGGCAGCTATCGCCTCAATGACGCTTGGCGGTTAGGCGTAGCGGCAGGTTTCTACCGGCAGAATCTGGAGGCAGGCCACAACGATTCGGACTACAAACTCAACAGCTATCTGGCGACAGCCTTCGCCCAGTTCCAGCAAAACCGCTGGTGGGCTGACGCTGCGCTGACCGGTGGCAAACTCGACTACGACAACCTCAAGCGCAAGTTCGATCTGGGCGTCAGTGAAGGTGCGGAGAAAGGTGATACCGACGGCCACCTGTGGGCGTTCAGTACCCGCATCGGATACGACATTGCCCAACCGGGCAGTGAATGGCATTTGTCGCCGTTCGTCAGCGCCGACTACGCCAGCGTGGATGTCGACGGTTACTCGGAAAAGAGCAACCGGGCCACAGCGCTGACCTTCGATGACCAGGCGCGCGATTCGAAACGTCTGGGCCTCGGTATTCAGGGCAAGTACAACATCACCCCACAAACCCAGGTGTTTGGTGAGTACGCCCACGAACGTGAGTACGAGGATGACGTGCAGAAGGTCAACATCGCGCTCAATACCCTGCCGGCCAACGACTTCAAACTCGAGGGCTACACACCGCAGAGTCATTTGAACCGTTTGAGCCTGGGCGTCAGCCATAAACTGACGGCCGATCTGGCGCTGCGTGGCGGTTATACGTTGCGCAAGGACGATGACTTTACCCAGCAGGGGGTTAACGTCGGCGTCGTGCTGGACTTCTAGGATCAATAAAAAACGCGGCGTCCTTTCGGGCGCCGCGTTGAATATTCGCAGATCCGCCGCTTTCGCGAGCAAGCCTGCTCCCACAGGTATTGGCGTGAACTCAGCTATCCGGGGTTTGCTCGGCCAGTGCCACGGCACGGAACATCGCACGGCGCTTGTTCAGGGTTTCTTCCCATTCCAGCGCTGGCACCGAGTCGGCGACGATGCCGCCACCGGCCTGTACGTGCAGTTCGCCGTTCTTGATCACCGCGGTACGGATCGCAATCGCGGTGTCCATGTTGCCGTTCCAGGCGAAGTAACCCACCGCACCGCCATACACACCACGCTTGACCGGTTCGAGTTCGTCGATGATTTCCATCGCACGAATCTTCGGTGCCCCGGACAAGGTGCCCGCCGGCAGAATCGCCCGCAGCGCGTCCATCGCCGTCAGCCCGGTTTTCAACTGGCCGGTGACGTTGGAAACAATGTGCATCACGTTGGAATAACGCTCGATGACCATCTTCTCGGTGAGTTTCACCGAACCGATTTCCGAGACACGTCCGGTGTCGTTACGCCCCAGATCGATCAGCATCAAGTGCTCGGCGATCTCTTTATCGTCGGACAGCAGGTCTTCTTCCAGCGCCAGATCGGCTTCTTCTGTCGCGCCACGCGGGCGAGTACCGGCAATCGGACGCACCGTGATCAGGTTATCCTCGACCCGCACCAGCACTTCCGGCGAACTGCCGACGACGTGGAAGTCGCCGAAGTTGAAGAAGTACATGTACGGCGTCGGGTTGAAACAGCGCAAGGCGCGATACAGATCGATCGGTGCGGCCTTGAAGTCGATCGACATGCGCTGCGACGGCACGACCTGCATGCAGTCACCGGCGAGGATGTATTGCTTGATGGTGTCGACGGCTTTTTCGTAATCGTCTTGAGTAAAACTGGAGCGGAACACCGGGTCAGCGGACTGCTGCTTGCTGAAGTCCAGACCACGACGCGGGGTGATCGGCTGGCGCAGCTTCTCCAGCAGTCCCTGCAATTGCGCCTGACCTTGCTCGTAGGCATCCGCCTGCGCAGGGTCGGCCAATACGATGGCGTGCATCTTGCCGGCGAGGTTGTCGAACACCACGACCGCATCGGACACCATCAACAGAATGTCCGGTACGCCCAGCGGATCAGGGTTGGGGCACTTGCCCAGGCGTTTCTCGACATAACGCACGCAGTCGTAACCGAAATAACCGACCAGACCGCCGTTGAATCGCGGCAGGCCAGCAATGGTCGGCACGTTGTAGCGGGCCTTGAAGGTTTCGACGAAGGCCAGCGGATCTTCAACGTCGTGGCTTTCAGTCTCGACGCCATCAACGGTGATGCTGACGTGATGATCGTAAACCCGCAGCACGGTGCGGCACGGCAGACCGATGATCGAGTAACGGCCCCATTTCTCGCCGCCCTGCACGGACTCGAGCAGGTAGGAGTTGGGTTGGTCAGCCAGTTTCAGGTAGATCGACAGCGGCGTGTCGAAGTCGGCCAGGGTTTCGCAGGCCAACGGAATGCGGTTGTAGCCATCAGCGGCCAAGCGCAGGAATTCTTCGCGAATCATAAGATGCCTCGTGGTGTGAGGTGCTGTCAGTCAGGTGTGCAAACGCGCCGGCAGGCCGGCCAGAAACAAGTCAGGCGCGCCAACGCCAGCGGGCCAGGGCCTTGATGACTTTCATCCAGAGTTTGCGGGTGACCACCACGATGGCGTTTCCAGAAGGGGATTGAGAAGCGTCGGGCAACGTTATCTCAGCGGCCGGATCCAGGCAACCGGGAATTAGCTTGCGCAGGTCGTCGATCACCAGTGCCGGGTATTCCTCGGCAATCGGTCGGCCATGGTTGTAGCCGTAACTCAGTGCCACACATTTGACCCCCGCCGCTTTCGCGGCCAGCACGTCACTGCGCGAGTCGCCGACAAACAGCGATTGCGAGGCCGGGATGTTGGCCATTTTCATCACGAAGAACAGCGCGGCCGGGTCGGGTTTCTTCTGCGGCAAGGTATCGCCGCCGATGATCCATTTGAAATAGCGGCCGATTTTCATCTGGTCCAACAGCGGCGCGACGAAACGCTCCGGCTTGTTGGTGATCAGCGCCATGGCCACGCCTTGCTTTTGCAGCCATTTGAGCGTGTCGCGCACGCCGGGATAGACCACGGTCAGCTCGTGGCTGGCGCCGTAGGCCTGCATGAAAATTTCCAGCGCTTGCTCGGCTTCGACGTCATCCACAGAGGCATGATCGATACCGCCGGCCAGCGCACGACGCACCAATACCGGCGCGCCATTGCCAACCCACTCGCGCACCGACTCGATGCCCGCCGGCTGGCGGCCGAGGGTGAGCAGCATGTTGTCCACCGCCGCTGCCAGGTCGGGAACCGAGTCGATCAGCGTGCCATCCAGATCGAACATCACCAACCGTGGCAGTTTGCCCGGGAACAGCTGCTCAAAACCGCTCATGGGCGCGCCAGCGCCAGTTCGGAACGCATCTTGTCGATGACTTCCTGATAGTTCGGTGCATTGAAGATCGCCGAGCCGGCCACAAAGGTGTCGGCGCCAGCGGCAGCGATTTCACGGATGTTGTTGACGTTGACGCCGCCGTCGATTTCCAGACGGATGTCACGCCCCGACGCATCGATGATCGCCCGTGCTTCGCGCAGTTTGTCGAGGGTGCCGGGAATGAACTTCTGCCCGCCAAAGCCTGGGTTGACGCTCATCAGCAGAACCATGTCGACCTTGTCGATCACGTACTTGAGCACGTCCAGCGGAGTCGCCGGGTTGAACACCAGACCGGACTTGCAGCCCCCCTCGCGGATCAGTTGCAGCGAGCGATCGACGTGCAACGTGGCTTCCGGGTGAAAGGTGATGTAGGTGGCGCCGGCTTCGATGAAGTCGCCAACGATGCGATCCACCGGGCTGACCATCAGGTGCGCGTCAATCGGCGCAGTGACGCCGTACTTGCGCAATGCCGCGCAAACCATCGGGCCGATGGTCAGGTTGGGCACGTAGTGGTTGTCCATGACATCGAAGTGAACGAAGTCGGCACCCGCGGCGAGGACGTTGTCCACTTCTTCGCCGAGGCGGGCGAAGTCGGCGGAAAGAATCGACGGAGCAATTACGAAGGGCTGCATGACGCACCTTTACTGAGCTAAATCACGATGGCGCGCATTGTATACCTCAAGTTTGCGCGCGCGCACCGTGACGGCGATGATCAGTAGGCGGCGCGGTAGATCTTCTCGATATCAATAGCGCTGAGTTTACGGGGGTTGTTGCGCATCAGCCGTTCAATGCCGGCGGCCTCCACGGCCATGGCCGGGATCGCGTCTTGCGGTACACCGAAACTGCGCAACCCGGCGGGAATCTCCACCGCTGCACACAAGTCGGTCATGGCCTGCACGGCTTTATCCGCTGCCTCAATGGCACTCAGATGAGCGGTCTTCACCCCCATGGCTTCGGCAATATCCTGCATCCGCTCGACGCAGGCCATCTTGTTCCAGGTCATGACATAGGGCAGCAGTAGCGCATTGCTGACACCATGGGCAATGTTGAAACGCCCGCCCAGCGGATAGGCCAGCGCATGCACCGCACCGACCCCGGCGTTACCGAAGGCCATCCCGGCCATCAGGCTGGCGGTGGCCATGTCTTCCCGCGCTTGCAGGTTGGCGCCGTTGGCGTAGGCCTTGGGCAGGGCCTTGGCGATCAGTTTGATCGCGCCGATGGCCAGGGAATCGGTGATCGGCGAGGCGTTGACCGACAGATAGGATTCGATGGCATGCACCAACGCATCGACGCCACTGGCGGCGGTGACACTGCGTGGGCACGTCAGGGTCATCTGCGGACTGACCAGCGCGACGTCCGGTAATAGATAGTCGCTGACGATGCCTTTCTTCAGTTGCGCAACCTTGTCCGAAAGAATGGCGACGTTGGTCACTTCCGAGCCGGTGCCGGCGGTGGTCGGGATGGCGATCAGTGGCGGGCCTTTGCGTGGCACCTGTTCGACGCCGAACAGATCCTCCAGCGCGCCGTGATAACCGGCATAGGCGGCGACACTTTTGGCGATGTCGATGGCACTGCCGCCGCCCAGACCAATCAAGCCGTCATGCCCGCCCTCGCGGTACGCGCGCATGCAGTCTTCGACAATGGCGATTTCCGGGTCCGGCAGCACGCGGTCGAAAATCTCGTACTCGCGCCCGCCCAGTTGCACCAGCGCCAGCTCAACGGTGCCGGATTTGACCAGCGCGGCGTCGGTGACGATCAGCGGGTTGTCGATGTCGAGGCGGGTGAGTTCCGCCGCCAGTTGCTCGATGGCGCCGGCGCCGGTGATCAGTTTGTGAGCGATTTTGAACTGGGAAAGACTCATGGTGCGCAGCCTCTTATAGATAGGGGAGCTGGGCACAAGATTAGCTGGGGATTCGGGGTTGTCTGCTATTCAGGTCGTGAATAACCCAAGACTTCGCACACAACACAAATCCCTTGTGGGAGGGGGCTTGCTCCCTCCCACCGTTTTCACCGAGTACGGCTTTAGACCTGGGCGGTGCGCAGTTTTTCACTACGGCCACGCAACCATTCCAGGGTCAGCAGCAGGATCACCGAGAAGGCGATCAGCAAGGTCGCGGCAGCCGCAATCGTCGGACTGAGGTTTTCGCGAATCCCGCTGAACATCTGCCGAGGCAACGTAACCTGCTCAGGCCCGGCCAGAAACAACGTCACCACCACTTCATCAAACGACGTCGCAAAGGCAAACAACGCCCCGGAAATGACCCCTGGCGCAATCAGCGGCAAAGTCACGCGACGGAACGCGGTCAGCGGCGAAGCACCAAGACTGGCCGCCGCCCGCACCAGATTATGGTTAAACCCCTGCAACGTCGCCGACACCGTAATGATCACAAACGGCACACCGAGTACCGCATGCACGACGATCAGCGAGAAGAAGCTGTTGCCCAGGCCCAGTGGCGCAAAGAACAGATAACTGGCCACACCAATGATCACCACCGGCACGACCATCGGCGAAATCACCAGCGCCATCACCAGCGGTTTGCCGGGAAAGTCGCCACGGGTCAGGCCGATCGCTGCCAGCGTACCGAAGACCATGGCCAGCGCGGTTGCGGCCGGGGCCACGATGATGCTGTTGCGAAGCGCCCGCATCCACTCCGCCGAGGCGAAGAAGTCCTGATACCAGTGCAGCGAAAAGCCTTGTAGCGGGTACACCAGGAAACTGCCCGAGTTGAACGACAGCGGCACGATCACCAGCACCGGCAGGATCAGGAACAGCAAAATCAAGCCGCACAGGATCCGCAAACTGTAGAACCACACCCGTTCGATGGGCGACATGTAAGGACTCAGCATCTCAAATTCCCCTTAGCTCAGGCGCAGGCGACTGGCGCCCACCAGCCAGCTGTAAATCAGATAAAGCACCACGGTTGCCAGCAGCAGCAAGCCGCCCAGCGCGGTGGCCATGCCCCAGTTGATGCTGGTGTTGGTGTAGAACGCGACGAAGTAGCTGACCATCTGATCGTTCGGGCTGCCGAGCAGCGCCGGGGTGATGTAGTAGCCGATGGCGAGGATGAACACCAACAGGCAACCGGCGCCGATACCGGCGTAGGTCTGTGGGAGGTACACCCGCCAAAAACTGGCGAACGGATGGCAGCCCAGCGAGATCGCGGCACGCATGTAGGTTGGCGAGATGCCTTTCATCACGCTGTAGATCGGCAGAATCATGAACGGCAGCAGGATATGCACCATCGAGATGTAAACGCCGGTGCGGTTGAACACCAACTCCAGCGGTTTATCGATGATGCCCATCGCCATCAGGGCGCCGTTGATCAGACCACCCGATTGCAGCAACACGATCCAGGCGGCGACGCGCACCAGAATCGAGGTCCAGAACGGCAACAGCACCAAAATCATCAGCAGGTTGCTTTGGCGCGATGGCAGGTTCGCCAACAGGTAAGCCAGTGGATAGGCGAGCAGCAGGCAGATCACGGTGATGACCAGGCCCATCCAGAACGTACGGGCGAAGATGTCGAGGTAGATCGCCTGATCGGGGGTGGCCGGGGCGATCTCGCCGAGGTCGTCGATGCGGTGGTCGACCGCCGCCAGCAGGTAATACGGGGTGATGCTACTGGTGTTGCGCTTGACCGCTTGCCAGTAGGCCGGGTCGCCCCAGCGCTCGTCGAGTGTTTCCAGGGCGACTTTATAAGACGCCGGCTCGCTGGCAAATGGCAGCGCCCGGGCCGTTTTGGTCAGCAGGCTGCGATAGCCGGCCAACTCCATGTTCAAGCGCTTGGACAAATCGCCCAGCATCGAGTTTTTCCGGGCTTCGGCGAGGTCGTCGCTGGCAGCCTTGTAGACCGGTTCGGCGGGTAGACCGCGACCGTCCCAACTGGCGATGGCCGCCACGGTGCGCGGCATGCCGCCGACCACTTCCGGGTTGCCGACGCTTTTGTAGAGCAGCGCCACGATCGGCACCAGGAACACCAACAACAGAAACAACACCAGCGGCGCAATCAACGCCTGGGCCTTCCAGCGGTTGACCCGCTCGGCGTGCTTGAGCTTCTGCTTCAAGGTGGGGCTGGCGCCCTCGTTCAGGGGAACGGCGATGGCCATGACGTACTCCGCAAATCTTTGATCGTTACAGAGGTGGCGAACCACCTCGATCGATTGATGCACACAGATCCAAATGTGGGGGCGACGGTGCGACGATTCGACTTGCTCGCGAAGGCGGCGTGTCAGTCACATCAATGTTGAATGTACTGGCGCTTTCGCGAGCAAGCCTGCTCCCACAGGAGGGCGAGCCCTCGGGTTACTTCGCCGCCCAGGCGTTGAAACGCTGCTCAAGCTGCTCGCCGTTATCAGCCCAGAAGCTGACGTCGATCTGCACCTGGTTGGCGATATTTTCCGGGGTGGTCGGCATGTCTTTCAGAACATCCTTGGACAGCAGCGGTACGGCTTGGGTGTTGGCCGGGCCGTAGGCGATGTTTTCCGAGTACGTCTTCTGCTGCTGCGGCTGCACCGAGTAGGCGATGAACTTCTTCGCCGCTTCGGCACGCTTGGCGTCCAGACCTTTCGGGATGGCCCATGCGTCGAAGTCGTAGATGCCGCCGTTCCAGACCACTTGGAGGTTGGACTCTTTCTGCACGGCAGCGATGCGACCGTTGTAGGCCGAGCTCATGACCACGTCGCCGGAAGCAAGGTATTGCGGCGGTTGAGCGCCGGCTTCCCACCACTGAATGCTGGGTTTGAGCTCATCGAGTTTCTTGAACGCGCGGTCCTGACCGTCCTTGCCAGCCAGTACTTTGTAGACGTCCTTCGGCGCAACGCCATCGGCCATCAAGGCGAATTCGAGGGTGTACTTGGCGCCTTTACGCAGGCCACGCTTGCCCGGGAATTTCTTGGTGTCCCAGAAATCAGCCCAACTGGTTGGCGCGGTTTTCAGCTTGTCGGCGTTGTACGCCAGTACGGTCGACCAAACGAAGAAGCCAACGCCGCAGGGCTGGATCGCGCCTTTGACGTAGTCTTCGCTCTTGCCGAACAACGCTGGGTCCAGTGGCTCGAACATGTCTTCGTCGCAACCACGGGACAGTTCTGGCGATTCAACCTCGACCAGGTCCCACGACACGCTCTTGGTGTCGACCATGGCTTTGACCTTGGCCATTTCGCCGTTGTACTCGCCGGCAATGATCTTGCCGTTGCCCGCCGCTTCCCACGGTGCATAGAAGGCTTTGACTTGCGCCGCCTTGTTCGCCCCGCCAAACGACACCACGGTCAAATCCGGGCCAGCGGCCATTGCGCTTGCCGCACCCATCAGGCCCAGGGTCAGGGCGGTGAACTTCAGGGATCTCAACATTTATTGTTCTCTCCACGTGCAGGGTTGGTGTTGGTAGTGCCGGGGCGATCAGTTCGCCTCTAAAAGAGGATCAAGCGCGCGTACGTGCTCGACCTGCCAGCCAAGCGGAACCACGTCACCGACAGTGAGCCCGGGATCGAGCTCGGCAATCGGTTGTTTCACGAAGAAGTCGGTCTTGCCGCAGACTTCCAGGCGCACCCGGACGTGGTCGCCCAGATAGATGAATTCCGCCACCCTCCCTGAGAAGCGGTTGACGCATTGGTCGCTCGAACCGTTGAGGCTGACGCGCTCGGGGCGGATCGACAAAGTCACCGGTTCGCCGGTCTGGCCGACGTTGACCGCCAGCGCCTCGACCTTCTCGCCACGACCGAGTTCGACCACGCAGCGCTCGCCGTTCTGGCTGAGCAAGCGGCCGTTGAGGCGGTTGTTCTCGCCAATGAAGTTGGCGACAAAGGTGTTCTTCGGCTCTTCGTAGAGGGCGCGTGGCGGCGCGATCTGCTGAATTTCGCCCTGATGGAATACCGCAACGCGGTCGGACATGGTCAGGGCTTCGCCCTGGTCGTGGGTCACGTAGACCACGGTCACGCCGAGCCGCTGGTGCAGGTGCTTGATTTCCATCTGCATGTGTTCACGCAGTTGTTTGTCGAGGGCGCCGAGCGGTTCGTCCATCAGTACCAGTTGCGGTTCGAACACCAACGCACGAGCCAGTGCCACACGCTGTTGCTGGCCACCGGACAACTGTGCCGGATAGCGTGAGGCGAAAGCGTCGAGCTGAACCATGCTCAAGACTTTCTTGACCTTGTCGCCGACGTCGCTCTTGTTCAGGCCGCGCACGGTCAGCGGGAACGCAAGGTTCTCGGCCACGGTCATGTGCGGGAACAGTGCGTAGTTCTGGAACACCATGCCGATGTCGCGCTTGTGCGGCGGTACGTTGTTGATCGCACGCCCGCCCAGAAGGATTTCCCCGGCCGTCGGTGTTTCGAAACCGGCGAGCATCATCAGGCTGGTGGTCTTGCCGGAGCCGGACGGCCCGAGCAGGGTCAGGAACTCGCCTTTGCGAATGTCCACGTTGAGGTCTTTGACGATCAGGTTCTCGCCGTCGTAGCTCTTCTGCACTCCACGAAAGCTGACCAACACATCACTGGCCCCTGCGTTTGAATCGACCTGGCTCATACCCGCACCTTTGTTGTTGATGACTGCTTGTGGGTTAAGCCTAGTGGCTGCTGACAGGCACGCAAATCGGGGCGCAGGAGAGAATCGCCTCAGCCGGATGGAAGGTTGGGGGTAGGGATTGCCCTACAAGGATGGCGCTAACGGATAAGGCCGCCGCGAGCGACAAGCTGCGAGCCAACAGAGCAGGCACTAGCCGCTGTCGCTAACGGATATGCCCACAATCCGGAACACGGTAGAGATTCCATGTGGGAGGGGGCTTGCTCCCGAATGCAGTGGGTCATCCAACTTAGTTGGCGACTGATACACCGCATTCGGGAGCAAGCCCCCTCCCACCGTTTTTGATTGCGGTGATCTTCAGAGGAGTTTGTGTTCCATCGCGTATTTGACCAGTTCGGCCAGCGAAGTAATGTTGAGTTTCTGCATCAACCGCGCCTTGTGCGTGCTGATGGTCTTGCTGCTCAGGGCCAGTTGCTGGGCGATGTCGTTGACGTTGGCGCCTTGCGCCAAGCGCTCGAACACCGAGAATTCGCGCTCCGACAACAAAGAGTGCAACGGTCGCGCATCAGTCAGGCCAACCTCGAAGACCATCCGATCAGCCAGATCCGGATCGATGTAGCGCCCGCCCGCCGCGACTTTGCGAATGGCGGTCAGCAACAGCGCCGGATCGCTGTCCTTGGTCGCGTAGCCGGCCGCTCCGACCTTCAATGCCCGTGCCGCCATTTGTGCTTCGTCGTGCATCGACAACACCAGAATGGCCGGCGGATTGTTCAGCGCACGGATTCGCGGGATCGCCTCAAGGCCGTTGACCCCAGGCATGGAGATGTCCAGCAACACCACTTCGCACGGCACATGACGCAGGGTTTCAAGCAGTTGCTCACCATTGCTCGCCTCCCCCACCACTTGCAGGTCCTTGGCCAGGCCAATCAATTGCTTGATGCCTTCTCGGACAATGGTGTGGTCTTCGGCTACCAGTACACGGATCACGTTCTTCTCCAGATTCAGTCAAACCTCATCCACCGGCACCCAAACATTCAGACTGGTGCCCTCCCCCGGCTCACTCTCAAGCGCCAAGCGCCCGCCCATGATCAGCACCCGCTCACGCATGCCGACCAGACCAAACGACGTCGCCCTGCCCGTAGGGGCGACAAAGCCTACGCCATCATCGCTGACCGTCAGACACAATTCGTCGCCTTCCAGCGCCAGCGTCAGCTCCACAGTATGCGCCTGAGCATGGCGCATCACGTTGGTCAACGCTTCCTGCAGGATACGGAACAAGCCAATCGCCTTGGCATCGCTCAGCGCCGGCAGATTATCCGGCACCTGCACCAGACACGGAATTTGCGTGCGCGCTTCGAATCGACGGGCCTGCCATTCAATCGCCGAAGCGATCCCGGCATCCAGAATCGGCGGCCTTAGCGCTGTCGCCACATCGCGCACCAACTGGAACAACTGGGCGATCAGGCGTTTCATGCTGTTCAACCGCTCATTCAGCCCCGGGTCCAGTTGCGCGTAAGCCAGTTCGCACATCGATGTTTCGAGTTTGAGCACCGTCAGCATCTGCCCCAATTCATCGTGAACCTCACGAGCAATGCGCGCCTTCTCTTCTTCGCGGACACTTTCAAGGTGCGCCGACAGTTCACGCAGTTGCTCACGCGATGCCGCCAGTTCCAGTTCGATGCGCTTGCTCTCGGTGATGTCCCAGACGATGCCGTCCCAGACATAGGCGCCATCCTCCAACTGACGGGTGATCGCCTTGATCTCGGCCCAACGCTGCTCACTCTGGCGCGTGAGGATTCGCCCCTGCCACGACCAATCGCTGTCGGTATCCAGCGCGTGATCCTGCGTGCGGTGATAACCGGCCTTGTCGTCCGGGTGCACCAGACTGCGCAGGCCCATGTCGCGGTGGGCAATCGCCGCCGGCGCGTAACCGACCAGACTTTCGCTGCCCTCGCTGATATAGGCAAAGTCGATCTGCCCGGTCACTGGCGCCCGCTCCAGACGGAACACCAGCCCCGGTACATTGGCGGCGATCCCCTGCAGCCTTGCCTCACTTTCCTGCAACGCCGCCAACGCGCGACGGCGTTCCGTGACATCGGTGAGGTAAACCACCAGATATTCACTCTCGCGAAAACGCAGAAAGCTCAGCGATACGTCAGCCGGCAGGATGCTGCCATCGGCGCGCACGCAACTGGTTTCGAAGCTCAGCGGGCCTTCTTCACTGGTCCGCGCGCGCTTCCACAGGCTGAGCCAGCGGTCCATGTGCAGACCCGGTTCGAAGTCGATCAGCGGTCGTTCGATGAGTGCGCCAGAGGGGTAGCCGAGCATGTTTTCCGCCGCGCGGTTGGCATAGCGAACATGACTGTCCCAGTTGACCCAAAGAATGCCGACGGTACTTTGATCGATGGAGAACTGCGTCAGGCGCAACGCCTCTTCGCTGGCTGCGCGCAGGGCGATGTCTTCCCGTGCGGCGAGCAGACGTTGCTCAAGGCTCTGTTGCTGGCGCCGCTGCCAGAACACAATCGCCGCGCAACTGAGCAGCATCACCGCGAACAACAGACTGAGGTTCTGCCAGAACCCCGGCGACTCCGTCAGTCGCGGGTATTTGGGTTGCAGCCATTGATTGTGCAGGCGCTCCAGATCCCTGGCCGGGATTGCGTTCAAGGCACTCTGGACAATGCCCGCCAGTTCCGGCCAATCGCGACGTGAGGCGACTCGCAGCAATTGCGGCAGGCCCACATCACCGACCACCACCAGTTCGGCAAACTCGGGCTCGGCCGACAACCGACCGAGTTGTGCCTCATCAATCACCGCGTAAGAGGCCTGCTGACTCAGCAGCAACTGCAACGCCTGACGCTCCAGCGGCACGCCTTGCAGATTCAGATGGGGATAGTTGCTGCGCAGATAGTCGGCGGTGGCACTCGGCATGCGGATGGCGACGCGAGTCTGGCTGTCGATTTTTTCCAGATCCACTGCTCCGCTGGACTTTTGATCGCTGACCACCAGTTGCGGGACACGCATGTATGGATCGGAAAACTTCCACAGACGCAGGGCACTCGGCGTCTGGGTCAGGCCCGGGGCGATGTCGATCTCGCCGTCGCGCAAAGCGGTTTCCAATTGCGCCAGATCCTGAAAATTACGCCAGCTCAACTCGATATTAAGAGCCCGGGCCAGCCATTTCATCAACTCGACGTTGGCCCCGGACAGGCGCTGCAAGCGTCGGTCGTACTGCGCAAAGGGCGCCTGCAACACCAGACCGACACGCAGTTCATGGTGTTGCGCCAACCATTGCTGCTGGCCCTCTGACAATTGTGCAACGTGTGCCGGTGGCGCAGGCGCGGCCCAGCCCATCAAGGGAAACCACAAACAGCCGATAACCCACAGGCAGCAAAATCGCTTCATTGAAGCCCCATACACTGACAAATTCTGACCAACCCATTAGGCTGCCGGGATACTTTCTGGCCTGGAATAACCGATGCCCTCTGTCTACCGCCTGGCAATGCCAGCATTGTGCCTGTCGCTGATCCTGCCTTGTGCGTTTTCCGTCGAAGCGGCCGATCCGGCGCCTGCCACCACGTCGGCCCAACCCGCTGAAGAAAAACCCGTCGAACGTCAGCCACTGCTTGAGCGTAGTCAGGAAGAGGCGGCGGCACTGGAACGTATCGTCCCGACGCAAGAACAGCAACAATTGCAGGCTGGCAGCGAGACCTTCCTTGCCCTGTGGAAACCGGCCAATACCGCCGAACCCAAAGGCGCGGTGATTATCATCCCCGGCGCGGGCGAAACAGCTGACTGGCCTCAGGCAATCGGCCCGTTACGGCAAAAATTGCCGGACGTCGAATGGAGCAGCCTGAGCATCACCCTGCCCGACCTGCAAAGCGATGTCATCGCACCGCGCGTGATCGAAGCGGCGGCACCAGCGAAAGCCCCCGAAAGTGGCAGCAAGGATGCCACCACTGCGCAACCGATCGAACAAGCGGCTGGCGGTGAAGCGGAGGTGGCCGATCAGGTGGTGGCCGAAACAACGGAAGAACAAGCCAAAGCGGATGCCGAACGCATCTTCGCGCGCATCGACGCAGCCATTGCCTACGCCGAACAGCAGAGCGCACGCCGTATCGTGGTGCTCGGTCACGGCACGGGGGCCTACTGGGCAGCGCGTTATTTGAGCGAGAAGCAAACGGCGCAGGTCGAGAAGTTTGTCATGGTCGATGCGCAGGTCCCGACCAAGGCCAAACCACCACTGGCCGAACTCACGCCCATGCTGAAGTTGCCGACCGCTGATATTTTCTACATGGACAAACCGCTGGATCGCCATGCGGCGCTGGAACGGATGCAGGCGAGCAAGCGTTTGAAGACTTCGGCGTTCAGCCAAGTCGCACTCAAGGCACTGCCGGACAACAAGGCAGAGCAGGAACAATTGTTCCGCCGGGTGCGTGGTTGGTTGAATCCGCAGAACCCGGACTGATCCAGCGCCGAGTTGCCCCATTCGCGAGCAAGCCCGCTCCCACACTTGATTGCATTTCAACTGAACAAACGCGATCGAATGTGGGAGCGGGCTTGCTCGCGAAGAGGCAAGTGCTAACAACACCCATCTAGTGCCTAACGAAAATCCCGCCGTTCCCGAATCAACGTGTAGGCGTTGTGCAAATCGCGGGTTTTCTCGGTCGCTTCACGCACCTGTGCCGGTGTCGCACCGCTGCCGGCAATCTTGTCCGGATGATGCCGACTGAGCAAACGTCGATAAGCCCGTTTGATCTGCGCCGGCTCGCTGGACACCGAAACACCCAGCAGACGCATCGCTTCCTGATAGCTCACCGCCGCACTGACGATTGGCCGCTTGCCGGGCTCGTAATCACTGGCCAGTGCCTGCACCTGATGCGTCGTCCAGCCCAGCCATTTACCCCACTGCGCCAGCAACTCCCGCTCACTGACGCCAGCTCGACCGTCGGCCCAGACCATCCGCCAACACGCACGCAATACGCCTTCGGCCGCGTGCGGCTGCGCACTCAAACGCCGAAGATAGCCGCGCAGACGATCACTGCCGGACTTGCCGCGATTGAACGCCGCAATCGCCCGACGCATCGCCGGGTCGCTCATTTCCAGCGCTCGCATCTCGTTGCGCGCCTGCTGAATATGCCCGTCCGTAACCCGGCCATCACTCTTGGCCAGACGCCCGAGCAACACAAACAACAATTCGTCGTTGCGCAACACCGACCGACCACCGAGTTTTTCCCGCAGTTGCCCCCAGCTCTGCAAGTGCAGGCGCCGATCCAGCGCCTGCCCCAACAACGCCCCAAGCATGGCCCCCGGAATGCTGGCGATAGCAAAACCCGCTCCGGCTCCAATCAGAGTCCCTGGCCACAACATATCAGCGACTCGCTTCTATCAAGGTTTGAGCTTCGGCCAGACGCTCGTGCGTGCCGACATCAACCCAATGGCCCTTGAGTCGCTCGCCAGTAACCTCGCCTTCAGACATGGCCTTGCGCAGTAACGGCGCCAGTTTGAAGGCGCCGTGCGCACAACCCTCGAACAGTTGCGGATGGAGCACGGCGATGCCGCTGTAAGTCAGCGTCGCGGCATCCGCCTGGCCATCAATCACTTGTCCGTCAACCAGTGAGAAATCACCGGCCGGGTGATGCGCCGGATTGTCCGCCAGCACCAGATGCGCCAGACCGGGGATCGGTTGGTGCAGCACGCTGAAGTCGTAATCGGTCCAGATGTCACCGTTGACCACCAGAAACGCGTCGTCACCGAGCAACGGCAGCGCCCGGAAAATACCGCCGCCGGTTTCCAGCGGCTCGCCTTCCGGCGAGTACTGAATGCTCACCCCAAACTGCGAGCCATCGCCCAGGTAATCCTCGATCTGCTGACCCAGCCAGGCGTGATTGATCACGATCTCGTTGAATCCGGCTGCCGCGAGGGCGCGCAGGTGATATTCGATCAACGGGACGCCGCCGGCACGCACCAGCGGTTTGGGCGTGGTCAGGGTCAGCGGGCGCATGCGCTCACCTTTGCCTGCCGCCAGAATCATTGCCTTCATGCCGTCGCTCCACCACGCAGGCTGGTGAACAGCGCTTGCAGTTCCGCCAGCTCAGGACGACGAGCGATCACCGCCTCTATATAAGAGAAGAAGCGCGGCACATCGGCCAGATAACGCGGCTTGCCGTCGCGATGGCAGATGCGCGCGAAGATGCCGATGACTTTCAGGTGACGCTGCACACCCATCAGGTCGCTGGCGCGCAGGAAGTCTTGAAAATCTGGCTGCACCGGGATGTTCAGCACCGAGGCTTGCTGCCAGTAACGCTCCAGCCATCCGTGTACGCGCTCCTCAGGCCAACTGAGGAAGGCGTCCTTGAACAGACAGGTCACGTCGTAGGTCACGGGGCCATACACCGCATCCTGGAAATCAAGCACACCGGGATTTGGCTCGCTGAGCATCAGATTGCGCGGCATGTAGTCGCGGTGCACCAGCACTTTTGGCTGGGCCAGGGCGCTATTGATCAACAGATCGCTGACCTGCTGCCACTGTTGTTGCTGAGTCGCATCGAACTCGACACCGAGTTCACGCTTCACGTACCACTCAGGGAACAGTTCCAGCTCGCGGCGCAGTAAAGCAACGTCATAACTGGGCAACGGCGCAACCATCGGCAACTGCTGAAAAGCCAGTAATGCTTGCAGGGCATCGTTGAACAATGCGTCGGCATTTTCAGTGTCGATCACGTCCAGATAGGTCTTGTTGCCCAGGTCATTGAGCAAAAGAAATCCGCGTTCGAGGTCTTCTGCATAAATTTTCGGCACATTTATTCCGGATTTCGCCAGCAAAAAGGCGATATCCACGAACGGTTTGCAGTTTTCCTGGGGGGGCGGCGCGTCCATGACGACGAAGCTGCGACCCGCGCCCTCCCAACGGAAGTAACGGCGAAAACTCGCGTCGCTACTGGCCGCGGTCAACGTGGCCGGGGGCACGGCGCCCCAACCCTGATCTGCAAAAAGGTTTGCCAACTGCTCATCGAGCCAAAGTTTCAGGTGTTGCAAGCGTACATCTTGGTCAGGCATTGCAAGGGTCTCCGACGGCGCTAGCCGTCAAGCGGGTCATGCTTTATTATCCAGCATCTTGTGCGACACGCGTAGCGTGCCTCCAGCTTCGCGATGAGGAGTCATCGTGAAGGGTTCTTGCAAAGGAACCAACAGCCCGGCAGCCAATTCGGGAAACAAAACCGCCCAAGGAGTCCTTCGCTTAAAAAGACTCGTTGTCGCTGCGGCGCAATAGCGAACCCAAAACCACTTAGCACTCGGAAGCGTGGTTATGGTCCGGATTTCGGACTGGGAGTGCTTACTTCATCACATCGGCCCCATGGCCTTACTCTGACGGGAAGAATCCCCGCAGGGGTTCCTCCTTCTGCAAATAGGGGGAACATCACCCAGACAAGCCGTTTTCCTACGGTCCTTGTCCATTTCAACTGGAGACATGAGCGAAAGTTCTGTCTGTCATTGTCCAACTGTTGCAGTCACTGAACAGTAGCGGACTCGTTGTGCGACCAACGATAGCCTAGGAAGACATGCGTCACTGGTAACGGTGGGGTATGAAGCTCTTCCGACAATGTAGCCCCCGTCAGGGCGTGATCTTGCTGCGAGGCAAGTCATGGATGCTCGGAGCAGTACCGGGTTGAGGCGCTAGGCTGGCTGGCAAGGGCAACGTAAGTGAACTGCTGATAAACGCCGTAAGGATAACCATGCCCAAACTGCTGTCAGGCATGAACCAAAAGGTACGAGGCCAGATATTCCTGTGGGATGTGGGAATACGTCGCTGCACAAGCCTCCGGCGAAAAGGCAGGTCCTAAACCAGTCGTGTGACAGTCAGGGAACGTGGTAAGCCCGTATGGCTGCCTTCGGGCAGGCAAACCGCAAGGTGAACTGTTGGCTGTGCGGGTATGGGATCGCAGAGAAAGCGAACGCCGGGCTGTAATGGTTCGGATAGGGATTGGAACATTATCCCACGGGAAACCGGGCAGACTTCTGCGTGGTCTTTCGTCGCATGAATGCTGATTGAGCCTGTTTCAATGAACTTCGAGGTCCAGAAATACCGGACCTTCCAATAGTCCAACCCTGACGGAAGCGCCCCTCCTCATCAGGGGATGCGTACGTCTTTTGCTCAGGGTCATCTGAGAGGAAGGCAGCATGATAGAACACAGCCAAATGGCCGTGTCTGCGCCTTCCGACGTTCCGCAGCAATGGCACGACATCGACTGGTGTCGCGTTCAGCGGAACGTTCGGGCAATGCAGATACGGATTGCGAAGGCTTGTCGGGAAGGCAACTGGCGCAGGGTGAAAGCCTTGCAACGGATGCTGACCCGCTCACGCTCGGCCAGATACTTGGCCGTACGGCGAGTCACTGAAAACCAGGGTAAGCGCACGGCGGGAGTCGACCGCGTGCTCTGGGATACACCGGATGCCAAATGGAAAGCGGCAGATGGATTGAAGCGCCACGGGTATAAACCTCGGCCGCTACGGCGAGTGTTTATCCCAAAGTCGAATGGAAAGGAGCGCCCTTTGGGCATCCCGACCATGACTGACAGGGCAATGCAGGCGTTGTACTTGCTTGCTCTGGCGCCCATCGCAGAAACCACGGGTGATCCCAATAGCTACGGCTTCAGGATCGAACGCTCGACGGCGGATGCGATGGGGCAGTTGTTCGTTTGCCTGTCCAAGAGGCTATCGGCCAAATGGGTTTTGGAAGCGGACATCAAGGGCTGCTTTGACCATATCAACCACGACTGGCTGATCCACCACGTCCCTACGGACAAAATGGTTCTTCGCAAATGGTTGAAAGCAGGCGTGATCCATAAAGGCCAGCTTCAGGCAACGGATGCCGGTACACCTCAAGGCGGGATTATCTCGCCGACCTTGGCAAACATGGTGCTGGATGGCCTGGAAACACAGCTCAAGCGATATCTGGGCGTGACACGGGCCAAGAAGCTGAAAATCAATGTAGTGCGATATGCGGACGATTTTGTGATCACTGGCGAATCGAAAGAGGTGCTCGATAGCGAAGTCAAACCTTGGGTGGAGCAGTTCCTCGCGGTGCGCGGATTGCAGTTATCCCCTGAGAAAACCCATGTCGTCCATATAGATGAAGGCTTTGACTTTCTGGGTTGGAATTTCCGCAAGTACGGCGGGAAGCTTCTGATCAAGCCGAGCAAGAAAAACGTGAAAGCGTTCTATCGCAAGGCCAAGGAGGTCATCAGCACCAACAAAGCGGTGACGCAAGAGGATCTGATCCGATTGCTGAACCCGATGCTGCGAGGCTGGGCGTTCTATCACCAGCCAGTAGTCGCCAAGAAGGCGTACAGCCGCATGGACTTTCAAATATTCCAAGCGCTATGGCGCTGGGCAAAACGGCGACACCCGAACAAAAACCTCGACTGGATCAGGAAGAAGTATTTCCAACTCATCGAGGGTCGAAACTGGGTGTTCTGCACCACGTTACTGACAGAGACTGGGGACAAAGAGGAGATCAGGCTATACACCCTTGAGGCTACGCCGATCGAGAGGCACAGAAAAATCAGCGGGGAGTACAACCCGTTCGATCCTTCGATGGAGGAAATGGGCGAGAAACTGCGGATGTCCCGGATGCTCGGGAAGCTGAAATACCGTAAACAAGTATCAAACCTGTTTCAATCGCAAAAAGGTCTGTGTTTACTGTGCAAGAACCCGATAACCAGGGAGACGGGGTGGCACGACCACCACATCATTTATCGCTCACAAGGCGGTGGTGACTCGCTAAGCAACCGGGTACTATTGCATCCCATTTGCCACCAGCAGCTTCATGCTCGTGGGCTAACAGTGAACAAACCGGCTCCCGATTTCGGGGGTTAAGTAGAGACTTGAGCCGTATGCGCTGAAAGGCGCACGTACGGTTTTTAGGGGGGAGCAGGCCAGAAATGGTCTGCTCCTACCCAACTTTCAGACCATCGAGAGGCGTGCGGCCCACACCGCGGGCAGATGGCACGCAGGAAGCCCGGACTAATAAGATGGCATTGAAATCCCCCGCGTTTCGTAAAAAATTTCCGTTGTTGGTAACCGGCAGTCTGCTGGCTATGCAACCTCTGGCCAGTCAATTCGTTGTCGCCGCCGAGCAGTATGACTGCTCTGTATCGGCTACGGGTGCCTGGGACTGTTCGCCCAAGACGCCGGCCGCTGCATTGCCGCCGCGTCCGGTGCATGACGGCAGTGCCGTCAGCGCCACCGGCGAAGCCCCGGCACAGAACGGTTCGACCACCGACACTGGCGCCAAGCCCGTGCTGGTCACCGAAGCCAAGGGCCGCGGTTTGAAATCCCGTAGCGAAGACTTCAGTCACCTCGACTGGGTTGCGCGCGAGAAGCTCACCGCCGCCCAATTGGCCGAGACCGGTCCATATTGCTCAGGTGCTTATATCGAGCCGATTCGTCCTGGCATGAATGACAAGACGAATAAAAGCGATGCTCCGACCTTTATCGGCGCAAAAGCCTCTCGCTATAACACCGATGATCAAGTCGGTACGCTGGCCGGTGATGTCGTCCTGCGTCAGGGCAGCATGCAGGTCGAGTCCGACGAGGCCAGCCTGTATCAGGCCGAGAGCCGCGCCGAGCTCAGTGGCGACGTGCGTATCCGTGACAACGGCGCGCTGATCGTTGGCGACCACGCCGATGTGCAGCTCGACACTGGCGAAGCCAAGGTCGACAACGCCGAATACGTGATGCACAAATCGCGCATTCGCGGTAACGCGCTGTACGCCAAGCGTGCCGAAAACGCGATCATCCGCTTGAAGGACGGCACGTACACCACGTGCGAACCGAACAGCAACGCCTGGCAGCTCAAGGGCAACAACATCACCCTGAACCCGGCCACCGGCTTCGGTACCGCGACCAACGTGACGTTGCGCGTCAAAGACATTCCGATCCTGTACACGCCGTACATCTACTTCCCGATCGATGACCGTCGCCAGTCGGGCTTCCTGCCGCCGACCATCGGCACCGGCAGCGACACCGGCTTCATGCTGGTAACGCCGTACTACTTCAACCTGGCGCCTAATTACGACGCCACGTTGTATCCACGTTACATGAGCAAGCGTGGCATGTTGGTGGAAGGCGAGTTCCGTTATCTGACCAAGTCCAGCGAAGGCCAGTTCGGCGCTGCGTACCTGAACGATGACGACACTGAACGCAGCAAGCAGACCGATTACGAAAAAACCCGATACATGTACAACTGGCAGCACAAGGGCGGTCTCGACTCCCGCGTGCTCACTGAAGTTGACTACACCAAGATCAGCGATCCGTATTACTTCCAGGATCTGCAGACCGATCAGATTGGTGTGAAATCCAGCGACTACGTGAACCAGCAGGGCGCGGTTACCTATCGTGGCGACAGCTATACCGCGCGGTTGAACGCTCAGGCGTATCAGTTGGCAACCGTTTCGAACATCACGCCGTATGATCGTTTGCCGCAGATCACCTTCAATGGTCAGCTGCCGTATCACCCGCAAGGTTTGAGTTTCGATTACGAGACCGAGCTTGTTCGGTTTGATCGTGATCTGAAAAGCGGGACGTTCACTCAGGAAGACGGCGTTACGACAGAACCTCGACTGGACAACAACATTCAAGGTCTGGCCCGTGCAAACGGCGACCGTCTGAATCTGAAGCCCGGTGTAAGTCTGCCAATGAACTGGACCTATGGCTTCTTAAAGCCATCGCTCAAGTATCAGTACACCCAGTATCAATTGGATCTGGACGGTACTGGTAAATCCCAGATTGCTGCAATGTCGCCGGAAAATCAGAACCTCTACGGAAAATTCGGTAGCAACCAGAACCGCGGCGTGCCAATCGCCAGCATCGACAGCGGCCTGTACTTCGACCGTAACACGTCGTTCTTTGGCAAGAACTACCGCCAGACCCTGGAACCGCGCCTGTTCTACCTCTACGTTCCTGAGGAAGATCAGAAGGACATTCCGGTGTTCGACACCAGCGAATACACCTTCAACTACGCGTCGCTGTTCCGTGACAACCGTTTCTCCGGCTCCGACCGTGTCGGCGACGAGAACAAACTGTCGCTGGGCGTAACCAGCCGCTGGATCGAAGACAATGGCTTCGAGCGTCAACGCATCAGCGTCGGCCAGGCCCTGTACTTCAAGGATCGCGAAGTCCAATTGCCAGGCATCGATGCAAAAACCCGTGATGACGCGAAATCCAACGTTTCGCCATATGCACTGGAATACGAATACCGCTGGAACCGTGATTGGCGCACCACGGCCGATTACAACTGGGATCCGGACAGCCGCAGCCCACGTTCCGGCAGTGCAATGTTCCACTACCAGCCTGAAGACAACCCGAACAAGGTCATCAACGCCGGCTATCGCTATCGCAATGACCAGGTTCGCTACGACCAGAACACCGGTAAATGGTCGGTGGGTGGTGGTGACTACGGCACTCCAGGCCAGCCTGGCTACGTGAAGGACTACTACAAAATCAAACAGCACGACTTCTCGGTGATCTGGCCGATCGTGCCGCAGTGGAACGCCATCAGCCGCTGGCAGTATGACTACAACCGTAACCGTACCCTGGAAGCCTTCGGTGGTTTCGAGTACGACAACTGCTGCTGGAAACTGCGCCTGATCAACCGTTACTGGGTTTCCTATGACGAGTTCAGTCAGAACGCACCGGAAAACGAAAAAGGCGACCATGGCGTCTTCCTCCAAATTGTTCTGAAGGGACTCGGTGGCCTCACTGGCGCCAAGGTAGAGAGCTTCCTCGACAAAGGCATTCAAGGTTATCGTGAACGTGAAGACCAAGCTTTCTGATTGTCTGCGCCCGCTTGTGCTGGGCGCGCTGTTCCTGGGTACTGCGGCGAATGCTGCAGTACAGCCCATCGATAAAGTGGTAGCGATCGTCGACAGCGACGTGGTCATGCAGAGCCAACTGGATCAGCGTGTCCACGAAGTTCAGCAGACCATCGCCAAGCGTGGTGGCGGTTTGCCGCCCCCAGGCGTACTGGATCAGCAGGTGCTCGAACGCCTGATCGTCGAGAACCTGCAATTGCAGATCGGCGAACGTTCCGGTATCCGCATTACCGATGAAGAACTGAACCAGGCTGTTGGCACCATTGCCCAGCGCAACAACATGACGGTGGATCAATTCCGTGCTGCTCTGGCTCACGACGGCCTGTCTTACGACGACGCCCGTGACCAGATCCGTCGCGAAATGATCATCAGCCGTGTACGTCAGCGCCGTGTAGCAGAACGCATTCAGGTGTCGGAACAGGAAGTGAAGAACTTCCTCGCCTCCGACCTGGGCAAGATGCAATTGTCCGAAGAACTGCACCTGGCCAACATCCTGATTCCGACCCCGGAAAGCGCCAACTCTGAAGCGATTCAGAATGCCGCGCGTCAGGCCATGGAGATTTACCAGCAGCTCAAGCAAGGCGCCGACTTCGGTCAATTGGCCGTCGCCAAATCCGCCAGCGACAACGCCCTGGAAGGCGGCGACATGGGCTGGCGTAAAGCCGCGCAGTTGCCACCTCCGTTTGATCGCGAGTTGAGCAGCATGGCCGTCGGCGACGTGACTCAGCCTGCACGCACGCCAGGTGGCTTCATCATCCTGAAGTTGCTGGCCAAGCGTGGTGGCGAAACTCAAACCCGCGATGAAGTGCATGTGCGCCACATCCTGGTCAAGCCAAGCCCGATCCGCGACGAAGCCAAGACCAAGGCCTTGGTTCAATCGCTGTACGAGCGGATTCTGGCCGGTGAAGATTTCGCCACCCTGGCGAAAAGCTACTCCGAAGACCCGGGTTCGGCCCTCAACGGCGGCGACCTGAACTGGATCGACCCGAACGTACTGGTTCCGGAATTCCGCGAAGTAATGGCCAAGACCCCTCAAGGTCAGCTGTCCAAGCCATTCAAGACCCAATACGGCTGGCACGTTCTGGAAGTCCTTGGCCGTCGCGCCACTGACAGCACTGAACAAGCCCGCGAGCAGCAAGCCATGACGGTATTGCGTAATCGCAAATACGACGAAGAGCTGCAAACCTGGCTGCGTCAGATCCGTGACGAAGCGTACGTAGAGATCAAACTTCCTGGTGCAGACCAGGCAGCGCAGTGAAACCCAAGCGTTTCGCGCTGACACCCGGCGAACCAGCCGGCATCGGTCCCGACCTGTGCCTGCTGCTCGCCTCGCAAGCCCAGCCACACCCCCTGATTGCCATCACCAGCCGCGACCTGCTCCTTGAGCGGGCCGCGCAGCTGGGGCTGGCCGTCAATCTGCTGGATGTTGCGCCCGGTCAATGGCCGGATGCGCCCGCACCTGAACATAGCCTTTACGTCTGGGATACGCCGCTCAGCGCCCCCGTGGTGACCGGGCAACTGGACAAGGCCAACGCGGCCTTCGTCCTCGAAACCCTGACCCGCGCTGGCAATGGCTGCCTGAACGGCGAATTCGCCGGGATGATCACCGCGCCAGTACACAAAGGCGTGATCAATGAGTCAGGCATCGCGTTCTCCGGACACACGGAATTTCTCGCCGATCTGACCCACACTGCGCAAGTGGTGATGATGCTTGCCACACGCGGTTTGCGCGTGGCACTGGTCACCACTCACCTGCCCCTGCGCGAGGTTGCCGATGCGATCACGCCGCAACGGCTGGAGCGGGTCACGCGGATTCTGCACGCCGACCTGCAAGACAAATTCGGCATCGCCCGGCCACGCATTCTGGTGTGCGGGCTCAACCCGCACGCCGGTGAAGGCGGACACCTGGGCCATGAAGAAATCGACATCATCGAACCCACATTAGAGCGCCTGCGCGGCGAGGGCATGGACCTTCGTGGCCCGCTGCCTGCCGACACTCTGTTTACCCCCAAATATCTGGAGCACTGCGACGCAGTGCTGGCGATGTACCACGACCAGGGCTTGCCCGTGCTGAAGTACAAAGGCTTCGGCGCCGCCGTCAACGTGACCCTCGGCCTGCCGATCATCCGCACTTCGGTCGACCACGGCACCGCCCTGGATCTGGCCGGCAGCGGCAAGATCGATACCGGCAGCCTGCAAGTCGCCCTGGAAACCGCCTACCAGATGGCCGAGACCCGTTTATGACCGAGCAATACCAACACAAGGCGCGCAAACGCTTTGGCCAGAACTTCCTGCACGATGCCGGCGTTATCGACCGCATCCTGCGCTCCATCAGCGCCAAGTCCGAAGACCGCCTGCTGGAAATCGGCCCGGGCCAGGGCGCGCTGACCGCCGGCCTGCTCAACTCCGGCGCACAACTTGACGTCGTGGAGCTGGACAAGGACCTGATCCCGATCCTCAACCAGCAGTTCGCCGGCAAGAGCAACTTCAACCTGCATCAAGGCGATGCGCTGAAGTTCGACTTCAATACGCTCAACGCCGCGCCGAACAGCCTGCGCGTAGTCGGCAACCTGCCTTACAACATCTCTACGCCACTGATTTTCCACCTGCTGAGCAACGCCGGCATCATTCGCGACATGCACTTCATGCTGCAAAAGGAAGTTGTCGAGCGCCTGGCAGCGGGTCCTGGTGGCGGTGATTGGGGTCGCCTGTCGATCATGGTTCAGTACCACTGCCGCGTGGAACACCTGTTCAACGTCGGCCCGGGAGCGTTCAACCCACCGCCGAAAGTCGACTCGGCTATCGTCCGTCTGGTCCCGCACGCGGTACTGCCGCACCCGGCCAAGGATCATCGCCTGCTGGAGCGCGTTGTTCGCGAAGCCTTCAACCAGCGCCGCAAGACCCTGCGCAACACGCTCAAGCAATTGATGACGTCTGCCGAGATCGAAGCCGCCGGTGTCGATGGCAGCCTGCGCCCCGAGCAACTGGATCTGGCCGCCTTCGTGCGCCTGGCCGACAAGCTCAGCGAGCAAGCCCCAGAGACGCCCGCCGCCGACTGACAAGTGATGAACGCTATCGGGCAGGACGCCACTCTGGTTTACTGCCCGATACTTGCCTAGACTGATTCCCCATCAGCTACGCCCCGCGTTCCGCTTCGTTTAAGGCCTTTTGCATGTCCGATTCCCGTTACCAGGTCGATGTCAGCGTGGTTACCCACTATCTGGCAGACCAATCGCAACCCGAGCACGACCGCTTTGCCTTCGCCTACACCATCACCGTACAGAACAACGGCGACAAGCCGGCGCGACTGATGTCGCGACACTGGGTCATCACCGACGGAGACGGGCACGTCGAAGAAGTGCGCGGTGCAGGTGTCGTGGGTCAGCAACCGTTGATCGATGCAGGCGAAAGCCACACCTACAGCAGCGGCACGGTAATGACCACCAAGGTTGGCACCATGCAAGGCACCTACGAAATGGTCGCCGACGACGGCAAGCATTTCGACGCGATCATCAAACCCTTTCTTCTCGCCGCTCCCGGAGCGCTGCACTGATGGCCACGTATGCCGTCGGCGACCTGCAGGGCTGCCTCGAACCGCTCAAGTGCCTGCTCAAGCAGGTCGCGTTCGATCCGGCGATCGATCGGCTGTGGCTGGCAGGTGACCTGGTCAACCGCGGCCCGCAGTCGCTGCAAACCCTGCGATTTCTATATGGCATGCGCGAGTCACTGGTCTGTGTGCTCGGCAATCATGACCTGCACCTGCTGGCCGCCGCAAAAAACATCGAACGCCTGAAGAAATCCGACACCCTGCGCGAGATTCTCGACGCACCCGACGCCGCCGACTTGCTTGAGTGGCTGCGCCAGCAAAAGCTCATGCACTACGACGAACAACGTGACGTCGCCATGGTGCATGCCGGCATACCGCCGCAATGGTCGCTGCGCAAAGCCTTGAAGCTGGCCGCCGAAGCCGAAGCGGCGCTGCGTGACGATAATCTGCTGCCGCTTTATCTCGACGGCATGTACGGCAACGAGCCGGCAAAATGGGACAGCGACCTGCAAGGTGTGCCTCGCCTGCGCGTGATCACCAACTATTTCACCCGCATGCGTTTCTGCACCGCCGAAGGCAAACTTGACCTCAAGAGCAAGGAAGGCCTCGATACCGCACCGCCGGGCTATAAACCGTGGTTCCTGCACAAGGAGCGCAAGACCCTCGGCTTGCGGATCATCTTCGGTCACTGGGCCGCCCTCGAAGGCCAGGTCAGCGAACCGGGCATCGCAGCGCTCGACACCGGTTGCGTGTGGGGTGGCAGCCTGACCCTGATGAACGTCGACAGCGGTGAACGCCTGTCATGCAAATGCGACGAACACGGTGGCGTCCTGCCGTCAGTCGCACCACTTACCCCCAACACCTCGCCAGTCAGCACACCACGCTAGACTGCGTATTCAGCCGAGCTACAGGAACCCGCCATGAGCGAAGTCAAACGAATCCCCCCGGAACAAGCCCAGGCCCTGCGCGAGAAAGGCGCCGTCGTGATCGACGTCCGCGACCCGCAAACCTACGCCGCGCTGCACATTGCCGGCTCCCAACATATGGACAACCATTCCATCGCCGATTTCATCCGTAACGCCGACCTCGACGCACCACTGGTAGTGGTCTGCTATCACGGTAATTCCAGCCAGAGCGCAGCAGCGTACCTGATCAGCCAGGGCTTCTCCGACGTCTACAGCATGGACGGCGGCTTCGAGCTATGGCGTACGACTTATCCTGCAGAAACCGCTCAAAGCTGCGCGCAATAATTTTTTTGTCAGGCGCGAGCCCCGGCTGCCGTGGGCCCGCGCTGGGCAGACAAACGGTCTGCCACACATAATTACGTATCTCGCCTTTACCTCCCGAATTCCCAACTATCCTTAAGCCCAGGCCATCCAAAACAGGGGAGAGCCGGTACACCGGCGCACGGGTCATCGGGAGTGACTTTCAAGGTTGTCGACCGCGAAAGTGTTCTGGGGGGTAAACAAGCAGCCACGACGGCCGCTTGCCAGCATCGACTGACTGATCCGGCGTCGGCTCCACGTATCGAGCGAGGTGACGTCATGAGTATCTTTAGCCACTTCCAACAACGCTTCGAGTCCACACGCCAGGAAGAACTCTCACTGCAGGAGTACCTGGAGCTGTGCAAAACGGATCGCAGCGCCTATGTTTCCGCCGCCGAGCGTCTGTTAATGGCTATTGGCGAACCGGAACTGCTCGACACCTCGACCAATTCGAGGCTGTCACGCATCTTCTCCAACAAGGTGATCCGTCGCTATCCGGCCTTTGAAGACTTCCACGGGATGGAAGAATGCATCGACCAGATCGTCTCGTATTTCCGCCATGCCGCCCAAGGCCTGGAAGAGAAGAAACAGATCCTCTATCTGCTCGGCCCAGTCGGTGGCGGTAAATCGTCCCTGGCCGAGAAGCTGAAACAGCTGATGGAAAAAGTGCCCTTCTATGCAATCAAGGGCTCGCCGGTATTCGAGTCTCCGCTGGGTCTGTTCAACGCCACCGAAGATGGCGCGATCCTCGAAGAGGACTTCGGCATCCCTCGGCGCTACCTGAACACCATCATGTCGCCATGGGCAACCAAACGCCTGGCCGAATTCGGCGGCGACATCAGCCAGTTCCGCGTGGTCAAGCTGTACCCGTCGATCCTCAACCAGATCGCCGTGGCCAAAACCGAACCGGGTGACGAGAACAACCAGGATATTTCCGCGCTGGTCGGCAAGGTCGACATCCGTAAACTCGAGGAATACCCACAGAACGACGCGGACGCCTACAGCTATTCGGGTGCGCTGTGCCGGGCCAACCAGGGCCTGATGGAATTCGTCGAAATGTTCAAGGCACCAATCAAGGTGCTCCACCCGTTGCTGACCGCCACACAGGAAGGCAACTACAACAGTACCGAAGGTCTGGGCGCGATTCCGTTCACCGGGATTCTGCTCGCCCACTCCAACGAGTCGGAATGGCATACCTTCCGCAACAACAAGAACAACGAGGCGTTCATCGACCGGATCTACATCGTCAAGGTGCCGTACTGCCTGCGAGTCAGCGATGAAGTAAAAATCTACGACAAGCTGCTGTTCAACAGCTCCCTGGCCAAGGCCCACTGCGCGCCCGACACCTTGAAGATGCTGGCGCAGTTCACCGTGCTGTCACGCCTCAAGGAGCCGGAAAACTCCAACATCTATTCGAAAATGCGCGTGTACGACGGCGAAAACCTCAAGGACACCGACCCAAAAGCCAAATCGATTCAGGAGTACCGCGACTCGGCCGGCGTCGACGAGGGGATGAACGGCCTGTCGACCCGCTTCGCGTTCAAGATCCTTTCGAAAGTCTTCAACTTCGATCCCCATGAAATCGCCGCCAACCCGGTGCACCTGCTCTATGTCCTGGAACAGCAGATCGAACAGGAGCAGTTTCAGGCCGAGACGCGCGAGCGCTATCTGCGTTATCTGAAGGAATACCTGGCACCGCGCTACATCGAGTTCATCGGCAAGGAGATTCAGACCGCGTACCTGGAATCCTACAGCGAGTACGGCCAGAACATTTTCGACCGCTACGTGCTGTACGCAGACTTCTGGATTCAGGATCAGGAATACCGCGATCCGGAAACCGGCGAGATTCTCAACCGCGTAGCCCTGAACGAAGAACTGGAAAAAATCGAAAAACCGGCCGGCATCAGCAATCCGAAGGATTTTCGCAACGAGATCGTCAACTTCGTACTGCGCGCACGGGCCAACAACAACGGCAAGAACCCGACCTGGCTCAGCTACGAAAAACTGCGGGTGGTCATCGAGAAAAAAATGTTCTCGAACACCGAAGACCTGCTGCCGGTCATCAGCTTCAACGCCAAGGCCAGCAAGGAGGATCAACAAAAGCACAACGACTTCGTTACACGAATGGTCGAACGTGGCTACACCGACAAACAGGTACGGCTACTTTCCGAATGGTACCTACGGGTCCGGAAGTCGCAGTGAAGCAGTTGCAAGCTTCTAGCTACAAGCGGCAAGAGAAAAGCGGGTGAGCCCCGATATCGGGAACTGACGGCGCATCGCTTGCTGCTTGAGGCTTACGACTTCAAGCTCCCCGGAGGGGCCTATGAGCTATGTAATCGACCGACGTCTCAACGGCAAGAACAAGAGCACGGTGAACCGTCAGCGCTTTCTGCGACGTTACCGTGACCACATCAAGAAGGCTGTCGAAGAGGCGGTCAGCCGGCGCTCCATTACCGATATGGAGCACGGCGAGCAGATCAGCATTCCCGGTCGCGACATCGACGAACCGGTGCTTCACCATGGTCGCGGCGGCAAGCAGACCGTTGTTCATCCCGGCAACAAGGAATTCACCGCCGGCGAACACATCGCGCGCCCACCGGGAGGCGGCGGCGGACGTGGACCGGGCAAGGCCGGCAACTCTGGCGAGGGCATGGACGAGTTCGTCTTCCAGATCACTCAGGAAGAATTCCTCGAATTCATGTTCGAAGACCTCGAACTGCCCAACCTGGTCAAACGCAATCTGACCGGTACCGACACGTTCAAGACCGTTCGCGCGGGGATCAGTAACGAAGGTAATCCCTCACGCATCAACATCATCCGCACCCTGCGCTCAGCTCATGCGCGGCGCATCGCCCTGTCCGGCAGCAGCCGCGCAAAACTGCGTGAAGCCAAAGAAGAACTGGCGCGCCTCAAGCGCGAGGAGCCAGACAACTTCGGCGACATTCAGGAAATCGAGACGGAGATCGAAAAACTCAGCGCGCGCATCCATCGCGTGCCGTTTCTCGACACCTTTGACCTTAAATACAACTTGCTGGTCAAGCAGCCGAATCCAAGCTCCAAAGCGGTGATGTTCTGCCTGATGGACGTCTCCGGCTCCATGACCCAGGCGACCAAGGACATCGCCAAGCGCTTTTTCATCCTGCTGTACCTGTTTTTGAAGCGAAACTACGACAAGATCGACGTGGTGTTCATCCGTCACCACACCAGTGCCCGTGAAGTCGACGAAGAGGAGTTTTTCTACTCGCGGGAAACCGGGGGCACCATCGTCTCCAGCGCCTTGAAAATGATGCAGGAGATCATGGCCGAGCGCTATCCGAGCAACGAGTGGAACATCTACGCGGCTCAGGCTTCCGACGGCGACAACTGGAACGACGACTCACCGATCTGCCGCGACATCCTGATCAACCAGATCATGCCGTTTGTGCAGTACTACACTTATGTGGAAATCACCCCGCGCGAACATCAGGCCTTGTGGTACGAATACGAACGTATCGCCGAAGCCTTCTCTGACACGTTTGCCCAACAGCAACTGGTCTCGGCCGGGGATATCTATCCGGTCTTCCGTGAACTCTTCCAGCGCAGGTTAGTGACATGACCGCCAAAGAGCAGAAGCGCCAACCCATTTCAACCGGCTCCGAATGGACATTCGAGCTGATCCAGACCTACGACCGCGAGATCGCCCGCATCGCGGCGGGCTATGCGCTGGACACCTACCCCAACCAGATCGAAGTGATCACCGCCGAGCAAATGATGGATGCGTACGCTTCGGTCGGCATGCCGCTGGGTTACCACCACTGGTCCTACGGCAAACACTTCCTCAGCACCGAAAAATCATACAGCCGCGGGCAGATGGGGCTGGCGTACGAGATCGTCATCAACTCCGATCCGTGCATCGCCTATCTGATGGAGGAAAACACCATCTGCATGCAGGCTCTGGTGGTGGCACATGCCTGCTATGGCCACAACAGTTTCTTCAAGGGCAACTACCTGTTCCGCACCTGGACCGACGCCAGTTCGATCATCGATTATCTGGTGTTCGCCAAGCAGTACATCATGCAATGTGAAGAACGCCATGGCATTGATGCGGTAGAAGACCTGCTCGACTCCTGCCACGCACTGATGAACTACGGCGTCGACCGCTACAAACGCCCTTATCCGATTTCCGCCGAAGAAGAACGCCGGCGGCAGAAGGATCGCGAAGAACACCTGCAGAAGCAGATCAACGATCTGTGGCGCACCATCCCCAAAGGCGCAGACAAGTACAGCGACAAGGATAACGCCCGCTTCCCGGCCGAGCCGCAGGAAAACATTCTCTACTTCATCGAGAAACACGCGCCGTTGCTGGAGCCGTGGCAGCGCGAAATCGTGCGGATCGTGCGCAAGATCGCCCAGTATTTCTATCCGCAACGCCAGACTCAGGTAATGAACGAGGGCTGGGCGACGTTCTGGCACTACACGTTGATGAACGACCTGTACGACGAGGGTCTGGTCACCGATGGTTTCATGATGGAATTTCTCACATCGCATACCAGCGTGGTGTTCCAGCCAGGCTTCGACAGCCCTTACTACAACGGCATCAACCCCTACGCACTCGGCTTTGCCATGTACCGTGACATTCGCCGCATGTGCGAAGAACCCACAGAAGAAGACCGTCACTGGTTCCCCGAGATCGCCGGGACTGACTGGTTGTCGTCCATCAAGTTCGCCATGAGCAGTTTCAAGGACGAAAGCTTCATCCTTCAGTACCTGTCACCGAAGGTGATCCGCGATCTCAAGCTGTTCAGCATCCTCGATGACGATCAAAAGGACGATCTATTGGTGCCGGCGATTCACGACGAAACCGGTTACCGGATCATTCGCGAAACCCTGGCTGCGCAGTACAACCTCGGCAATCGTGAACCAAACGTGCAGATATACAGCATCGATCGTCGCGGCGACCGCTCGCTGACCCTGCGCCACCAGCAACACGACCGCAAACCGCTGGGTGACTCCACTGACGAGGTGCTCAAGCACTTGCATCGCTTGTGGGGCTTCGACATTCATCTGGAAACCCTGCAAGGCGACCAGATCATGAAAACCCATCACGTACCGCCACGCAGTGAACACAGCGAAGGGGATTACGGTCGACTCGACCTGGCCGTCATTCATCTTTGATCCGCTAGCGGCCTCCGAAAGTCCGACGCAAGGGTTATCCTGTCGGGCTAACGGAGGTTTTTTATGCAGATTTTCAAGGTTGGCGGTGCAGTACGTGATCGCTTGCTGGGCAAACCGGTCACCGATGTCGATTGGGTGGTCGTTGGCGCCACTACGGAAGAAATGCTCGCCAAGGGTTATCGCCCGGTTGGCGCAGACTTCCCGGTGTTTCTTCACCCAAAAAGCGGCGAGGAATACGCCCTCGCCCGCACTGAGCGCAAAAGCGGTCGTGGCTATGGCGGTTTTACTTTCCACGCCAGTCCCGAAGTCACACTTGAAGAAGACCTGATACGCCGTGACCTGACCATCAACGCCATGGCCGAGGACGATCAGCAAAATCTGACCGATCCGTACCATGGCCAGCGCGATCTGGAGGCTCGAGTTCTGCGCCACGTTTCTCCGGCGTTCGCCGAAGATCCACTCCGTGTACTGCGCGTTGCACGCTTCGCGGCCCGATACGCCGAGCTGGGTTTCAGCATTGCACCCGAGACCCTGGCGCTGATGAGTCAGCTCAGCGATTCGGGCGAACTGGAGGCGCTGACGGCTGAACGCAGCTGGAAAGAAATCTCCCGGGCACTGATGGAAAATCAGCCACAGGTGTTCATTGAGGTGCTGCGCGAATGCGGCGCTTTGAAGGTGCTGATGCCGGAAGTCAACGCGCTGTTTGGCGTACCGCAACCGGAAGTTCATCACCCGGAAATCGATAGCGGCATTCACACGTTGAGCGTGCTGGAGCAATCAGCGCTGCACAAGCAACCACTGACCGTGCGCTGGGCCTGCCTGCTGCACGACCTCGGCAAAGGCCTGACCCCTGAAGAAGAATGGCCGCGGCACATTGCCCACGAGCACAAAGGGCTGAAGCTGATCAAAGCCGTCAACGCGCGGTTCAAGGCGCCGAAAGATTGCCAGGAACTGGCCCTGCTGGTTGGCCAGTATCACACCCATGGCCACCGCGCTCTGGAGTTGAAAGCATCGACATTGCTGGAGTTACTGCAGAGTTTTGACGTGTATCGCCGACCGCAGCGTTTTGAGGAGTTCATTGCCGCCTGCGAGATGGATGCGCGAGGCCGTAAAGGGTTGGAGCAGCGCAGTTATCCACAGGCCGATTACTTGCGTGGCGCCGCAACAGTGGCGCGAGGTGTGGCGGTGCAACCGTTGCTGGAGAAGGGTTTCAAGGGCCCGGAACTGGGCGAGGCGCTCAAGCGCGAGCGGCTCAAGGCCTTGAAGACTTACAAGGAAGCTTCGGCCTGCTGAACAGCTTCGCGAGCAAGCCAGCGCTCACAGGTAACATGCGCTCCAATGCGGGCGCTGACTTGCTCGCGAAGGTGTCAGTCAGGTCAACACAGAACTGAAGGGGTCAATTGCTCACCCCGCCACTCAAACCTCACCGGCGCCAAGACCTGATCAATCTGTGCCTCAGCCCACAACGTCGCGAAGCTTTTTCCCACACCCGGATGCACGCGATCCGGGGCAATCAACGACAACGGCCACAACACAAAGGCATTTTTCAAGATTTCGGCTCGGGGCAGCACCAGCCCGTCGAAATTGCCCGCCAGATCGCCGTACAACAGCACGTCGATATCCAGCGGCAACCCCTTGCGATCCGGGGCATAACGGCCGTTATCGGCCTCAATGAATTTCAACCGGCGATCCAGCTCCATCAACGGCAAATCGGTAAACGCCGAGACCACGAAATTGAAGAACGGCCCGCTCTTGACGCCTACCGGCTGGCTCTCGAACACCGCCGAACAGCGGATATCCACCAGAAACGTGGCCAGCGCATCAAGACCGGCACGCAAATGGGTTTCGCGCTCGATGTTACTACCGAGCCCGAGATAGACCTGAGTCAGCGACATCCGCGCTCGATCTCCACACCCACTCCGCCTTTGGCGGCCGGCACGGCGCCAGGCTTGGTCAGCTTCAGACGCACCCAAGTGATCTTGAATTCAGTCATCAGCACCTCGACCAGACGCTCAGCGAAGGTCTCGACCAACTGAAACTGCGCCTGCTCGGCAAAAGCCTGAATACGCGTGGAAACGCTAGCGTAGTCGAGCGCCAGGGTCAGGTCGTCACCGGCGGCGGCCGGGCGATTGTCCCAGGCGAAGCTCAGATCAAGACGCAGGCACTGTCGGATGCCGCGCTCCCAGTCGTAGGCACCGATGACGGTGTCAACTTCCAGGCCCTCGATAAATACTCTGTCCAAGCACTTTTCTCCGCTGCACGACAAGGGCGCAATGCGCCGTTAGAATCAGGGCGTCCTCGCCCGGAATAGTTAGCATGTTTTGGTTACTGGCGACTCTCGCCTACCTGCTCGGCTCGCTGTCCTTCGCCATTTTGCTCAGCCGCCTGACCGGAAACCCGGATCCGCGAATGAGTGGCTCGGGTAATGCCGGCGCCACCAACATGCTGCGCCTGGCCGGTCGCAAACTGGCGATCCTGACCCTGCTGGGTGATCTGTGCAAAGGCCTGCTGCCAGTGCTGATCGCATCCGCAGCAGGCCTGTCGCTGCAAGATCAGGCCTGGATCGGCGTGTGCGCCGTGATCGGTCACCTGTTCCCGCTGTATTTCCGTTTTCGCGGCGGCAAAGGTGTCGCCACTGCTGCCGGCATGCTGCTGGGGCTGTATCCGCCCGCAGCCCTGCTGGCGGTGTGCGCCTGGCTGCTGACGTTCTACCTGACCCGTACCAGCTCGCTGGCGGCCCTGATTGCGACACCGCTGACCCTGCCGTTGCTCGCCTGGCAGGAACCGGAGGCGCTGTTGCCGATGTGCGCATTGACACTGCTCATCGTCTGGCGCCACCGCGGCAATCTACGCGACCTGTTTGCCGGGCGCGAACGGCATTTCTAAATACCGTTCAAGAGCGACGCTCATTACAACGCCGACAACTGCTCCATCGGCCAGCGCGCCTGCACGCTGATCGCCAGGCTTTCCTGCTGACCGGCTTGCAAACGCTGGCAGCCGGCAAACGCAATCATCGCGCCATTGTCGGTACAAAACTCGGGGCGCGCATAAAACACGTCGCCCTTCATGTCGCCGAGCATTTTCTCCAGCGAAACGCGCAATGCCTTGTTGGCGCTGACGCCACCGGCGATCACCAAACGCTTCATGCCGGCCTGTTTCAGGGCACGCTTGCACTTGATGGTCAGAGTCTCCACCACGGCCTGCTGGAACGCCAGCGCGATGTCGCAGCGGGCTTGCTCGCCGTCGTCCCCGGCGCTGACGCACTGCTGCCAAGTGTTGAGTGCGAAGGTTTTCAGACCACTGAAGCTGAAATCAAGCCCCGGGCGATCGCACATCGGACGCGGAAAAGTAAAACGTCCCGCGACACCCTTCTCCGCCAGCTTGGCGATTTCCGGCCCGCCCGGGTAATTGAGGCCCATCATTTTCGCGGTTTTGTCGAAAGCTTCACCGGCGGCGTCATCAAGGGTCTCGCCGAGCAGGCTGTATCGGCCAATGCCATCGACCTGAACCAACTGCGTATGGCCACCGGAGACCAACAAAGCGACGAACGGGAATTGCGGCGGTTTCGGTTCCAGCATCGGCGCCAGCAAATGGCCTTCCATGTGGTGCACACCCAGCGCCGGAATGCCCCAGGCAAAGGCCAGCGCTTGTGCGCAAGAAGCGCCGACCAGTAGCGCACCCACCAGGCCAGGACCTGCGGTATAAGCGATCGCATCGATCTCGGTGGGCACGCAGTCAGCCTCGGCCAACACCTGACGAATCAAGGGCAGCATGCGTTTGACGTGATCACGCGAGGCCAGCTCAGGCACCACACCGCCGTAGGCACGATGCAAGTCGATCTGACTGAACAATGCGTCGGCCAGCAAGCCGCGTTCACTGTCATATAATGCGACACCGGTTTCGTCGCAGGAGGTTTCTAATCCCAGTACTAGCATGGGTTTGCGCCTTGTTTAGGCTGAATTCGAAGGCGCGCATAATAGTCGCCGCGTGATGCCCCGGCCAGCGGTTTTCGATCAGAGGCTTTGCATTCCGAGCGATGAGGGGTTAACATCCGCAACCCTTAAAAACCGACGTCTTCAAGTGCTCTTTTGCCGCGAGGATGTTGACCCCGGTAATGAATGAAGGTAGCTCTGGATGCCAGCCGTCAAAGTTAAAGAGAACGAACCCTTCGACGTAGCTCTGCGTCGTTTCAAGCGCTCCTGCGAAAAAGCCGGTGTACTGGCTGAAGTTCGTAGCCGCGAATTTTACGAGAAGCCAACTTCTGAGCGTAAGCGTAAAGCAGCAGCCGCTGTTAAGCGTCACGCCAAGAAAGTTCAGCGCGAACAGCGCCGCGCCGTTCGTCTGTACTAATACACAGACGTTCGTAGCAAGCTTCTTGCCTAAGCCCGGCCCTCAGCCGGGCTAATGGCATTTGCGTAAAACGCTTGATGCTTCACCGTCGAAGCCGCAGACGCGACTTAGACAAATCTGCTTCACCGCGTCAGGCCTGGCTCTTTTGCCAGCGGTGCACGTCTTTTCTGACGAGCCTTTCAAGGCTACTGACGAGCACACCCACTGATTTCTCTAACGACGATCAGCCCAAGGCACCTGCATGCGTGCCCGTTTTATTGAGCTATCCGAGGCCATTAACCGGCCGTCAGCGGATTCAGCGCAACACTTTCAAATAGTCGAAAACTGATAGGCATTAACGTCAGTGGATTTTCGGCAGATACACTTCCCGACAGCGATCAAGCAGACGACACCGGTCGAGCCGCACATTTTGCGCGCTTCGAGCAACGAACCGTGTTCGGCCGCCCTTCGCATCGGACTTATTACAGCGCAGACGACGAGAACGCCATGGCCGGGCTGATTCCCCAGAGCTTTATTGACGACCTCCTGAACCGCACCGACATCGTCGACGTGGTCAGCTCGCGTGTGCAACTGAAAAAAGCCGGCAAGAACTACACCGCCTGCTGCCCGTTTCACAAAGAGAAAACCCCCTCGTTCAGTGTCAGTCCCGACAAGCAGTTCTATTACTGCTTTGGCTGCGGCGCTGGCGGTAATGCCCTCGGCTTTCTTATGGATCACGACAACCTGGACTTCCCCCAGGCTATCGAAGATCTGGCGAAAGCTGCCGGCATGGAAATCCCCCGCGAAGAAGGTGGCCGTCAGCACAAACCGCGACAGCCGACCGACTCGCCGCTGTATCCGCTGCTTAGCGCCGCCGCCGACTTTTACCGGCAGGCACTGAAGAGCCATCCATCGCGCAAAGCCGCAGTGGATTACCTTAAGGGCCGTGGGCTGACTGGCGAGATCGCTCGGGATTTCGGCCTCGGCTTCGCACCGCCCGGCTGGGACAACCTGCTCAAGCATTTGAGCAGCGACACATTGCAGCAAAAAGCCATGATCGACGCCGGCCTGCTGATCGAGAACGCCGAAACCGGCAAACGCTATGACCGCTTCCGTGATCGCGTGATGTTCCCGATCCGCGACACCCGAGGCCGGATCATCGCTTTCGGTGGGCGCGTGCTCGGCGATGACAAGCCCAAATACTTGAACTCGCCGGAAACCCCGGTATTCCATAAAGGCCAGGAACTCTACGGCCTTTATGAAGCACGCAAGAACAACCGCAACCTCGACGAAATAATCGTCGTCGAGGGCTACATGGACGTCATCGCCCTCGCCCAGCAAGGCTTGCGCAATGCCGTCGCGACACTGGGCACCGCCACCAGCGAAGAGCACTTGAAGCGCTTGTTCCGCGTCGTGCCGAACGTACTGTTCTGCTTTGACGGCGACCAGGCCGGCCGCAACGCCGCCTGGCGCGCACTCGAAGCAACACTGTCGAGCCTGCAAGACGGTCGCCGCGCGCGATTCCTGTTCCTGCCCGAGGGCGAAGACCCGGACACCCTGGTCCGCGCCGAAGGCACCGATGCTTTCAAAGCCCGAATCAATCAGCACGCCCAACCGCTGGCGGATTATTTCTTCCAGCAACTGACAGAAGAGGCCGATCCACGCTCACTCGAAGGCAAGGCCCACATGGCCACCCTCGCCGCACCGTTGATCGACAAAGTACCGGGCGCCAACCTGCGCATCCTGATGCGTCAGCGCTTGACCGAAATCACCGGCCTGAGCAGCGAAACCGTCAGTCAACTGGCGCAAAGTGCGCCGCAGGAAGCGCCACCCGCCTACGATCCGGGCATCGATTACGACGCAATGCCGGACTACAGCGACTACCATCAGCCGCAGGCACAGGACATGTATGTGCCGCAGCAAGAGTGGACGCCAAAGAAACCCGGCGCCGGCGGCAAGAAGTGGGACAAGAAACCCTGGGACAAGAATGGCAAGCGCGGCGGAGATCGTGATCAACAACGCCCGCGCACGCCCATCGGCGTGGAGTCACCGACCCTGACGGCCCTGCGCACACTGCTCCATCACCCGCAATTGGCCGAGCGCGTCGAAGACGCCGGGCACATCGCGGATGAAAATCAGACCAACGCCCAGTTGCTTGTGGCGCTGCTCGAAGCCGTACAGAAGAATCCCAAGCTAAACTCATTTCAGTTGATCGCACGATGGCACGGCACTGAACAGGGTCGCTTGCTCAAGGCGCTGGCAGAAAAGGAGTGGTTGATTGACGGAGATAACCTTGAACAACAGTTTTTCGACACCATTACTAGCTTGTCAGCCCGCCAACGCGAGCGAAATCTGGAACAGTTGCTCAGCAAAGCGCGTCAAAGCGAACTGAGTATCGAAGAGAAAAATCAACTGCGCGACCTATTGAGTCGCAATGTTTCCGCATCAAACCCGACCTCAACTGGCGCGTGAGGTCATAGCTCAGGTATAATCCTCGGCTTGTTTTTTGCCCGCCAAGACCTTCAGTGGATAGGGTGTTATGTCCGGAAAAGCGCAACAGCAGTCTCGTATTATTGAGTTGATCAAACTGGGTCGTGAGCAGAAGTATCTGACTTACGCCGAGGTCAACGACCACCTGCCCGAGGATATTTCAGATCCGGAGCAGGTGGAAGACATCATCCGCATGATTAACGACATGGGGATCCCCGTACACGAGAGTGCTCCGGATGCGGACGCCCTTATGTTGGCCGACGCCGATACCGACGAGGCCGCTGCGGAAGAAGCAGCCGCTGCGTTGGCAGCGGTGGAGACCGATATCGGTCGCACCACCGACCCGGTGCGCATGTACATGCGCGAAATGGGTACGGTCGAGCTTCTGACTCGTGAAGGCGAAATCGAAATCGCCAAGCGGATCGAAGAGGGCATCCGTGAAGTGATGGGCGCGATCGCGCACTTCCCTGGCACGGTTGACCACATTCTCTCGGAGTACACCCGCGTCACCACCGAAGGTGGTCGCCTGTCCGACGTTCTGAGCGGTTATATCGACCCGGACGACGGCATCGCGCCGCCTGCGGCAGAAGTGCCGCCGCCTGTCGATCCGAAGGCCGTGAAAGCGGACGACGATTCCGACGACGATGAAGCCGATTCTTCCGATGACGAAGAAGAAGCCGAAAGCGGTCCGGATCCGGTTATCGCTGCCCAGCGTTTCGGCGCTGTGTCCGATCAGATGGAAATCACGCGCAAGGCTCTGAAAAAGCACGGTCGCAGCAACAAGGCAGCGATTGCCGAGCTGCTGGCTCTGGCCGAGCTGTTCATGCCGATCAAACTGGTCCCGAAGCAATTCGAAGGCCTGGTCGAGCGTGTTCGCAGTGCCCTGGATCGCCTGCGTCAGCAAGAGCGCGCGATCATGCAGCTGTGCGTACGTGATGCACGCATGCCTCGCACCGATTTCCTGCGCCAATTCCCGAGCAACGAAGTTGACGAAAGCTGGTCCGACGCCCTGGCCAAAGGCAAGAGCAAGTACGCCGAAGCCATCGGCCGTGTTCAGCCGGACATCATTCGTTGCCAGCAGAAACTGATCGCGCTGGAAACCGAAACCGGTCTGACCATCGCAGAAATCAAGGACATCAACCGTCGCATGTCGATCGGTGAGGCCAAGGCCCGCCGCGCGAAGAAAGAGATGGTTGAAGCGAACTTGCGTCTGGTGATCTCGATCGCCAAGAAGTACACCAACCGCGGCCTGCAATTCCTCGATCTGATCCAGGAAGGCAACATCGGTTTGATGAAAGCGGTGGACAAGTTCGAATACCGCCGCGGTTACAAGTTCTCGACTTATGCCACCTGGTGGATCCGTCAAGCGATCACTCGCTCGATTGCCGACCAAGCCCGCACCATCCGTATTCCGGTGCACATGATCGAGACGATCAACAAGCTCAACCGTATTTCCCGCCAGATGTTGCAGGAAATGGGTCGCGAACCGACCCCGGAAGAGCTGGGCGAGCGCATGGAAATGCCTGAGGACAAGATCCGCAAGGTATTGAAGATCGCTAAAGAGCCGATCTCCATGGAAACCCCGATCGGTGATGACGAAGACTCCCATCTGGGTGACTTCATCGAAGACTCGACCATGCAGTCGCCAATCGATGTCGCCACTGTTGAGAGCCTTAAAGAAGCGACCCGTGACGTACTGTCCGGCCTCACTGCTCGTGAAGCCAAGGTACTGCGCATGCGTTTCGGTATCGACATGAACACCGACCATACGCTTGAAGAAGTCGGCAAACAGTTTGACGTGACCCGTGAGCGGATCCGTCAGATCGAAGCCAAGGCGCTACGCAAGTTGCGCCACCCGACGCGAAGCGAGCATCTGCGCTCCTTCCTCGACGAGTGATACCAGAACCCCCGGCCCAGGCCGGGGGTTTTGTTTATGTAGAAGATTAAAGTCCTCGCTCCCCCCTCCCCCCGCATACCCCGTCTACACTCGAAACAATCACCCTTGAGCCATAACGAGAGCGTTATGCCCAGACTGGCGTCCGTGCTTTTTTTGCTGTCACTGATGATCTGGACCGCAACGGCTGCCGCGCTGACTCTGACCGATGAAGAACGTAGCTGGCTGGCGGCTCACCCCGACTTGCACTTGGGTGTGGATGCATCGTGGCCGCCCTTTGAGTTTCGCGATGACCAGGCACGCTATCAGGGCTTGGCGGCTGACTACATCGACGTCATACGCCAGCGTCTGGCGATCAAGCTCACACCTATCGAGCCTTCGAGCTGGACGCAAGTCCTGGAACAGGTCAAAAGCGGCAAGATCGACCTGCTGCCGGGGATCATGTCCACCCCGGAGCGCCAGAACTACCTGTCGTTCACCCGCCCTTACCTCGACTTCCCGATTGTCATTCTGTCCCATGTCGGCGGCGCGCAACCGCGCAAGATAGAAGACCTCTACGGCCTGAAAATTGCCGTAGTGAAAAACTATGCGCCCCACGAATTGCTTCGCCTCAACCACCCGGACCTGAATCTTGTCGCCATGCCCAATGTCAGCTCGGCATTGCAGGCACTGGCGACCGATGAGGTGGACGCGGTGGTCGGCGACCTCGCTTCAAGCGTCTGGAGCCTGCGTCAACTCAAGCTCGACGGTTTGTATGTCAGCGGCGAAACCCCGTATCGCTATCAACTGGCGATGGCTGTGCCGCGCGAGAACAAAATGCTGGTGGGCATTCTGGACAAAGTCCTGGCAGACATGACCCCGGCTGAAATCAGCAGCATTCAAGAGCATTGGGTCGGTAACGTCCTCGATCACCGAACGTTCTGGTCTGACTTGCTGGTTTACGGCCTTCCCGGTCTGTTGTTGCTGGTCATCATTCTGGCCGCCGTCATCCGCATCAATCGGCGCCTGAGCTCGGAAATCGCGCGACGTATCGACCTGGAACAGGAACTGCGCAGCAGCGAGTACCACTATCGCGGCCTGGTGGAGAGCCTTTCGGCCATTGCGTGGGAGGCGCGTATAAGCGACTTCACTTACAGCTATGTATCGCCCCACGCTGAAGACCTGCTCGGTTATCCGCTGGCGCATTGGCTGGTCCCCGGCTTCTGGCGCAACATCATCCATCCGGCGGATCTGACTCGCGCCCAGAGCTTCTGCGATCACGAAGTGCTGGCAGGACGCGATCACAGCCTCGATTACCGGGTTATCACCGCCGACGGTCGCTGTCTGTGGGTGCGCGACATCGTCAGCCTGATCGAACACGGCCACGAACCGGTGATGCGTGGACTGATGATCGACATCAGCGAGACCAAGCGCACCGAAGAAGCCTTGCGGCTCTCGGAGCAGAAATTCGCCTCGGTCTTCCAGCAATGTCCGGACATTCTGGTGATTGCGCGGCTATCCGACGGTTGCCTGCTGGAGGTCAACGAAGCCTTCGAGGAGCAGATAGGCCTGAAAGCCGAAGAAGTCATCGGCCAGACGGCCACCGACCTGAATATCTGGGGCATTCCCGGCGTGGGTCCGGGGTTGTTGCAGCGCTTGCAGGCCGGCAGCATCCGCAACCTGGAGATGCCCTTCCGGCGCAACAACGGCCAGGTGTTCACCGGCCTGATCTCCGCCGAGCCGTTCGACCTCGACACGACGCCTGCACTGGTGGTGGTGGTGCGCGACATCACTCAGCTCAAGGAAACCCAACAGCAACTGCAAACCTCGGAGGAGAAATTCGCCAAGGCCTTTCACGCTTCACCGGACGGTTTGCTGCTGTCACGCCAGAGCGACGGTTTGCTGCTGGAAGTCAACGAAGGTTTCAGCCGCATCACCGGCTTCAACAGCGCGATGTCGGTAGACCGCTCGGCGCTGGACCTGGGGATCTGGGTCAACCTCAACGAACGCAAGCAGATGCTCGACCTGCTGCATCGCGACGGCTTCGTCCGCGACTTCACCTGCCATATCCGCCGCAGCGACGGGCAGATCCGTCTGTGCGAAGTGTCCAGCCGTCCGCTGCCGATCGGCGAAGAAGACTGCATGTTGACCATCGCCCGCGACATCACTGAACGCCACCTGATGCAGGAAAAACTGCAACAGGCTGCGACCGTGTTCGAGAGCACTGCCGAAGGCGTATTGATCACCGATACCCAGCAACACATCAGCGCGGTCAACCGAGCCTTCACCGAGATCACCGGCTATAGCGAAAGCGAGGCGCTCGGCCACACCCCTCGCCTGCTCGCCTCGGGCCTGCACGACAGCGCGTTTTATGCCGCCATGTGGCATCAACTGACCCACGAGGGTCACTGGCAGGGCGAGATTTCCAACCGGCGCAAGAACGGCGAACTGTATCCGAGCTGGCTGACCATCAGCGCCGTGCGTAACCGCGACAAATTCATCACTCACTTCGTTGCGGTGTTTGCCGACATCTCCAGCCTCAAGCATGCCCAGGCCAAACTCGACTACCAGGCCCACCACGACCCGCTCACCGGCCTGCCGAACCGTACGCTGTTCGAAAGCCGCTTGCTGATGGCGCTGAACAACCAGCAGGAAAACGGCAGCCAAGGGGCGGTGCTGTTCCTGGACCTCGACCGCTTCAAACACATCAACGACAGCCTCGGCCACCCCGTCGGTGACCTGCTGCTCAGGGGTATCGCGGTTCGGTTGAAAGAACAAGTGCGCGACATCGACACCGTCGCGCGGCTAGGCGGCGACGAATTCATCATCCTGCTCCCGGGCCTGCAACAGGCGAGCGACGCCGACAATATCGCCACCAAACTGCTCAATTGCTTCGGTGCACCGTTCCAGGCCGGCGAACACGAGTTCTTCATCAGCGCCAGCATCGGCACCAGTATGTATCCGCGCGACGGTTGCGACGTGGCCACCCTGGTGAAAAACGCCGACGCCGCGATGTATCGCTCCAAAGCCAAGGGCCGCAACCGCGTCGAAAGCTACACCCGCGACCTCACCGCCCAGGCCAGCGAACGCGTGGCGCTGGAACACGAACTGCGCCGGGCCATCGAACGCGATGAGTTGCATCTGTATTACCAACCGAAAATCAGTCTCGACGACCACAGCCTGGTGGGCGCCGAAGCACTGATTCGCTGGCGTCATCCGACCTTCGGCGACGTACCGCCCGAGCACTTCATCCCATTGGCCGAAGAGAACGGAATGATTCTGCAGATCGGCGACTGGGTGCTGGAAACCGCCTGCCGGCAAATGTTTGAGTGGAATCAGCTCTACGAAAGCCTCGGCCCGCTGTCGGTCAACCTCGCCGGCGCGCAATTGCGCCAGCCGAACCTGCTCGGACGCATTGAACAACTGCTCAAGGACAACCGCCTGCAGCCAGGCTTACTGCAACTGGAAATTACCGAAAACTTCATCATGAGTCAGGCCGAAGAGGCGCTGGCCGTCTTGCACCAGCTCAAACACCTCGGTGTACAACTGGCGATCGACGACTTCGGCACCGGCTACTCCTCACTCAGTTACCTCAAACGCCTGCCGCTGGACATCCTCAAAATCGACCAGTCTTTCGTTCGCGGACTGCCCGACGACCCCCACGACGCGGCGATTGTGCGCGCCATCATCGCGCTGGGACGGAGCATGCAATTCACCGTAATCGCCGAAGGCGTGGAAACCCAGGCCCAACAGAAATTCCTCGCCGCCGAAGGGTGCGAACAGATCCAGGGCTACATCGTCAGCCTTCCCCTGCCGCCCGAAGAATTCGCCGCAACGTTTCTTCGTATTGCCGTATCGGATTTTTCGGATAGCACAGCCGAGAAACCATCGCTATAATCCGCGGCCTACTGAGGGCCTATAGCTCAGTTGGTTAGAGCAGAGGACTCATAATCCTTTGGTCCACGGTTCAAGTCCGTGTGGGCCCACCACATTTGAAAGCCGCGCTAAATGCGCGGCTTTTTATTGGGCGATGGTTTGGTCTATACGAGTGCAATGCTCGGAAGACTTCCCCGAGGGCTGTAGGCAAGTTCCGAAGCGGTGGTTTGAGGCGGTTTGGCGCCTGTTGGGCTTTTCTTTGACGGGATACTCTCAAGGCGTCGCTGCTCATCAGCGGCCGGGCTTGGAAACCCGATTAAATTAATGACAACAACGCTCTGCCTTCGTGATCGCAAAGATTTTTAGTCTGCGATCCAGATTTATGACGGCTGCGCGCGGGACGTCTTCGGACGTGCCGGTTTCCTGATTTTCCGGTTTCCAACCTGCGCGCAGCTGTCACCCATTCGCATGGAAACGAATGCGGTGCCTCTTCAAATTAGGAGTATCACCCTGACTGAAAAAGACTCGTCCACGCCTTCTGACCTGAAAACCATCGGCCTTACCCCCTTCATCTACGGCTCCAATCAACCCCTTTTCCACGTCAGCGCCGGCCTCCCGACCGGCGTTGCTCTGTCTCAAGCCTCCGACCTGCTGTTTCTCGTCAAAGCCTTCGCTGAAGACGCCGCTTACGACAAAAAAACTGACCGCTATGCCTGGGGCGCTCATTTTCTGGCGGCGATGAGCAAAGCGGTGATTGATGATGTGGTGAAGGTCATCAACCATCAACGCTTCACGACACGCAACCAAACGCAGGTTTAGCACGACCTTCCTCGATTTGCGCCCCGGTGAATCGAGGCGTCGATGCCACTACAGCCTGATATCCAATGATATGTAGCCTGGAAATGATTAGGAGGCATGGTGCATCGAGAAGCAGACCAGTATTGTCTGCCAAGCAGATTTATGAGGGAGCCATGAATGGCCGTCGGTAACTACGTAGAAGCGGTGGAGATCATTCGTCGACTGGAAGGAGGGATAACACGCCCATTCCTGTGTCGTGCAAACAATGACCAGCACTATGTGGTCAAAGGCTTGGAACTGCCGCCCGCCGAACGCATTGCCGAACTACTCTGCGCTCGTTTGGCTGCCCAGTTCGGCCTGCCGATCCCCGAGCACGGCTGCATCTATGTCGATCCAGCCTTGTTGCGTTATAACCCGCAAGCTCGCAGTGATCTCGGTCCCGGGGACAGTTATGCCCTTGCCTACATCGCCGATGCGGCTGACCTGCTGTATTCACAAGCACTACTGGTTCCGAGCAGCCTTCAAAAAGCCGTCTTCGTTTTTGATTACTGGGTCGGTAACAGTGATCGTCAGTTGGGACCATTTGGTGGGCGCCCGAATCTGCTGATGTGCACTACCAACAATCAGCTACAGCTGATCGATCACAACCAGGCATTCCAATGGCCACTGGATGCTTCAGGGTTTGCTGAAAGCCATGTGTTTGGCCCCGAAAATCGGGCATGGCGTTTGGATCTGGTCGACAAAGTTGAATACGCTCAGCGGATGCATGACACTGCTGGACGGTTTCGTGACATATGCTCAGATATTCCCGAGGAGTGGTGTGAGTCCATCGGAGCACTCGGACTGGAAACACTGCTTGAGGAAATCGAACGCAACCTGATGCTTTGCCAATCGGACGAATTCTGGAGCGTCCTGAAATGAAATACACCTGCCTTTACAGCATTGTGCGCTTCGCGCCTTTTGCGGAAACCGAAGAGTTTGCCAATGTGGGCATCGTTCTCTCGGCGCCTGCTATTGGCCGTATGGAGTACAAACTCGCTCGTAAAAATCTAAAACGGGTCAATCATTTCTTTGAGTGCAGCAACCTTTTCGGCAAGGCGATGGAAATAGCCCAAAACGAACTGGACAGCATTCGCCTCATGTCAGCAGGCGCTCAAGAGTCGCAGATCGTTAACCACTTTCGATTCATGACGGAGCCGAAGGAGTCGATGATTCGCTTCAGCCCCATGCGATCAATACTTGTAGAAAACCTCGACGCGACCCTCGCTACGCTGTTCAACCGCTACATAGATCGCCAAGGCATAGGCCGCGAGCGGCGCGAAGAGGTCATGGTTCGAGAGATTCGAGAATTGTTTTCGCAAGCATCTATTCGTAGTTTTCGCGATGACACCCTGACTGGCGACCTGACTAAACTGCATCTCCCCTTGGTGCATCGCAACAAGGTCGTGGCAGCTATCAAACCCTTGGCTTTTGATCAGTCAGAGCCCAGCGCAATACTCGATCACTGCGATCAGTGGCTGATGAAATTCGTGAGAGCGGAACAGGAAGGCATAATTCAGCTGCAAAACGTGCTCATACCCGTTAGCACTCCTGCAGAGACTGAATCACCTCGCCACCGCAGAGCGGTGCAAGTTGCCAAGCAAAGTATTGAGGCACATGGTCTACAGCTGGTTGATTTTCAGGCAACACAGAAAATCGCCGACTTCGCACAGCGCTACGCTCAATAGTCGATATTCGCTCGATAGGCACCGCAACTGCGCGGCTTTTCCGTTTTTGTGTGATGTCTATATCTCACCCGTTGAGCCTGTAACATGCGCAACCCATAGACCCGCGACCATGGAGCCCCCCTTGCCCGACACCCGCCCACCCGCGCTTGATGAAATCGACCGCCAGTTGATCGCCGCTCTGCAAATCAACGCCCGCGAAAGCGTCGCCATGCTCGCCCGGCAGTTGGGCATTGCGCGCACCACCGTGACTTCAAGGCTGGCACGCCTGGAAAAGGCCAAAGTGATCACCGGTTATGGTGTGCGTTTGGGACAACGCGTGGTCGATGGCGGGTTGCAGGCGTATGTCGGGATCAAGGTGCAGCCGCGCTCCGGTAAAGAGGTGTTGCGCCGGTTGAGTGCGATGGCGCAGGTGCAGCAGTTGTGTGCGGTAAGCGGCGAATTTGATTATGTGGCGTGGTTGCGCACGGATTCGCCGGAGCAACTGGATCAACTGCTGGATCAGATTGGCAGTGTGGATGGGGTTGAGAAGACCACCACGTCGATCATCTTGAGTAGCAAGATTGATCGGGGACAGCCGGTTTAATCGCGGGTGGCTGAGAGAGCCTCATCGCCAGCAGGCTGGTTCCCACAGTGCGGTGTGTAGCACTGGCTCGTCACTTTGATCGATAAACTGGCAAAACGACGACACTTTGCGTCTTATTAACGTGTCCCAGGCTCCCTAGAATGGCTGGCATCTTTTCCTATACTCAGACGCGCATCCAGCGTCGGGTCGCCAGCAAGGTCAGCCATGAACAAGAACAATCGCCATCCTGCAGACGGTAAAAAGCCAATCACCATTTTCGGTCCGGACTTTCCGTTCGCCTTCGATGACTGGATCGAACACCCGGCCGGCCTGGGCAGCATTCCCGAGCATCACCACGGCGCTGAAGTGGCGATCGTCGGCGCCGGCATCGCAGGTCTGGTGGCGGCTTATGAGCTGATGAAGCTTGGCCTCAAACCGGTGGTTTACGAGGCCTCGAAGCTGGGCGGCCGCCTGCGCTCGCAAGCGTTCAACGGCACTGACGGTATCGTCGCCGAACTCGGTGGCATGCGTTTCCCGGTGTCCTCCACTGCGTTCTATCACTACGTCGACAAACTCGGCCTCGAAACCAAGCCCTTCCCCAACCCGTTGACGCCCGCCTCCGGCAGCACCGTGATCGACCTGGAAGGCAAAACCCATTACGCACAAAGCCTGAAGGATCTTCCTGCCCTGTTTCAGGAAGTGGCTGACGCTTGGGCCGATGCATTGGAGGCGGGATCACAGTTCGCCGATATCCAGCAAGCCATTCGCGACCGTGATGTGCCGCGCCTTAAAGAGCTGTGGAACACTCTGGTGCCGCTGTGGGATGACCGCACCTTCTACGATTTCGTCGCCACGTCCGAGGCGTTCGCCAAGTTATCGTTCCATCACCGCGAAGTGTTCGGTCAGGTTGGTTTCGGCACCGGCGGCTGGGATTCTGACTTTCCCAATTCGATGCTGGAAATCTTCCGGGTGGTGATGACCAACTGCGACGATCACCAACATTTGGTGGTCGGCGGCGTTGAACAAGTGCCGCAGGGTATCTGGCGCCATGTGCCACAGCGCTGCGTGCACTGGCCTGAAGGCACCAGCCTGAAGTCCCTGCACCGTGGCGCGCCACGTTCAGGCGTGAAGAAAATTGCCCATGCGCCCGATGGCCGTTTCGCCGTCACCGACAACAACGGTGACACCCGCGAATACGCCGCCGTGCTGACCACTTGCCAGAGCTGGCTGCTGACCACGCAGATCGAATGCGACGAAACCCTGTTCTCGCAAAAGATGTGGATGGCGCTCGACCGCACCCGCTACATGCAATCGTCGAAAACGTTCGTGATGGTCGATCGGCCGTTCTGGAAGGACAAGGACCCGCAAACCGGGCGCGACCTGATGAGCATGACCCTCACCGATCGCCTGACCCGTGGTACCTATCTGTTCGATAACGGCGACGACAAACCGGGCGTGATCTGCCTGTCGTACTCGTGGATGAGCGACGCCTTGAAGATGCTGCCGCACCCTGTGGAAAAGCGTGTGGAACTAGCGTTGAACGCGTTGAAAAAGATCTACCCGAAAGTCGACATCGCCGCGCGGATCATCGGCGATCCGATCACGGTGTCGTGGGAAGCCGATCCGCATTTCCTCGGTGCATTCAAAGGCGCCCTGCCCGGCCACTATCGCTACAACCAGCGCATGTACGCGCACTTCATGCAGGACGACATGCCAGCCGAACAGCGCGGGATTTTCATCGCCGGTGACGACGTGTCGTGGACGCCGGCCTGGGTCGAAGGCGCGGTGCAGACTTCGCTCAACGCGGTGTGGGGGATCATGAACCATTTCGGCGGTTCTACACATAAAGAGAACCCGGGCCCGGGTGATGTGTTCAAAGATATCGGCCCTATCGCCCTGCCTGAGTAAGAGGAATCCCTGATGCGTGTAGCCCTTTACCAATGTCCACCGCTGCCACTGGACCCCGCCGCCAACCTGCAACGCCTGCATCGATTGGCGATGGAGGCCAAAGGCGCCGATCTGTTGGTGCTGCCGGAGATGTTCATGACTGGCTACAACATCGGCGCCGAGGCGGTCAGTACATTGGCCGAGGTCTACAACGGTGAATGGGCGCAACAGATCGGCCGGATCGCCAAGGCTGCCGGCCTTGCGATTGTGTACGGTTATCCCGAGCGCACTGCCGACGGGCAGATCTACAACGCTGTGCAGATGATCGACGCCCAAGGCGAACGCTTGTGCAATTACCGCAAGACACACCTGTTCGGTGATCTCGATCGCTCGATGTTCAGTCCGGGCGAAGACGCGTTTCCCGTGGTTGAACTCAATGGCTGGAAGCTCGGTTTCCTGATCTGTTACGACCTGGAATTCCCGGAAAACGCCCGGCGTCTGGCCCTGGCAGGCGCCGAACTGATTCTGGTGCCGACGGCGAACATGATTCCGTTCGATTTCGTCGCTGACGTCACTGTCCGCTCGCGTGCCTTCGAGAACCAGTGCTACGTGGCTTACGCCAACTACTGCGGCCATGAAGGTGACATTCACTATTGCGGGCAAAGCAGCATCGCCGCGCCGGACGGCAGCCGCAGGGCTCAGGCCGGTCTGGATGAGGCCTTGATCGTCGGCGAACTGGATCGGCAGTTGATGATCGACTCCCGCGCCGCCAATCACTACCTCAGCGATCGCCGCCCCGAGCTTTACGGCGCGCTGAACCAGCGCTAATCCGCTAGCATTGGCACTTCACTGTTCTGGAAGTGCCCATGCCTGCGCCGACTCCCCCCCGCCCCCACACCGAAACCCTGGCCAACGGCTTGCGCGTAACCCTGCGTCATGCGCCCGGTTTGAAGCGCAGTGCCGCCGCGTTACGGGTGGCTGCCGGCAGCCATGACGTGCCCTTGGCGTGGCCGGGGCTGGCGCATTTTCTTGAGCATTTGCTGTTCCTCGGCACTGAGCGTTTTCCTGCGAGCGAAGGGTTGATGGCCTACGTGCAAGGTCACGGCGGGCAGGTGAATGCCAGCACTGACGAGCGTACGACTGACTTTCTCTTTGAGTTGCCGACGCAATCGTTCAGCGGCGGGCTTGAGCGTCTGTCAGACATGCTCGCCCATCCGCGTATGAATCTGGACGATCAGTTGCGGGAACGGGAAGTGCTGCAGGCGGAATTTATCGCTTGGTCGCAAGATCCTGCGGCGCAGCAGGATCTTGCGTTGTACCAAGGTTTGCCAGCCGAGCATCCCTTGCGCGGGTTTCATGCGGGGAATCGGGCCAGCCTGCAAGTGGAGCAGCCGGCGTTTCAAGAGGCGTTGAAGGATTTCCACCAGCGGTTTTATCGCACCGGGCAAATGACATTGAGCCTGGTGGGGCCGCAGAGCCTTGAACAATTGCGCGCACTGGCCGTGCAGTTTGCGGCGACGTTGCCGGCCGGGGATCACGTTGCGCAAGCCGTGAGCCTGCCGCTGGCGGTGAGCCGTTATCAACAGGTCGGTGAACAGCGCTGCAATCTGCTGTTTGCGTTCGACGCGTTGCCCGAGTCGTCGGCTGAGGCGATGGCGTTTCTCTGCCATTGGCTCAACAGCGCCAAACCAGGTGGATTGCTGGCGTACTTGCGGGCACAGGCTCTGGCTGACGGCCTGCACGCAGCGCCGCTGTATCACTTTGCCGGGCAGGCCTTGCTGCATCTGGCGTTCAATGCACCCGCCGAATCGCTGGGTGCCATTGGCGAACACGCGCGCGACTGGCTGAGTTTCTTCGCGCAACAGGATTGGGTGCCGCTGCGCAAGGAATACGCCGCCGTGCTTGCGCGTCAACAACAAGTCAGCGCTGCGTTGCCACTGGCGCGGCTCGATAGCGAGCAACTCGAAAGCGGTTTGTCGGAATCGGGCGCGAGCGCGCTGAAACGAATGCTGCGTGAAATGGGCACGGTGGATAACTTCAGTCACCACTGGCACCTGCCCGCCGCCAATCCTTTCCTGCGGGCCAACGAGCCGCTGGCCAACGCCGGACTGATCCGCGGACAAACCAGCGCCCACCGAGGCCTGCGCACGTTTGCTCAGGATCGTTCACGCGGGCGTCGCGAACGTTCGCCAATGCAATTGAGTCAGGCCTTGCCGGACAACGGTGATGACGGGGCGATTTATCTGCGCTGGCAACTGGAGGCGGCGGCCTCTGCAGCTCTGCAATCGAGGCTGCTGCGCAGTCTGCGAGCAACTCAGGATGATGCGCGTCAGGCCGGGGTCGAGTTATCGCTCAGCATGGGCGGCAATCAATGGCTGTTGAAACTGACCGGGCTGCAAGAGCCCATGCCCAGCGTCCTTGAGCACGCGCTGAAATGTCTGACGCAAGTTGACACCGATTCCCTGCCGGGTGAGGCGCAAGCGGCGTTGATACCGATCCGCCAACTGCTCAAGGCACTCCCGGAGCATTATCTGCAACCCGCGAACACCTGCGATGACGCCAAACACCTGTGGACAACTTCTCGCTGGGATGGCCTGGCGTTGGGCCTTCATCCACAGACCCAATCGGCAATGGGCCTGGCCCTGAGCCGTATTCCCGGCGTACCGGACAATCAGTTGCCGGCACCGACAGCGCTCACCACACAACATTTGTGGCACCCCATCGAGACAGCGTCCAGCGAACACGCCTTGTTACTGTTCTGCCCGACCGCCGGGCGCGACATCGCCGACGAAGCCGCATGGCGCTTGCTCGCACAGCTTTGCCAGACGCCGTTCTATCAACGCCTGCGGGGCGAGTTGCAGTTGGGTTACGCCGTGTTCAGTGCACTGCGGCAAATCCATGGAAAGGTTGGGTTGCTGTTCGGCGTGCAATCACCAAACGCCACGACTACAGAATTGCTCGGCCACATTCAGCAATTCCTTGAAGGCATGTGCGCATTGATCGAATCCACCGACGAGGCCTGTCTCGACCAACAGCGCCAGCGCCTGGCGGATCAGTTCGACAGCACCCATCTGCCTTTCAAGGACGCTGCCGAACTGCTCTGGCAGGCCAAACTCGCCGGCCACCCGTCGGATTATCTGGAGCAACTGGTCGCGGCAATCGGCCAACTGAGTCGAACGACATTGCTGGCCGCTGCGCAACGGTTGACCGCTGCCGAAGGCGGCTGGCACTGCCTCGCCAGCGGCCCAATACCGGGCGCCCCCTGGCAAGCGGGAAAATGATCATTACCGAGGCTGCAAGGAGCTTTCTCAAAGATTCACGGACAATCCCTCTGAAATTTTGAGTAACATAGCCGCCTAACTATTTGGAACGTCCCTGCGCTGCCGTGGACTATACCTATGGATAGCGCTATCCCACCCGCCCTTTCAATGAAGGAGTCACCTGATGTCCTGGACAAAACCGGCTTATACCGACCTGCGTATCGGCTTCGAAGTCACCATGTACTTCGCAAGCCGCTGAGTTCTGCCTCGTCAGAATTGCAGTGCAACGCCTCGGCTCGCCGAGGCGTTTTATTTTCAGCGTTGAAATGATGGAGCGTTCATGTTCGTCCAGATTCTGGGTTCGGCCGCCGGTGGCGGTTTTCCGCAGTGGAACTGCAACTGCGTCAACTGTGCAGGCTTTCGCGACGGCAGCCTGAATGCCAAGGCCCGCACCCAATCGTCCATCGCCATTTCCGATGACGGCGTGAACTGGGTGTTGTGCAACGCCTCGCCGGACATCCGCGCCCAGTTGCAGAGCTTCGCTCCGATGCAACCGGGCCGTGCGCTGCGCGACACCGGGATCAGCGCGATCATCCTGATGGACAGCCAGATCGACCACACCACTGGCCTGCTCAGCCTGCGCGAAGGCTGCCCGCATCAGGTCTGGTGCACGGACATGGTTCACGAAGACCTGAGCACGGGTTTTCCGTTGTTCAAAATGCTCACCCACTGGAATGGCGGGTTGAACTGGAACCGCATCGAACTCGATCAAAGCTTCACCGTCGCCGCGTGCCCGAACCTGCGCTTCACCCCGCTGCCATTGCGCAGCGCCGCACCGCCCTACTCGCCGCATCGTTTCGACCCGCACCCGGGCGACAACATCGGCCTGATCGTCGAAGACCTGAAGACTGGCGGCAAACTGTTCTATGCCCCGGGTCTGGGCAAGGTTGACGCGCCGTTGCTCGAGATCATGGCGGGCAGCGATTGCCTGCTGGTCGACGGCACAATGTGGGACGACGATGAAATGCAGCGCCGTGGCGTCGGCACCCGCACCGGTCGCGAGATGGGCCATCTGGCGCAGAACGGCCCTGGCGGCATGCTCGAAGTGCTGGAACAGCTTCCCGAGCAACGCAAGGTGCTTATCCACATCAACAACACCAACCCGATTCTCGACGAGGATTCGCCGCAGCGCGCGGAACTGGCGCGGCGTGATGTTGAAGTGGCGTATGACGGCATGAGTATTGTGCTGTAGCGACCGGCCTCTTCGCGAGCACGCCCGCGCCCACAAGCAGACTGCATTCCAACGTGGGAGCGGGCTTGCTCGCGAAGGCATCAGACCAGACACCCAGGATCCCAACGGTTGTTCCCCGGAGAACCGCAATGACCGACCAACCGATGTCCCCCGCCGAATTCGAAGCGGCCCTGCGCGCCAAAGGCGCCTACTACCACATCCATCACCCGTATCACGTGGCGATGTACCAGGGCCGCGCCACCCGCGAACAGATTCAGGGCTGGGTTGCCAACCGCTTCTACTATCAGGTGAATATTCCGCTGAAAGACGCGGCCATCCTCGCCAACTGCCCGGATCGCGAAATCCGCCGCGAATGGATTCAGCGCCTGCTCGACCACGACGGCGCCCCCGGTGAAGACGGCGGCATCGAAGCGTGGTTGCGCTTGGGCCAAGCCGTCGGCCTCGATCCGGATCAACTGCGATCTCAGGAACTGGTGTTGCCCGGCGTGCGTTTCGCCGTCGACGCCTACGTCAACTTCGCCCGCCGGGCCAGTTGGCAGGAGGCCGCCAGCAGTTCACTGACCGAACTGTTCGCACCGCAGATCCACCAATCGCGCCTCGACAGTTGGCCGCAACATTACCCGTGGATCGACCCGGCCGGTTACGAATATTTCCGCACCCGCCTCGGCCAAGCGCGCCGGGATGTCGAGCATGGCCTGGCGATCACCCTTGAGCACTACAAGACCCGCGAGGGCCAGGAGCGCATGCTGGAAATTCTCCAGTTCAAACTGGACATTCTTTGGAGCATGCTCGATGCCATGAGCATGGCTTACGAACTGAACCGCCCGCCGTATCACAGCGTGACCGAGCAACGGGTCTGGCATAAAGGAATCACCTTATGAGTTTTGATCGCAGCAAGATCCCGACCTGGCGTCCCGGCTACCGTTTCCAGTACGAGCCGGCGCAGAAAGGCCATGTGCTGCTGTACCCCGAAGGCATGATCAAACTCAACGACAGCGCTGCGCTAATCGGCGGTCTGATCGACGGTGAGCGCGATGTCGCGGCGATCATCGCCAAACTCGACGAGCAGTTCCCCGACGTGCCCGAACTCGGTGACGACATCGAGCAATTCATGGAGGTTGCCCGTGCGCAGCACTGGATCGAACTTGCCTGATTCATCGGTGCAAGTACCGCCCAAGCCAGAGATCGGCCTGCCGCTGTGGCTGCTCGCCGAGCTGACCTACCGCTGCCCGCTGCAATGCCCGTACTGCTCCAATCCGCTGGATTTCGCCGAGCAGGGCAAAGAGTTGAGCACCGAGCAGTGGATCAAGGTGTTCCGCGAGGCGCGGGACATGGGTGCGGCGCAACTGGGTTTTTCCGGTGGCGAACCGCTGGTGCGCCAGGATCTCGCCGAGCTGATCGGCGAGGCACGCAAGCTTGGGTTCTACACCAACCTGATCACCTCGGGCATTGGGCTCACAGAGCAGAAAATCAGCGACTTCAAGAAGGCTGGCCTCGATCACATCCAGATCAGTTTTCAGGCCAGCGACGAGCAGGTGAACAACCTGCTCGCCGGCTCGAAAAAAGCTTTCGCGCAGAAGCTGGAAATGGCCCGTGCGGTGAAAGCCCACGGCTACCCGATGGTGCTGAACTTCGTCACTCATCGGCACAACATCGACAAAATCGACCGCATCATCGAGCTGTGCATTGCGCTCGAAGCGGATTTCGTCGAACTCGCCACCTGCCAGTTCTACGGCTGGGCACAGCTCAATCGTGTCGGTCTGCTGCCGACCCAGGAACAACTGGTGCGCGCCGAACGTATCACCAACGAATACCGCGCCAAGCTGGAAGCCGAAGGGCATCCGTGCAAGCTGATTTTCGTCACCCCGGACTATTACGAAGAACGCCCGAAAGCCTGCATGAATGGCTGGGGCAGCATCTTTCTGACCGTCACACCGGACGGCACTGCCCTGCCCTGTCATGGCGCGCGACAACTGCCGGTACAATTTCCCAACGTGCGCGACCACAGCATGCAGCACATCTGGTACGACTCGTTCGGCTTCAACCGCTTTCGCGGGTACGACTGGATGCCCGAGCCGTGCCGCTCCTGCGACGAGAAGGAAAAGGACTTCGGCGGCTGTCGCTGCCAGGCGTTCATGCTCACGGGTGACGCGAGCAATGCCGACCCTGTGTGCAGCAAATCCGAACATCACGGTGTGATCCTCAAGGCCCGCGAAGAAGCCGAGCACGCCACTCAAACCATCGAACAACTGGCCTTTCGCAATGAACGAAACTCACGCCTCATCGCCAAAAGCTGAGCCTTTCAGCGCCGCTCAAGCCGTCGCCGCCGGGATGGATTTCGCCGAACTGCAACTGGGTAGCAACGGTTTGTTCTGGAATGAATATCGCCCGGAGGATGCGGCGTGCCGGATCTGGCATTGGCGCGATGGCCTGGCGAGATGTCTGACGCCCGAAGGTTTCAGCGTGCGCAGCCGCGTGTACGAATATGGCGGTGGCGCGTTTTGTCTGACACCCGACGGGGTGGTTTTCGTCGGCGAGGCGGATCAGCAGTTGTATCGACAGGCGCTGGATGGTCAGCCTGAAGCGCTGACGTCGGGTGAGTGTCGCTACGGCGATCTGCATGTTGCCCAGGGTCGGGTCTTGGCAGTGGAAGAACACCACGATCAACATCGCTTGGTCGCGATTGATCTGGCTGACAGCACGCGTCATGTGCTGGCCGAGGGCGCGGACTTTTATGCCGCGCCGATCATCAGCCCGGATGGCCAGCGTTTGGCGTGGATCGAGTGGAGCCGGCCGCATCAACCGTGGACTTCGACTCGGTTGATGGTGGCTGGGCGCTCGGCTGACGGGGGCTTTTCAGCACCACGTTGCCTGGCGGGTGACGGGGTTGAGGAGTCGATCCAGCAACCGCGATTCAATACCGAAAACCGCTTGTTTTGTCTGACTGATCGCGGCGGATTCTGGCAGCCGTGGGGCGAAACAGACGATGGTCTGCAAGCGTTGCCAAGCGCCGAAGCCGATCATGCGCCCGCGCCTTGGCAACTGGGTGGCTGTACTTGGTTACCCGTTGGCGACTCGTATCTGGGCAGTTGGAGTGAGGGCGGCTTCGGTCGTCTGACGCTCGACGGTGAAGACTTCACCGGCGACTACAGCCGCTTGCGTCATCTGGCACTGGATCAGCAATTCATCTATTGCATCGCGGCCTCGCCGATCAGCCCTTCGGCGGTGATCGCCATTGATCGCGCATCCCACGACGTAACAGTGCTGGCCGGTGGCGTCGCACCGTTGCCCGCCGAACGCATCAGCCGTCCACAAACCCTGCGTTACCCCAGCGGTTCGGGAGAGGCTCACGGGTTCTTTTATCCGGCCATGGGCGGTGAAGTGAAACCGCCGCTGGTGGTGTTCATCCATGGCGGCCCAACCTCGGCCTGCTACCCGATGCTTGACCCGCGCATCCAGTACTGGACGCAACGTGGCTTCGCCGTCGCTGACCTCAACTATCGCGGCAGCAGCGGTTATGGCCGCGAATATCGGCAGGCGTTGCATCTGAGCTGGGGCGATGTGGATGTCGAAGATGCTTGCGCAGTGGTGGGGTATCTCGCCGCACAAGGGCTGATCGACGCTGAACGTGCGTTCATCCGTGGCGGCAGCGCGGGCGGCTACACCACGCTTTGTGCCTTGGCGTTTCATCAGGTGTTTCGTGCCGGCGCCAGCCTTTATGGGGTCAGCGATCCGGTGGCGTTGGCTAGAGCGACGCACAAGTTCGAGGGGGATTATCTGGATTGGCTGATCGGCGATCCCGAGCAAGACGCCGAACGCTACGCCGCCCGCACGCCGTTGCTGCACGCAAGCAACATCCGCGTGCCGGTGATTTTCTTCCAGGGTGAACTGGATGCTGTCGTAGTGCCGCAACAGACCCGCGACATGGCCCAGGCGCTGGAGCGCAACGGCATTGCGGTCGAGGCGCATTACTACGCCGATGAGCACCATGGCTTCCGCCGCGCAGTCAATCAGGCGCATGCGTTGGAGCAGGAGTGGACGTTTTATCGGCGGGTGATGTTGGCGGACTGAGATCCACGCCCACTTTCATCCATCGAGTCGCCCCATTCGCGAGCAAGCCCGCTCCCACAGGAGATTTGTGAACAACACACATCCAGTGCGGGAGCGGGCTTGCTCGCGAAGACTATTTACCTGACGCCGCAGAACTCAACGCTTGGCGATGATGTAAACCGCATGCACGATCCCGGGAATGTAGCCGCACAACGTCAGCAAAATGTTCAACCAGAACGCCCCGCCAAACCCGACCTGCAGAAACACACCCAGCGGCGGTAACAGAATAGCGATGATGATGCGAATAAAGTCCATGGGGCAGCTCCTGAGTGGGGGCTGGCTCATTTGAGCCATACAAGCTAATCGACCTTTGCCGTTCGTCAGGGTTCACTGCATCTGACTGCTGTTTGCCACTACTGCGTACAAAAAAACGCCCCACGCCAAAAGAATCAGGCGTAGGGCGTGCGTTATACCGCGAGACGGTTCTTGAATTCGGGTAAGACAGTTCGGATCAGACGGCAATCCCTTTGCGGCATTGCATCTGTGCGCCAAGCACGCGGGAGAAGGCTCGGGCCAGGCGCAGGAGCATTTCGTCGATGTTGGCTTTGCTGACAGTGAGCGCCGGGGTGAAGCGCAGGCAGTCGGGTTGCGCAGCGGTGAGCAGCAGGCCTTCGTGCCGTGCGGCCTGGACCACAGCTTCGACTGAATCGTCCGACAGGGTGAGGCCCCAGAACAACCCTTGACCACGCAACTCGCCATGGCCGTAGCGATGAGCCAAACGCGCAAGACCTTCGCGCAGATGCTGGCCGTTGTCTTTGACCTGTTCAAGAAAGGCCCGGTCCTGCACGCTGTCGAGTACCACCAGACCGGCCGCTGTCATCAGCGCGTTGCCGTGATGGGTGCCGCCCAGTTCACCGGGTTCGAAACAGCAAGCCTTGCCTCGTGCCAGCAGCGCCGCCAATGGCACGCCACCACCCAGACCTTTGCCCAGTACGACGATATCGGCACGAACGCCGTAGGATTGTTCGGCAAGCAAGGTGCCGCAGCGGCCGATGCCGGTCTGCACTTCGTCGAGAATCAGCAGAATGCCCAACTCGCGGCACAGACGCTCAACGCCTTTGAGGTAATGCTCGGTGGCCGCAACCACCCCGGCATCGCTCTGGATCGGCTCCAGCATGATGGCCACGGTCTGCGCATCGACCGCCGCGTGCAGGGCCGGCAAATCGTTGAACGGCACGCGGTCGAAACCCGGCAGCAACGGAGCGAAACGGTTGTGCAGGTTGCCACTGTCCGACGCTGAAATCGTCGCCAGACTACGGCCATGACAGCCCTGTTTCGCAACGATGATCCGCGAGGCGCCACCGCGATGCAGTTGGCCCCACTTGCGCGCCAGTTTGATTGCCGCTTCACAGGCTTCGCTGCCGCTGTTGAGCAAATAAGCACGATCGCTGGAGGTGCTGGCGCACAGGCGTTCGACAAGGCTGAGCATGCCGCGATTGTGCAGGTTGAAACCAGAATTGATCAGCGCCTGGGCTTGACTGGTGATGGCTTTCACCAGCGCTGAAGGACTGTGACCGAGACTGTTGGCGCCGCCCGCCTGGGAAAAGTCCAGATAAGCCCGGTCGTTGCTGTCCCATAGCCAAGAACCCTGGCCCCGGACGAACACCTGGTGTGGTCGCTCGACGCTCGGCATCAGGCGCTCGCCGGTATCGGGCGGGGCGGCCTCGAATGAGAGGTCATCAAGGCTTGGCGTCTGGCGCCGCAAACTGAACAGATTCATTGAAAAAAACCTCGCTTGGGGTTTTTTGAACTGCCTATGCAAACACTGTCGAAGCGAACGTTCTTCATCGCGCTTTCTGGCCCTGTAAGCCTTGTGAATGCGGGTAGACTAGGCCCACTGACGGCTTCGAGCCATTTCGATTTCCCAGCATTTTCGATAAGTGTTACTTATGGATTTCAAACAACTGCGTTATTTCGTCGCGGTCTACGAAGAAGGCCATGTCGGCCGGGCTGCTGAGCGGCTGTCGATCTCGCAACCGGCGTTGTCGCAGCAGATCCGCCAGCTTGAGCAGAACCTCGACGTCACCCTGTTCGAACGCAGCAGCAAACGCCTGCTGCCGACGCTGGCTGCGCACACGCTGTACAACCACGCGCAGCCCTTGCTCGATGGCTTGCAACGGGCGCGCGAGGCGCTGGGTAACTTCAAGGGTCAGGCGTTGCGCACGCTGGCGATTGGTGTGCTGCAAACCGTACACACCGGCCTGGTGCCGCAACTGCTCGAACGCGTGCGCAAGGCCCAACCGCATCTCGTTGTGCAAATCTATGAGTTGACCGGGCTGGAGATCGAACGGCGCCTGCTCAATGGTTCGCTGGACATCGGCATCAGTTATCTACCGCCGCGCCAACCGGGCCTCCATGGCGTGATGCTGTACGAAGATGAACTGACGCTGGTCATCCCGGCGGATCATCCATTGCGTGAATTCAAGAAAGTATCGATGCGCCAAGCGGCCGAATTGCCAATGTTGCTGCTGGGGGAAGAATTTCAGATTCGTCAGATCTGGCAGGCACAGCTGACCAGCCTCGGACGGCGCCCGCAGGTACAGGCCGAGCTGAACAATATGGTGGGGATTCTCGACAGTCTGCCGCACACCAAACTGGCGACGGTGCTGCCGGGACGTTCTCAGAAGGAGTACCACGATCAGGACCTGCTGTGGAAACCGCTGAGCGAACCTCGGGTGCCATTGAAAGTCGGGCTGGTGTGTCGCGATGTGCAACGTCAGCAGGCTTCTTTGGCGCTATTGCGCACATTGCTGGAAGAGGTGATGGCGCGTGAGGAGAGACCGCTTACAGGCGCATCGCCACTGGTCCCCTTGGCCTGAGACTTTTCTGCGGGAAAAAGAAAACCCCGCCGAAGCGGGGCTTTGCAGACTGTTTCCCTGACATCCATTTCACTCCGCCACCCTGGCAGAATCCTACGTGTCCGTGTTGTTGCTTTGCGCTTCCTGCGCGACGTCCATGAAATGTAGATTAGCTGTGGATCCAATCTACGCCTATGGGAGAACAGCATCATGTCACGTAAGCAAATGCTTACATGACGTTACATCATCAGAATTGCGCCGCCTCCAGCAGGAACAGCGACTCGCTGCCAGCCTTTACCGACGCGCTCAACGAATGAATACGCGGCAGCAGACGGGCGAAGTAGAAGCGTGCAGTGCCGAGCTTGCTGGCATAGAAATCTTCCTGCGCTTCTTTGCCCAATGCGGCTTTGGCCATCAATGCCCACATGTAGGCGTAAGCGGTGTAGCCAAACGCTTGCAAATATTCGACTGACGCCGCGCCGATTTCGTTCGGGTTGTTTTTTGCCCGATCCAGCAGCCATGCGGTCAACTCGTCAAGGGTGTCGACAGCCTCGTTCAGCGGCTTGGTGAATTCGCCCAGATCAGCACTGGCGGTTGCGGTGAAATGGCGGATCTCGTCAGCGAACAGTTTGTAGAACGCACCGCCGCTACCGACGATCTTGCGTCCGACCAGGTCCAGCGCCTGAATGCCGTTGGTGCCTTCGTAGATTTGGGTAATGCGTACGTCACGCACCAGTTGCTCCTGGCCCCATTCACGAATGTAGCCATGACCGCCGAAAATCTGCTGGCCGTGTACGGTGGTTTCCAGGCCTAGGTCGGTGAGGAATGCCTTGGCCACCGGCGTCAGCAACGCGACCAGATCTTCCGCACGCTTGCGCGTGGTCGCGTCTTCGCTGAACTTGGCGGTGTCGAGTTGCATCGCGACGTAGGTGGAGAACGCACGCCCACCTTCGTTCGAGGCTTTCATGGTCAGCAGCATGCGACGCACGTCCGGGTGGACGATGATAGGGTCAGCGACCTTGTCTTTGTTCTGCGCGCCGGTCGGCGAACGGCTCTGCAGCCGGTCACGGGCGTATTCAACGGCGTTCTGATACGAGCGCTCGCCAGTCGCCAGACCTTGAATACCGACGCCCAGACGTTCGTAGTTCATCATGGTGAACATCGCGGCCAGGCCCTTGTTCGGCTCGCCGACCAGATACCCGACGGCTTCGTCGAAGTTCATCACACAGGTCGCGGACGCCTGAATGCCCATCTTGTGTTCGATCGAACCGCAATTGGCCGGGTTACGCGCGCCCAGGCTGCCATCGGCATTGACCATGAACTTCGGCACCAGGAACAGCGAAATGCCTTTCGGACCGGCCGGCGCGTCCGGCAGTTTGGCCAACACCAGGTGGATGATGTTTTCAGTGAGGTCGTGTTCGCCACCGGTGATGAAGATCTTGGTGCCGCTGACCTTGTAGGAACCGTCGGCCTGCGGCTCGGCCTTGGTGCGGATGATGCCCAGGTCAGTGCCGGCATGCGGCTCGGTCAGGCACATGGAACCGGCCCAGACGCCGGCGTACATGTTTGGCAGGTACGCGGCTTTCAACTCTTCGCTGGCATGGGCGTTGATCGACAGGCAAGCACCGGCGGTCAGCATCGGGTACAGACCGAAGGACAGGCTGGCGGAGTTGACCATTTCTTCGACCTGGGCCGACACGGCTTTGGGCATGCCCATGCCACCGTATTGCGGATCACCGCCAACACCGACCCAGCCGCCTTCAGCGTAAGTCTGATAGGCCTGTGGGAAACCGGCGGGCGTGGTGACGGCACCGTCGGCCCAGTGACAACCTTCTTCGTCAGCGGCGCGGCTCAGCGGCGCAATGCTTTTGCTGGTGACCTTGCCAGCCTCTTCGAGAATCGCTTCAACCGTTTCAGCATCAACGGTCTCTGCCAGTGCCGGCAACTCAGCCCAGAGTTTGGCGACTTCGAATACTTCATTGAGGACGAAGCGCATATCGCGCAGCGGCGCTTTGTAGTCAGCCATGGCAAACCTCGCAAGATCTAAACAGGTGATTCGTGGAATGGTGCTTTCGTTGAGGCTGAGTGTACCTCAACAACTTTTGCGACACATAGGGTCAACCGGTGACTGATTTGTTATTTTTAGTCACCACAAAAAAGACCGCAGCCTTCGCCAGCGACCCAGGTAAAACGCGATTACCTGGAGAAGCCGACGAAGGCGGCGATCTTTTTTTTGCGCTTAGAGCGCAAATAGCTCTGCCGGCAGTTTCATCAGACAATCGCTACCCGCCTCGACCGCCGCACGATGCGCCGCCGTGCGCGGCAATAGCCGTTTGAAATAGAACTCGCACGTTGCCAGTTTCCCCCGAAGGTAATCCGCCTCACCCTCGCCCGCGTCCAGTTGCGCCTGCGCCACCTGCGCCATGCGCAGCCATAGATAGCCGAGAATGATGTAGCCGCTGTACATCAGATAGTCCACCGAGGCGGCACCGACTTCGTCCGGGTTCTTCATCGCCGCCATGCCGACCTTCATGGTCAGGTCGCCCCACTGCTGGTTCAGCTCGTTGAGCTGAGCGACAAAACTGCCCAGTTGCGCATGCTCAGCATTCGCCGCGCAGAACCTGTGGACGATTTTAGTGAAGCCCCGCAGCAGCTTGCCCTGACTGCCAAGCACCTTGCGCCCGAGCAGATCGAGCGCCTGAATGCCGTTGGTGCCCTCGTAGATCGGCGCAATCCGGCAGTCGCGAACCAACTGCTCCATGCCCCATTCACGAATGAACCCATGCCCGCCGAACACCTGCATGCCGTGGTTGGTCACTTCCAGCCCGGTGTCAGTCATGAACGCTTTGCAGATCGGCGTGAGGAACGCCAACAGGTCTTCGGCGTCCTGACGCGCTTGGGCATCGCCGCTCAGGTGCGCGACATCGAGCATCTGCGCGGTGAAGTAGGTCAGTGCACGATTGCCTTCGTTGAAGGCTTTCATGGTCAACAGCATGCGCCGCACATCCGGGTGGACGATGATCGGGTCGGCCGCTTTGTCCGGGGCTTTGGCGCCGGTCAGTGAGCGCATCTGCAAGCGGTCATTGGCGTATTTGATCGCACCCTGGAAACTCGCCTCGCCCAGACACAGCCCCTGCATGCCGGTACCAAGCCGTGCGTGGTTCATCATGGTGAACATGCAGTTCAGGCCCTTGTTCGGCTCGCCGATCAGGAAGCCCTTGGCGCCGTCGAAGTTCAGCACGCAGGTGGCTGAAGCCTTGATGCCCATTTTGTGTTCGATCGAACCGCAGGACACGCCATTGCGCTCACCGGCCTCACCCGCAGCATCCGGCAAGAACTTCGGCACGATGAACAGCGAAATGCCCTTGGTGCCCGCCGGCGCGTCCGGCAGTTTGGCCAATACCAGATGGATGATGTTGTCGCTCATGTCGTGCTCGCCGGCAGAGATGAAAATCTTGCTGCCGGTGACCGCGTAACTGCCGTCAGCCTGGGGCACGGCACGGGTCTTGATGATGCCCAGATCAGTGCCGCAATGGGCCTCGGTCAGGCACATGGTGCCGGTCCATTGGCCGGCGGTGAGTTTGCTCAGGTAAGTGTCTTTCTGCTCGGCGGTGCCGTGGGCGTGGATCGCTGACATTGCGCCGTGGGTCAGCCCCGGGTACATGCCCCAGGACGTGTTGCTGGAGCCGACCATTTCACTGATCACCAGCCCCAACGAGCTCGGCAGGCCCTGGCCGCCATAAGTCGGATCCGCCGCCAGACCGTGCCAGCCGCCCTCGACATATTGTGCGAAGGCCTGCTTGAAGCCCGTAGGCGTTGTCACCACACCGTTGTCGAAATGGCAGCCCTCTTCGTCACCGCTGCGATTGAGCGGTGCCAGAACGTTCTCACAGAACTTCGCGCCCTCTTCAAGGATCGCGTTGATCATGTCCGGGCTGGCGTCATGCGCGCCGAGGGCGGCGTAGTTGGCGTGGAAGTCGAAGACGTGGTCGATCAGAAAGCGCATGTCGCGCAGGGGAGCTTTGTACTCGGGCATGGTGGCTTCTCCGTCAGCAGATTTCTTCAACCTACTGCCGGCTCCCCTGCCCCACAATCATTGTCCAGACGCTGAATGCGCCGTCATCACTCAACCGGCGGCAGTGTCCATGCGCACCGCGCCACGGCGGTTCTGTCCGAACGCCACCACGCAGTTACGCCCCGCGCCCTTGGCGCTGTAGAGCGCCTCGTCCGCGGACTTGAGCACTTGTTCGGGGTTGCGTTGCTCGACGCGTTCAGCGACGCCAATACTGACCGTGACCGAGACACTGGAAGCACCAGAGCCGGCGCGGCGCTGACGACCTTGCTGATCATCCTGCGGGCGGTTTTCCTGATTGCGCAGTTGAATGTTGTAGGAAGCAATCGACTCGCGGATCACCTCAAGGTGCGGCATGCACTCCTCAAGGGTTTTGCCTGCAAACACCAGGGCGAATTCCTCACCGCCATAACGATACGCCCTACCGCCACCGCTGATTTTCGACAGCTTGCTGGCGACCAGACGCAAAACCTGGTCACCAACATCGTGGCCGTGGGTGTCGTTGAATTTCTTGAAGTGGTCGACGTCGCTCATCGCCAGCACGTAATTTCGGCCAAGGCGTTGCATGCGCTCGTTGAGCGCGCGCCGGCCCGGCAGCCCGGTCAGTTCATCGCGAAAGGCCATCTGATAAGCCTCGTGCGCCACCGCCGCCGCAATCATCAACATCACCTGACTGCACATGATGTTCAGGGTGAATGGCAGGATGAAGGTTTTCGGCAGCATCCAGAACACCCCGAGCAACCCGACCAGTTGCGCCGCGTGCAGCGGACGCGGATTGCGCCAGTACTGCCAGGCCAGCAACACAAAGGCCGAGATGAACACCGGATACGACAACTGGATCAGGCTCATCCACGCGCCGTGCAGCGCCGGCCAGCGGATTTCCGAAAGCCACATCAGCAGCGCTTGTGGGTAACTTTGCTCAAGCCCCAGCGCCACGCTGCCGAAGGCCAATAACACGGCAAACCGCGCGACCATGTCCTGAAACAAATGCGTACGCTCTTGCCAGGCAGCGAACACACCGAACAACAACGGCAGCAGCAGGCAGACCAGATGGAACACCACGGCAGCGTCTTCGCGCACCTTGCCGTTGTCGCGGTAATAATCGGTCTGGGTGTCGAGCAAAAAGTAGGCGATGTACACCGTGAGCATCAGAAACAGTTCGCGCTGACGTCGGTAAACCGCGCAGTAGGCACCGCCCAGCAGCAGTACCAGAGTCGGCAAAACGTTGAACAGCGACGTGAAGAACACGTTGAGGTCTTTGACGTACGCAGCCGCCAACCCCGCGAGCAACAACAGCAGTGAAGGTAGGAAATGGCTGAGACGTACAGCGGAAGAACGCGGCAAAGGGTAGAACTCCGACCCGGCAAAAGATGGCATTGTGCCTGCATTTTGAGCAGTTGAGCACATGCGGTGTGACGCGCGTCACATCGAAGCCTCTTTAACGGCAGGAAATCGTCTTTTCTTAGCGTTTTAGTGGGGAATTTTCATCGCTTAAACAATTTTTCATCAGGCAAGAAAAAGCCGCTGCCCCGAAAGGAGCAGCGGCTGTGCAGACCGCGTTAAGGCTTAGTAGCCCAGCGCGAAATCTTCTTCTTTCATGTCCATCAGGTTGTTGGCGCCCGACAGCATGGTAGCCACGTGGGTACGGGTACGCGGCAGGATGCGCTGGAAGTAGAAGCGCGCGGTTTGCAGCTTGGCGGTGTAGAACGCTGCGTCGCCAGTGCCTTCTGCCAGCTTCTGGGCTGCCAGACGTGCCATGTCAGCCCAGAAGTAGGCCAGGCAGGCATAACCGGAGTACATCAGGTAGTCCACGGAAGCCGCGCCCACTTCTTCGCGATCTTTCATGGCGGCCATACCGACCTTCATGGTCAGTTCGCCCCACTCTTTGTTCAGTGCAGCCAGCGGTTCGACGAATTCCTTAACGGCTTCGTTGCCTTCGTTGGTCTGGCAGAACTTGTGGACGATCTTGGTGAAGCTTTTCAGGGCTTCGCCTTGAGTCATCAGCACTTTGCGGCCCAGCAGGTCGAGTGCCTGGATACCGGTGGTGCCTTCGTACAGCATCGAAATGCGGCTGTCGCGAACGTTCTGCTCCATGCCCCACTCGGCGATGAAGCCGTGGCCACCGTAGATCTGCACACCGTGGTTGGCCGATTCAAAACCGACTTCGGTCATGAACGCTTTGGCGATGGGCGTCATGAACGCCAGCAGTGCGTCGGCTTTCTTCTTCTCTTCTTCGTCCACGCCGTATTTGACGATGTCGACCTGTTTGGCGGTGAAGTACACCATCGCGCGGTTGCCTTCAGCGAAGGCCTTCATGGTCAACAGCATGCGGCGAACGTCAGGGTGCACGATGATCGGGTCAGCCGCTTTATCCGGCGCTTTCGGGCCGGTCAGGGAGCGCATTTGCAGACGATCGCGAGCGTATTTCAGGCCACCCTGGAAACCGATTTCGGCGTGGGCCAGACCTTGCAGCGCGGTACCCAGGCGAGCGGTGTTCATAAAGGTGAACATGCAGTTCAGGCCTTTGTTTGCCGGGCCGATCAGGAAACCGGTGGCGCCGTCGAAGTTCATCACGCAGGTGGCGTTACCGTGGATGCCCATCTTGTGTTCCAGCGAACCGCAGTTCACTGCGTTGCGCGCACCAAGAGTGCCGTCAGCGTTCGGCATGAACTTAGGAACGATGAACAGGGAAATGCCTTTGGTGCCGGCCGGTGCATCCGGCAGGCGGGCCAGTACGATGTGGACGATGTTGTCGGCCATGTCGTGTTCACCGGCCGAGATGAAGATCTTGGTGCCGGAAACTTTGTAGGAACCGTCGGCCTGAGGTTCAGCCTTGGTGCGCAACATGCCCAGGTCGGTGCCGCAGTGCGGTTCGGTCAGGCACATGGTGCCGGTCCACTCGCCGGAAACCAGTTTGGTCAGGTACGCCTCTTGCTGCTCAGGAGTGCCATGCTCGGAGATGGTGTTCATCGCGCCGTGCGACAGGCCTGGGTACATGCCCCACGACCAGTTGGCTTCGCCTACCATTTCGCTGACGGCCAGACCCAGCGACTCAGGCAGGCCTTGACCACCATGCTCAACGTCGTGCGCCAGGCTAGGCCAGCCGCCTTCGACGAATTGTTTGTAAGCTTCTTTGAAGCCCGTCGGGGTTTTCACACCGGACTCGCTCCAGGTGCAACCTTCGGTGTCGCCAACGCGGTTCAGCGGCGCCAGTACCTGCTCACAAAACTTGGCGCCTTCTTCGAGAATGGCGTCAACCATGTCTGGAGTTGCGTCTGCGCAAGCCGGAAGGCTCTGATAGTGCGCTTCGTAGCCGAGCAGTTCGTCACGAACGAAGCGAATATCACGCAAGGGGGCCTTGTAGTCAGGCATAGCGATAAACCTCTGCTGATGTAACCGGGAATGAACGACCGCGTAGATTTGTTGTGACGGTCAAACAGTTGTTTGAAACATACGTTTACGCCGAAATCTTGTCAAGCATCGATCTTTTGCCGTTCGTCATCGCGTCTTTCGAACGCCGGACACAGCAAACCGCCATGCGCTCGAAAGAGCCACGGGCGATAAAAAAAGATTAGTTGAGGGAGAAGGACTTACAACGAAAAACGCCGCGAACAGGCGCGGCGTCGGCAATGCATGAATGGCGAAAAATCAGGCAAAGGTGTCGATGATCGTACCGAGCATTTCATCGGAGGCCTTGGCGACTTTTGCCCCCAGCTCCACTTGAAACTTGCCTTGGGCCATCTCGACCATGTCGCTGCCCAGATCCATTTGCTGGCTGCGATCCACGCCACGCAGACGATCGACCTGTGCCTCGGAAGACTGGCTGGTAACCGAGCGCTCAATGGTGTTGTTGGCGATCTGGCTAGCGGCCTGATCGACGCGGTTTTGCCCGGTCTGAATCGTACTCAGACCCGCATAAAAAGCTGTGTTACCAGAGATTTCCATGGAAGTTCTCATCCTTGGGAAGGATCAATAGGCGCCATTGAAACAGAGACGTCAGAAAAACACCCGTCAAAAACACTAATGGCACAGTGCCTGTTCATAGCTAAAAACTTAGTCAAGCAGATCCAATTGCAAATGCTCAGCTACGGCCTCAGCACTTAAAGCCTTCAACTTCGGCACGCGCCCCAGGCACGGCGCCGGAATCCGCTCAGCCAGCGTCGCCAGGTTCTCCTCCAGCCGCGAAGTCTTGGGATCGATGATATTCGCCACCCACCCCGCCAGTTGCAGGCCATCCCGAGCAATCGCCTCAGCCGTCAGCAGCGCATGACTGATGCACCCCAACCGCACGCCCACCACCAGAATCACCGGCAGTTTCAGTGCAATGGCCAGGTCCGACAGATTGTCCTGATCCGCCAACGGCACCCGCCAGCCACCCGCGCCTTCGATCAGGGTGAAATCGGCATTCATCGCCAGAATCTCGCGCATCGGCGTAAGCAGCGATTGCACCGTCAGTGCGACACCCGCTTCGCGCGCTGCCAAATGTGGGGCAATCGCCGGTTCGAACGCCACCGGATTGACCTGTTGATAACTCAGCGGCAATGAACACTCGGCCAACAGCGCGAGCGCATCGGCGTTACGCAGCCCCTTTGGCGTCACCTCGCAACCGGAGGCGACCGGTTTGCCCGCCGCCGTGCTCAACCCTGCCGAACGCGCCGCACACAGCAACCCAGCGGCGACGGTGGTTTTGCCGACGTCGGTGTCCGTCCCGGTGATGAAATAGGCTGCGCTCATAAGGGTTTCTCCAACACGGCGTAAACCACTTGATAGGTCGCCGGCAGTCCCTGTGCCTGACGGAATTGCTCATAAGCCTCGACCAAACCAAGAATCCGCGCCCGCCCGGTCAACCCGTCCGGCCGGCCAGGATTGAGATTGTGCGCACCCAACGCCTTCAGTTCATGGGTCAGGCTGCGCACATCCGGGTAGTGCAGTACATGCGCCTGCTGCTCCAGACTTACGACGCGCAAACCACTGGCCGCACACAACTGTTCATATCGAGCGAACTCGCGGAAGCGGTTGACGTGCACCAGGCCATCAACCTGGCGCCAGCTATCGCGCAATTCGAACAACGTCCCGACACAAAGACTAGCAAACGCGAAAACACCACCCGGTTTCAGCACGCGAAAGGCTTCACTGAGCACCGCATCAAAATTCGCACACCACTGCACCGCGAGGCTGGAGAAGATCAGGTCACAGGTCGAATCCTGCAACGGTAGCCGCTCCGCATCGCCAGCGATGAAATGCTCGGCGCCGCCCAATGGACGCGCGTGATCGAGCATGCCCTCGGCGATGTCCAGTGCCAGCCCATGACTTGCGAAAAAACGCTCGGCCAAGGCGCGAGTGAAGTAGCCGGTGCCACACCCCATATCCAACCAGCGCGTCGGCCGGAAATCCACAGGTAGACGCCGCAGCAACTGTGTACCGACATCACGTTGCAACTCGGCGACACTGTCGTAGCTGGCCGCCGCGCGGGAGAAAGAGGCCGCGACCTGGCGCTTGTCAGGCAAGCCGCCGGGCAGCGCGACAAGAGACAAATCAGTCATCACCGCACTCATGTAAAAAAGCCTGGATCGCGCCCGCTACTCCGTGTGGGTCTTCCAGAAGAAACGCATGGCTGGCCTGTTCGATCAGACCAATTTCGATATCCGGCAACAGGGTGAACAACTCGCCCGCCGCCTCGGCTGGCACCAACCCGTCCTGACCGGCGAACAAATGCAACTGCGGCCCACGAAACGCCTGCAAGGCTTCACGGGTGTCCAGTTGTGCGAGTAACTCCAGCCCGGCCATCAATGTTGCAGGCGCCGTGTTCGGCGCAGCGCCGAGCATCAGCCGCGACAAGCCGCGCGGGTCTTGCGCGCCCTGGGCACACAGCAGCGAGAAACGCTTGAGGGTCAGCCGTGGGTCGGCATGGCAACCGGCGAGAAATGCATCGAAGGTTTCGCCGGGCATCGCGCTCGGCCATTGTTCGTGGGCGACAAAAGCAGGGTTGCTCGCCAGCGTCAGCAAACCGCAGCAGTGTTCGCCGCGGTGCGCTGCCAGTTCGGACGCGAGCATGCCGCCCAGCGACCAGCCACCGAGCCAGACATCTTGAGGAATGCGTTCATCGAGTTCGTCGAGCCAGTCTTGCAGATCACTGGAGTCGAGTTCCGGCAACGGTTCGATCTCGACATGCAAGTGTTCATCGAGTCCTTGCAATGCAGCAGCCAAAGGCTCCATCGGCGAAACACCGAGGCCCCAGCCGGGCATTAGAATCAGGCGATCACGCATGGCTTGGCTCCGACGACAGTTGGGCAAAGCAATCGGCCAGTCCCTCTAACAATAGCTGCACCTGCGCCTCGCTGTGGGCGGCGGTCAGGGTCACACGCAGTCGTGCGCTACCGGCGGGCACGGTCGGAGGACGAATCGCGGTGACCATCAGCCCGCGCTCACGCAGCATCTGCGACAGACGCACAGCACGGCCGGCGTCGCCAACCATGATCGGCTGGATCGGCGTAAAGCTGTCCATCAACTCCAGACCGATCTGTTCAGCGCCGTGGCGGAACTGGCGGATCAGCGCCTGCAAATGCTCGCGACGCCAGTGTTCGCTACGCAGCAACTCCAGACTTTTCAAGGTTGCGCAGGCCAGCGCCGGCGGTTGACTGGTGGTGTAGATGTACGGACGGGCGAACTGGATCAGGCTCTCGATCAACGCTTCACTGCCGGCGACAAATGCGCCAGCCGTGCCGAAGGCCTTGCCCAGGGTGCCGACCAATACCGGCACATCGTCCAGGCCCAAACCGAAATGCTCGACAATCCCGCCGCCGTTGGCGCCCAACGGGCCGAAGCCATGGGCATCGTCGACCATCAGCCACGCGCCCTTGGCCTTGGCCTCACGGGCCAGCGCTGGCAAGTCGGCAAGATCGCCATCCATGCTGAACACGCCGTCGGTGACCACCAATGTATTGCCGGTGGCTTTCTCCAGACGCTTGGCCAGACTGCCGGCGTCGTTGTGCAAATAACGATTGAACCGCGCACCGGACAACAGCCCGGCGTCCAGCAATGAGGCGTGGTTGAGTCGGTCTTCCAGCACCGTATCACCCTGCCCGACCAGCGCCGTGACCGCGCCAAGGTTGGCCATGTAGCCCGTGGTAAACAGCAGCGCACGTGGGCGCCCGGTGAGATCGGCCAAGGCCTCTTCGAGTGCATGATGTGGGCCGCTATGGCCGATCACCAGATGCGAGGCGCCCCCGCCAACGCCCCAGCGCTGGGCACCGGCGCGCCAGGCTTCGATCACTTGCGGGTGATTGGCCAGGCCCAGGTAGTCGTTGTTGCAGAACGCCAGCAATGGCTGGCCGTCGACCACCACCTCGGGCCCTTGCGGGGATTCGAGCAGCGGGCGCTGGCGATAGAGATTTTCGGCACGGCGGGCAGCAAGGCGTGCGGCGAGATCGAAAGACATGCAGGCCTCGAGTGTCAGCACAAGTTTTCTAATGTGAGAGCGGGCTTGCTCGCGAAAGCCTCGTATCAGCCAACAACGCCTTTACTGACACACCGATTTCGCGAGCAAGCCCGCTCTCACAGGGGTTTTGCATTCCTTCAAAGGAAACGGGGCAGGCTTCAAACCGCCGCGTTATAAAACTGCTCGCTGCTCTTGTGCTCAACCAACGCCTGCTCGATGGCCGCCTGATGCACTTCATCCGAATGCTCTTCGCGGGCTTCCGGCTCAATGCCCAGACGTGCGAACAACTGCATGTCCTTGTCAGCCTGCGGGTTGGCGGTGGTCAGCAATTTGTCACCGTAGAAAATCGAGTTGGCGCCCGCGAGGAATGCCAGGGCCTGCATCTGCTCGTTCATCGCTTCACGACCAGCGGACAGGCGCACGTGGGATTGCGGCATGAGAATGCGCGCCACCGCGAGCATGCGGATGAAGTCGAATGGATCGACGTCGTCGGCATTTTCCAGCGGCGTGCCAGCGACTTTGACCAGCATATTGATCGGCACCGACTCCGGATGCTCCGGCAGGTTGGCCAACTGGATCAGCAGATTGGCGCGGTCGTCGAGCGACTCGCCCATGCCGAGGATGCCGCCGGAACAGATCTTCATCCCCGACTCACGCACGTAAGCCAGGGTTTGCAGGCGCTCGCCGTAAGTACGGGTGGTGATGATGCTGCCGTAGAACTCAGGCGAGGTGTCGAGGTTGTGGTTGTAGTAGTCGAGCCCGGCCTTGGCCAGCGCTTGGGTTTGATCCTGATCGAGACGACCGAGGGTCATGCAGGTTTCCAGGCCCATGGCTTTCACACCTTCGACCATCTGCAGCACATACGGCATGTCTTTGGCCGATGGGTGTTTCCACGCCGCGCCCATACAGAAGCGGGTCGACCCGATGGCTTTGGCGCGTGCCGCCTCTTCGAGGACTTTCTGCACTTCCATCAGTTTTTCTTTTTCAAGGCCGGTGTTGTAGTGACCAGACTGCGGGCAGTACTTGCAGTCTTCCGGGCAGGCACCCGTCTTGATCGACAACAACGTCGAGACCTGCACACGGTTGGCGTTGAAATGGGCGCGGTGCACCGTCTGTGCCTGAAACAGCAGGTCGTTGAATGGCTGTACGAAGAGTGCTTTGACTTCGGCCAGTGACCAGTCGTGACGCAGGGTGGCAGTGGTGCTCGCGCTCATGGGTATTTCCTTGGTTATGCTTGGCTGGCGACTGGGAAACGGAATACCCACAGTCGCTACACGGATGTTCGGCATATTTAAGGAAGAGCCATGCGCTGTCAACCACGATACGAAGGACAAGTTTACATCTGTTTAAAAAACGTACAGACCTGTTTGCTGTGCGATGAGCCGGCAGAGGCAGAAACGCCAATGTGCATGGCCTGCGAAGCCGAATTGCCTTGGCTCATGGGCCAATGCCGGACCTGCGCTTTGCCGCTGCCTGAATCCGGCCTGACTTGCGCAGACTGCCTGCTAGAGCCGCCGGCGTTCGAACAGGTCGCTGTGCCGTGGCTTTATGGCTTTCCCGTGGACAGTCTGATTACGCGTTTTAAACACAACGCAAAATGGCCGTTTGGCCACCTGCTCGCCGACGTTCTCGGACAATACCTGCAATATCGCTTTGATGAAGATCTGCCTCGCCCCGACGTGTTGTTACCGGTGCCACTCGCCAGCAAACGTCTGCGTCAACGCGGCTTCAATCAAGCGGCGATGCTGGCGCGGTGGTTGAGCCTAAAACTGGACCTGCCTTGCGATGAGCAGGTGCTGTGCAGGATTCAAGACACCCGCGCGCAACAGGATCTGGATGCCAAGGCGCGAAAACGCAATTTGCGCAATGCTTTCGCTTTGACGCCCCAGGCGGATGTACGCGGCCGGCATCTGGCATTGATCGATGACGTGCTGACCACCGGCGCCACGGCTCAGGCGCTCGCTCGATTGTTAATGAACGCCGGCGCGGCAAGGGTTGATGTGTATTGCCTGGCGCGCACCCCGAAATCCGGATCCTGATCAGGCAACCGGCCCTGCGGGCAGGGGCTTGACTCACGCGTTGCCAGCGGCCAATTTCACCTCCCATCGCCAAAGTCAAAAGCGTCCCCCCATGTCCATGCCTTCCCTGTTGTCCCAGCACATCGTCCGACGGCCGCAGCGCATTGCCCTGCTGCAACACATCGCTGAACAGGGCTCGATCACCCGTGCCGCGAAAAGCGCAGGCTTGAGCTACAAAGCCGCGTGGGACGCCATCGATGAGCTGAACAACCTGGCGCAAAAACCCTTGGTCGAGCGTGCGGTGGGCGGTAAGGGCGGCGGCGGGGCCAAACTGTCCAGCGAAGGTGAGCGGGTGCTGCGCCTTTATCAAAAGCTGCAGGCCTTACAGGCGCAGGTGCTGGAAGCGGCGGAAGATGCCAGCGACCTCGACCTGCTCGGTCGACTGATGCTGCGCACCAGCGCGCGCAACCAGTTGCACGGCAAAGTCGTGGCGATCGCCGGCCAGGGTCGCAATGACCTGATCCGCCTGGAGTTGGCCGAAGGTCTTTGCCTCAACGCGCAGATCACCCACGACAGCACCGTGCACCTGGAGCTGCAACCGGGCACTGAAGTGGTGGCGCTGATCAAGGCAGGCTGGCTCGAATTGCTGAGCATCGAGCAACCTGCAACATCTGGTCACAATCTTCTGCGCGGCACGATTGAAGCCATTCTCGACGCTGAAGACGGCCCCAGCGAAGTGCGCATCGCCCTGCCCAACGGCCACACGCTCTGCGCCCTGGCTGAGCCGCTGCAACTTCGCACACGCGGACTGAACGTTGAGCAACCGGTGCACGTACAGTTCTCGCCGTCCAACGTGCTGATCGGCACGCCGCTGTAGGGTCGGCCTGCAACAAAAACTTCATCGCTCCCCATTAAGGTGGCTGCCAAAACCAAGCAGGGAGCCTGATGTGAGCCTATTAGAAGAAAACCAATCCACTGACCTGGAAAAAATGGTCGGCCTCAGCCGTCGCGGCTTCATCGGCGCCGGCGCGCTGTGCGGCGCGGCCATGTTTCTCGGTGGCAGCCTGTTGAGCCGCAGCGCGCTGGCCACAGGCGTCAGCGCAGGCAACAGCCGCTTGCTTGGCTTTGAAAGCATTAGCGCCGCGACCACCGACGTCATTACCCTGCCCAAAGGCTATAAGTCCTCGGTACTGATCAGTTGGGGCCAACCGCTGCACAAGAACGGCCCGGCTTTCGATCCGAGTGGCAACGGCACCGCCGCCGCGCAGGAAGTGCAGTTCGGTGACAACAACGACGGCATGAGCCTGTTCGAATTCCCGGATGACAGAAACCGCGCGTTGATGGCGATCAACAACGAATACACCAACTATCGCTACCTCTACCCGCACGGCGGCATGCCGCAATCGGCCGAAGACGTGCGCAAAGCCCTGGCCTGCGAAGGCGTGTCGGTGATTGAAGTGCAACGCAAGAACGGCCAGTGGCAATTCGTTCAAGGCTCGCGCTACAACCGCCGCATCCACGGCAACTCGCCACTGCGTATCAGCGGCCCGGCCGCGGGTCACGACCTGCTGAAAACCCGTGCCGACAAACACGGTAAAAAAGTCCTCGGCACCTTCCAGAACTGCGCCAACGGTAAAACGCCGTGGGGCACGTATCTGACGTGCGAAGAAAACTTCACCGACTGCTTCGGCAGCAGCAACGCCCAGCAGCAGTTCGACCCGGCGCAGAAGCGCTACGGTGTCTCGGCGGCCAGCCGCGAGATCAACTGGCACCCGTTTGACCCGCGTTTCGACATGGCCAAGAACCCCAACGAACTCAACCGCCATGGCTGGGTGGTCGAGATCGACCCGTTCGATCCGCAGTCGACCCCGGTCAAACGCACGGCCCTGGGCCGCTTCAAACATGAAAACGCGGCCCTGGCCGAAACCGACGACGGCCGCGCCGTGGTGTACATGGGCGATGACGAGCGTGGCGAGTTCATCTACAAATTCGTCAGCCGCGACCGCATCAACCACCGCAACGCCAAGGCCAACCGCAATATCCTCGATCACGGCACCCTGTACGTGGCGAAGTTCGATGCCGGTGACGGCAACCCGGACCATCCGAAAGGCCAGGGCCAGTGGATCGAGTTGACCCACGGCAAGAACGGCATCGACGCCAGCAGCGGTTTTGCCGATCAGGCCGAAGTGCTGATCCATGCGCGCCTCGCGGCCAGTGTGGTCGGCGCAACACGCATGGACCGTCCGGAATGGATCGTGGTCAGCCCGAAGGACGGCCAGGTTTATTGCACCCTGACCAACAACGCCAAGCGCGGCGAGGACGGGCAACCGGTGGGCGGGCCGAACCCGCGTGAGAAAAACGTCTACGGGCAGATCCTGCGCTGGCGCACCGACCGCGACGATCATGCGTCGAAGACATTCGCCTGGGATCTGTTCGTGGTCGCCGGCAACCCGGGCGTGCACGCCGGCACGCCGAAGGCTGGCTCGTCGAATATCACTCCGCAGAACATGTTCAACAGCCCGGATGGCCTGGGTTTCGACAAGGCCGGGCGGTTGTGGATTCTGACCGACGGTGACGCCAGCAACGCCGGGGACTTTGCCGGGATGGGTAACAACCAGATGCTTTGCGCTGACCCTGCGACCGGTGAAATTCGCCGGTTCATGGTCGGGCCGATTGGTTGTGAAGTGACCGGGATCAGCTTCTCGCCGGATCAGAAAACCCTGTTTGTCGGGATTCAGCATCCCGGCGAAAACGGCGGTTCGACTTTCCCCGAGCATCTGCCGAACGGCAAACCGCGCTCTTCGGTGATTGCGATTACCCGTGAAGACGGCGCAATAGTCGGCGCCTGACAAACGGCTTTCGCGAGCAAGCCCCACACACATTGGATCTGTGCCGCATTGAAGATTGCAGGTACACAGAAAATCCACTGTGGGTGGGGGCTTGCTCCCGAAGGGGCCCTTACAGGCAGCCTACCATTCAAGGCAAAACCCTCAACCCTTACAGTCTGCGTTACCATGCCGGGCCGGACGCGGCAGCCTGCTGCGCGCAGGAGTCAGCATGGCCCATCCGTTTGAAACCCTCACACCCGACCTCGTCCTCGATGCCGTTGAAAGCATCGGTTTTTTGAGCGATGCACGCATTCTGGCGCTCAACAGCTACGAGAACCGCGTCTATCAGGTCGGCATCGAAGACGGCGAACCGCTGATCGCCAAGTTCTACCGGCCGCAGCGCTGGACCAACGAAGCCATCCTCGAAGAACACAAGTTCACCTTCGAACTGGCCGACGTCGAGATCCCGGTGGTGGCGCCGCTGATCCACAACGGCGAAACCCTGCACGAACACGCCGGTTTCCGCTTCACCCTGTTCCCGCGTCGCGGTGGCCGGGCGCCGGAGCCGGGCAATCTCGATCAGTTGTATCGCCTCGGCCAGTTGCTCGGGCGCATTCATGCCGTCGGTGCGACCAAACCGTTCGAACACCGCGAAGCCCTCGGCGTACAGAACTTCGGCCATGCCTCGCTGACCACGTTGCTCGAAGGCAACTTCATTCCCAAGAGCCTGTTGCCGGCCTACGAATCGGTCGCCCGGGACCTGCTTAAACGTGTTGAAGACGTCTACGCCGCCACGCCGCACCAGAACATCCGCATGCACGGCGACTGTCACCCCGGCAACATGATGTGCCGCGACGAGATGTTCCACATCGTCGACCTCGACGATTGCCGCATGGGTCCGGCGGTGCAGGACATCTGGATGATGCTCGCCGGTGATCGCCAGGAGTGTCTGGGGCAGTTGTCGGAGCTGATGGACGGCTACAACGAATTCCACGACTTCGACCCACGCGAACTGGCGCTGATCGAGCCGCTGCGCGCCCTGCGCCTTATGCATTACAGCGCCTGGCTGGCGCGCCGCTGGGACGACCCGGCGTTTCCACGCAGCTTTCCGTGGTTCGGCACCGAGCGCTATTGGGGCGATCAGGTGCTGGCGTTGCGTGAGCAGTTGTCGGCACTCAATGAAGAACCGCTGAAACTGTTCTGATTCACCACACCCCCTGTAGAAGAGGGCTTGCTCCCGAAGACGGTCTGACATTCAACATTGATGTTGGCTGACACAGCGCCTTCGGGAGCAAGCCCCCTCCCACATTTATCCAGTGTTCACAATTTTCCGACCTTCTCGCTAAGGCATTCACCGACAAACCTCCTTACAATCCCTGCTTTGTTAGCTGCCTAAGCAAGGATTCTGCATGCAAGCCGCCAACCCGCGTCGCGGGTACATTCTGGGCCTGAGTGCCTACATCATCTGGGGCCTGTTCCCGATCTACTTCAAAGCCATCGCCGAAGTCCCGGCGGTCGAGATCATCATCCATCGCGTGCTGTGGTCGGCGCTGTTCGGCGCACTGCTGCTGATGGTGTGGAAACACCCGGGCTGGTTGCGCGAATTGCTCGATAACCCCAAGCGCTTGGCGATTCTGGCCTTGAGCGGCACGTTGATCGCCGCCAACTGGCTGACCTATGTGTGGTCGGTGAACAACGGGCGCATGCTTGAAGCGAGTCTGGGTTATTACATCAACCCGCTGGTAAACGTGCTGCTGGGGATGTTGATTCTCGGCGAACGCCTGCGGCGCATGCAGTGGGTCGCGGTGGGTCTGGCGGCGGTCGGTGTGGCGCAGCAGGTGTGGCAGGTCGGCAGTCTGCCGTGGGTGTCGCTGGTGCTGGCACTGACCTTCGGTTTCTACGGGCTGATCCGCAAGCAGGCACCGGTCAAGGCGTTGCCGGGGCTGGTGGTGGAAACCTGGATGCTGGTGCCGATTGCCGTCGCATGGCTGCTGTTCAACCCGACCGCGACCAGCGCTCAACCCGAGTTCTGGACGACGTCCGAAGCCTGGTGGCTGGTGGCGGCCGGCCCGGTGACGTTGATTCCGTTGGTGTGCTTCAACGCCGCCACCCGGCACTTGCCCTACACCACCATCGGCTTCCTGCAATACCTGGCGCCCACCCTGGTGTTGTTGCAAGCGGTGTTGCTGTTCGGTGAGCACTTGTCGTCCAGCACCTTGGTGGCGTTTATCTTCATTTGGGCCGGTCTGGCCGTCTACAGCGTCGATGCGTGGATAAGTCTGCGCCGACGCAGCTGATCAAAAAACGCACAACACTTCGCAGGCCACGGTTCTCGTGGCCTGTATCGTTCCTTCCCAAGGTTATCCACAGCGTGATCCCCGCCGTTTGTGCGCAACTCACTGAATATTGGCGATTTTTTGATCAGTATCCGCAAAACCACGGCGGACGTGGCGTTGCGGGCAGTCTCTACAGGTTATCCACAGGCAGGTGCACGTTTAAACTGGATAACCCGTGCAGCGCCTAAACCTCTGTGCGTAATACCAGTTCCACCATCAAATCATCGGCCAGGGTTTCCAGGCGCGATTGCAGCACGTCGAGCGACAGCGTCAGCGGCACCGCGAGAATCGCTTCGGCATGGAACAACGGCTCGCTGCTCATCGGTGCCGGCCGCACTTCGGTCACCAGACGTTCGAGGTTCACACCCTGCTCGCTCAGCAAGCGGGTGATGTCGCGCACAATCCCCGGGCGATCATTGCCCACCAGTTCCATGGCGATCGGTTTCCAGGTGCAGGATTGCTCGATACCACTTTCGGCAATCAACACGCGAATGCCATGCGCCGACAGTGTTTGTAGGGCATCGACTAATTCGTCGTAAGCCTCTGCCGGCACGCCGACCCGCAGAATCCCGGCAAACTGCCCGGCCATCCGCGACATGCGGCTTTCCAGCCAGTTACCCCCATGCTCGGCGATACATTGGGCGATGCGCTCTACCTGCCCGGGCTTGTCCGGGGCGAAAACAGTGAGTACGAGATGGTCCATGGCGCAGCCCTCTTGTCATGACTTTTGTTATAGAAGGGCAAGTATAGGCAAGGGATGAACAGTCGCCTCAGACGCTCGAGACAACAAATCGTGTACAAGTTTTTATATTTAGCTGGAACAATCCATTGGTTTTTTGAGAACATCCCGTTCCGCGCTGTGACCGCAATGCGTCATGGAGTCGCAGAACGACGTTATTAGTCTCATTTTCACAAGCGCAACGCATCATGTAGTATGCCTCCGCGCGCACTACATAACGCTGGATCGATGTCTGCCCAAGGCACGTTCGCAACCCTGAAAGCCCCGTCATCAAGGCCCCAAGCCGTTGATTGGTCCCAGCCCAGCCGCCAGCAATGGCATGTACTGGTCGGAAGGTTTGTGGTTTAAATGGCCAGAGGCTTCATTGTTAAATTGAAGAGCTGAAAAGCGAAATAGCTGAGCAGAGTGAGGCAAGCAATGACTGAACACGTTCAAGTCGGTGGCCTGCAGGTCGCCAAAGTCCTGTTCGACTTCGTGAACAACGAAGCCATTCCCGGTACCGGCCTCACCGCCGACGCATTCTGGGAAGGTGCCGACAAGGTCATTCACGACCTGGCACCGAAGAACAAAGCCCTACTCGCCAAACGCGATGACTTCCAGGCTCGCATTGATGCCTGGCATCAGGAACGCGCAGGCCAGGCGCACGATGCCGTGGCCTACAAAGCCTTCTTGCAGGAAATCGGTTATCTGCTGCCAGAAGCGGCTGATTTCCAGGCAACGACGCAAAACGTCGATGACGAAATCGCCCGTACCGCCGGCCCGCAACTCGTGGTTCCGGTGATGAACGCCCGCTTTGCGCTCAATGCTTCGAACGCCCGCTGGGGTTCGCTGTATGACGCCCTTTACGGCACCGACGCGATCAGCGAAGACGGTGGCGCGCAAAAAGGCCAAGGCTACAACAAGGTGCGCGGCGACAAAGTCATCGCCTTCGCCCGTGCATTCCTCGACGAAGCCGCGCCACTGGCCGCGGGCTCCCACGTCGATTCGACCGGTTACAAAATCGCTGACGGCAAACTGCTGGTCACCCTCAAGGGCGGCAGCAACAGCGGTCTGCGTGACGATGCTCAACTGATCGGTTTCCAGGGCGACGCCAACGCGCCAATCGCGATCCTGCTGAAACACAACGGTCTGCATTTCGAAATCCAGATCGACGCCAGCACCCCGGTCGGCCAGACCGATGCCGCCGGCGTCAAAGACGTCCTGATGGAAGCGGCGCTGACCACCATCATGGACTGCGAAGACTCCGTGGCGGCCGTCGATGCCGACGACAAAGTGGTGATCTACCGCAACTGGCTCGGCCTGATGAAGGGCGATCTGTCGGAAGAAGTCGCCAAGGGCGGCCAGCGCTTCACCCGCACCATGAACCCGGATCGCAGCTACACCACGCCCACTGGCGGTGAAGTGACTCTGCACGGCCGCTCGCTGTTGTTCGTGCGCAACGTCGGCCACCTGATGACCATTGACGCGATTCTCGACAAAGACGGCAACGAAGTGCCGGAAGGCATTCTCGACGGTCTGCTGACGTGCCTGGCGGCCATGCACAACCTCAACGGCAACACGTCGCGCAAGAACACCCGCACCGGTTCCGTCTACATCGTCAAACCGAAAATGCACGGCCCGCAAGAAGCGGCGTTCACCAACGAACTGTTCGGCCGCATCGAAGACGTGCTGGGTCTCAAACGCAACACGCTGAAAGTCGGGATCATGGACGAGGAGCGCCGCACCACGGTCAACCTCAAGGCTTGCATCAAGGCTGCCAGCGAGCGCGTGGTGTTTATCAACACCGGTTTTCTCGACCGCACCGGCGATGAAATCCATACCTCCATGGAAGCCGGCCCGATGGTGCGCAAGGCCGACATGAAGGCTGAGAAGTGGATCGGCGCCTACGAGAACTGGAACGTTGATATCGGTCTGAGCACCGGCCTGCAAGGTCGCGCACAAATCGGTAAAGGCATGTGGGCCATGCCGGACCTGATGGCGGCGATGCTCGAGCAGAAAATCGCTCACCCGCTGGCCGGTGCCAACACCGCATGGGTCCCCTCGCCGACCGCCGCCGCGCTGCACGCGCTGCACTACCACAAGGTCGACGTGTTCGCCCGTCAGGCCGAACTGGCCAAACGTGCCCGCGCTTCGGTGGACGACATCCTGACCATCCCGCTGGCGGTCAACCCGAACTGGACGCCGGAGCAGATCAAGAACGAACTGGACAACAACGCCCAGGGCATTCTCGGTTACGTGGTGCGCTGGATCGATCAGGGCGTCGGTTGCTCGAAAGTGCCGGACATCAATGACGTCGGCCTGATGGAAGACCGTGCCACGCTGCGTATCTCCAGCCAGCACATCGCCAACTGGCTGCGCCACGGTATCGTCACCGAAGCGCAAGTGATGGAAAGCCTCAAGCGCATGGCGCCGGTGGTGGATCGTCAGAACGCCAACGACCCGCTGTACCGCCCGCTGGCACCGAACTTCGACAGCAACATCGCCTTCCAGGCGGCGGTCGAACTGGTGATCGAAGGCACCAAGCAGCCCAACGGCTATACCGAGCCGGTGCTGCACCGCCGTCGTCGCGAGTTCAAGGCTGCCAACGGCCTGTAACCCTGCGTAGATGCCGGACATGAAAAAGCCCTGATCGGAAGATCGGGGCTTTTTTATGGTTCATCACAACCACTGGAGATCCATTGTGAGAGCGGGTTTTTCGGTGTGGCTTGAACGTCAGGGGTCGATCCCCAATTCGTGTTTGACCAGACCGAGCAACTTGCCCGTATCAATGGGTTTGAGCAGAAAGTCCACCACGCTCAAATGCATCGCCGCAATGGCGTCCTTCACATCGGCATCGCCAGACACAATGATGATCGGCATCGCTGCCCTTACCGACTCACGCACCTGGCGAATCAAGTCCAACCCACCGACATTGCCCATGCGCAAATCGGTGATCAACAGACCAATCGATGGTTTCTCCGCCAGCATCTTCAGCGCGGCCTCGCCACTGGCCGCGGTCAGGCACCGAATGCCGTCCAACGCCAGAATCTCCGACAACAGCTCCCGAGCGTCCTTGTCGTCATCGACGATCAATACACGCTGCGCAGGAGGGTCAGGTTCGAGCATTACAGCACTGAGCGCTTCACGCTCGGCGTCGCTCAAAATATCGTGGTCGGGCATGGCGTTCTCTACGTTTTCAAATCATCACCTGGCACAGTCGTCAGACAACGCCAGGCCGAGCTTCAATGTGCACTTCGTCGGATTTTTTTCCAAGAGGTCGGACAGAAGAATTCCCGGCTGATTTTGTAGGGCACTTCCCAAATATGCCCAACGGCATGACGAACCTAGACTTACGTCCAATGGGCACCCTGCACGAGGGGGCCGACCATGGGGGCAACGATCCGACAACAACAATTCGAAAAAGACTGCGGTAATGGTTATGAGTAAAGCGGACGCCTTCACCCAGGCTGGGAAAACCGCCGTGTTGCAGAACATTCAGGGCACCCTGCAGTTTCTCCAGCGCTTCCCGCCCTTCAATCAAATGGAACACGCCCACCTGGCTTATCTGGTGGAGCAATGTCAGCTGCGTTTCTACGGGCAGGGCGAGAGCATCATCAAACCCGCCGATGGCCCGGTCGAACACTTCTATATCGTCAAGCAGGGCCGCGTCGTCGGCGAACGCCCGCACACGGCCAAGGGCGGCACCGAGACCACCTTTGAAATCACCACCGGCGAGTGCTTTCCCCTGGCCGCGTTGCTGGGTGAGCGAGCGACACGCACCGCGCACTTGGCCGGCGAGGACACCTTCTGCCTGCAACTGAACAAACTGGCGTTCATCAAACTGTTCGCCCTCTCCAATGCCTTCCGCGACTTCGCCTTGCGCGGGGTCAGCAGCCTGCTCGATCAAGTCAACCAGCAAGTCCAGCAGAAAGCCGTGGAAACCCTCGGCACGCAATACTCGCTCAACACCCGTCTCGGTGAACTGGCCATGCGTCACCCGGTGACGTGCAGCCCTGCCATGCCACTGCGTGCAGCGGTGAAGCTGATGCACGAGCAACAGGTCGGCAGCATCGTCGTGGTGGATGAGCACAAAGCGCCGCTGGGGATTTTCACCCTGCGCGACCTGCGTCATGTGGTGGCCGACGGTGTGGCCGATTTCGGCGAAGCCATCGAGCGCCACATGACCCAGGCGCCCTTCTATCTTTCGCCCAACCACAGCGCCTTCGACGCGGCCATTGCCATGACCGAAAGGCACATCGCCCACGTCTGCCTGGTCAAGGATCAGCGCCTGTGCGGCGTGGTGTCCGAGCGCGATCTGTTTTCCTTGCAGCGGGTCGATCTGGTGCATCTGGCCCGAACGATCCGCAGCGCGCAACGCATCGAGCAACTGGTGATCCTGCGCGGCGAGATCGGCCAACTGGTCGAGCGCATGCTCGCCCACGGCGCCTCTTCAACCCAGATCACCCACATCATCACCCTGCTCAACGATCACACCGTGTGCCGCGTAATCGAACTGACCCTCGCCGAAAAAGGCGACCCGGGCGTACCGTTCAGTTGGCTGTGTTTCGGCAGCGAAGGCCGGCGCGAGCAAACGCTGCACACCGATCAGGACAACGGCATTCTGTTCGACGCCCGCGATGCCGTGCATGCAGCAGAGATTCGCGCAAAGTTGCTGCCAATTGCCCAGCAGATCAATCAGAGCCTGGCGCAATGCGGCTTCACCCTGTGCAAGGGCAACATCATGGCCGGCAACCCTGAGCTGTGTTTGTCCCGGGCAGAATGGGCGCGGCGGTTCGCGGCATTCATTCGCGAGGCGACGCCGGAGAATCTGCTCGGGTCGAGCATTTACTTCGATCTGCGCGTGGTCTGGGGCGATGAACAGGGTTGCGCGCAACTGCGCCGGGGGATTCTCGATCAGGTCGGCGACAACCGTTTGTTCCAGCGCATGATGGCCGACAACGCCTTGCGTAATCGCCCGCCGGTCGGGCGTTTCCGCGAGTTTGTGCTGGCGCGCAAGAATGGCGAGAAAGCCACCCTCGATCTGAAGGTCCAGGGCCTGACGCCGTTCGTGGACGGCGCACGATTGCTCGCGCTGGCCAACGGCATCGACGCCAACAACACCCTCGAGCGCTTGCGCCAACTGGTGGATAAAGAAGTCATCGAACCGCTGGACGGCGCGGCGTATGAAGAGGCTTATCACTTCATTCAGCAAACGCGCATGCAGCAGCATCAGATCCAGACGCGCGAGAACCTGCCGTACTCCAACCGTGTCGACCCCGACAGCCTCAATCATCTGGATCGACGCATCCTGCGCGAATCCCTGCGCCAGGCTCAACGCCTGCAAAGCAGCCTGACCCTGCGGTATCAGTTATGAGCCTGTTCTCGTGGCTGCGGCCGGCCAGTGCGGCGCTGCCAGCGGATCTGCAGCAACGCCTGGGGCAACTGCCGGCGATCAGCGAGCTGAGTGAATGCAGCCTGCGCGAACAACGCTGGGTCGTGCTGGACCTGGAAACCACCGGGCTGAACCTGAACAAGGATCGGGTGTTGTCGATTGGCGCCGTGGTGATCGAGGACGGCGCGATCGATTTCAGCCAGCAGTTCGAACGCACGCTGCAATGTCGTGAACTCAAGCTCAGTCCCAGTGTGTTGATCCACGGTCTGGGGCCCAACGCGATTGCCGCCGGCAGCGATCCGGCCGAGGCATTGCTGGCGTTCATGGAGTTTGCCGGTGACAGCCCCGTGCTGGCGTTCCATGCGCCATTCGACCAGCACATGCTTGGGCGGGCACTGAAGGAACATCTGCGGCACAAGTTGCAGCATGTGTTTCTGGATGTCGCCGAGATTGCGCCGATGCTGTGCCCGCAAGCGAACATTCGTGAGGCCGGGCTGGATGAGTGGATCGACTGGTTCAAGCTTGAGGTGTTCGAGCGACATAACGCGAGTGCCGATGCGCTGGCGACGGCAGAGCTGGTGTTGATTCTCTTCAGCCGAGCACGGGGGCAGCAGATTGATAGCCCATTGAATCTTCAACAGCGCTTGAGCCAGTGGAAGCGACGGCGGCAGGTGCCGTCCTTCTAGATCGTCACCCATCAAATCCCTCGCCAGGTCCGCCGCATCTGACTAGGCTAACCTCCTGCTCTTCGTCGACCACCGAGGTTCACCCATGTCCACACCCAGCATGACCCTGTTCCACAACACGCTCTCCCCGTTCGTTCGCAAAGTGATGGTGATGCTGCACGAAACTGGCCAGCAGGATCGCGTCGCCTTGCAAGACTGTGTCCTCAGCCCGGTCAGCCCGAGTGCCGAGCTCAACGCCGACAACCCGTTGGGCAAGATCCCGGCCCTGCGTCTGGCCGACGGCAATGTCATCCATGACAGCCGCGTGATCCTCGACTACCTCGACCACCAACATGTCGGCAATCCGCTGATCCCCCGTGACGGCTCGGCCCGCTGGCGCCGCCTGACCCTGGCCTCGATGGCCGACGGGATCATGGATGCGTCGGTGATGGTGCGTTACGAGCAGGTGCTGCGTGCCCCGGAAAAACACTGGGACGAGTGGATCGAGGCCCAGCGCGACAAGATCCGTCGCACCCTGGCCCTGCTGGAAAGTGATGCGATTGCCGAGCTGACCTGCCATTTCGATATTGCTGCGATCAGCGTGGCCTGTGCCCTGGGTTACCTCGACCTGCGCTTCCCGGATCTGGGCTGGCGCGAGGCCAATCCGCAATTGGCCCACTGGTTCACTGAAGTGAGCTTGCGACCGTCCATGATCGCGACCCTGCCCAAACCTTAAATCGGCGGCGCTTGTTCCGGCCTCTTCGCGAGCAAGCCCGCTCCCACACTGGATTTCGGTAGGCAGGTTCTGTGTGTGGCTTGCCAGCGATGGCACCACCGCGGTGCCGGCGGAAGTGACGCAAAGATCAGCGTCACCAACACCTCAGCCTCTCGCTGATCCTCACGCAACCCGCTCATTGCATCGCCCCCACGTCAAACTCCAGTGGTTTGGCCGGTTTCTGACCGATCCCGTACCAATCCAGTTTGCGCGTCAGCACCATGAACACGCCGAGCAAGCCGAACAGCAACAGCGAGCCCATCAGCAGCGCGTAATCCTCGGCGCTGAGCAACCCGTAAAGCAGGCCATACAACGCTGCCAATCCCGCCGAAAAACACAAACCGTGTCGCACGCTGTGCAAGACGTGGCAGACGTAAAACCCGATCAATAACACGCAGCCACTGGCCGACAGCAGATACGCCAGGGCAAAGCCGATGTGCTCCGACAACGACAGCAGCAACAGATAAAAAAACGCCAGCGCCACACCCACCAACGCGTATTGCACCGGGTGCACTGCCAGGCTCTTGAGCACTTCGAACAGGAAGAAACCGGCGAACGTCAGGACAATGAACAGCAGCGCATATTTGATCGCCCGGTCACTCTTCAGATACTGATCCACCGGATCGATGAAACTCACCCCGAAGCTGCGGGCATTGAACCCATCGCAATCATTGCCGCTCACGCAACGGCTCATGGCGTCTTGCAGGTTGGTAGAAAAAAACGTGGTCTGCCAGTCGGCGCTGAAACCGGCGTCGTTGATTTCACGTTTGGCCGGGAGGAAGTTGCCGATGAAGCTGGGGTGCGGCCAGTTGGCAGTGAGGCTAACGCTGCTGCTCCTGCCCACCGGTAGCACCTGCAACGAACCGGTGCCTTGCAGGCGCAGATCGAAACCGAACGCCAGTTCGTTGGCTTTACGGGTATCGAGCAGTGGCAGCGTTACCCGCACCCCCTCACCCAGCCAACCGACCTGAGTACCGGGAACGAAGTCCAGACGCTGGCCGTCGAGCTCCAGTTTCAAAGCGTTTTCGATCCCGCGAATGTCGCTGATGCCGACCGCCAGAAACGGCGCATCGAACTGGTAATCGCTGAAATCTTCCTGGATGCCCAATTGCGCCGGTAGCGAAAAACTGCCGGTGATGCGGTTATCGGCATGGAACAACCGCGCCTCGTAGATACCCCGGGCACGCAGTTCGGTTTGCACCTGGCCATCGAGTTCGAAGCGCTCGGGCAAAAAATACAAACGCCCACGCTCCTCGCTTGGTTCGTCGTAACGCTGCTCGGTCTTGTCGTTGATCTTCCAGTTGTGAATCACTTTGCGATACGGCACCACCATCACCGGCCCGCTCAATTGCTGGCTGTAACTGGAACTGCGGGCAATGTCTTCCAGCACCCCGTCGCGCCGTTGCTGGCGATCATCGATAACCCCGTCGATCATCAGCAAAGGGATGAGCAACAGCAGGATCAACAGGGCAATCGCCCCGAGCTTTATGGTCAGATTCTTGTTCATGGGACTCTCCCTGTTTTGATCGGCAGAGTCTGGTTGGCGTGTGTGGGAGGAATGTGGGGGAAATATGGAGATTGTATGGAGACTTCACCGAGCCCTTCGCGACTCGGTCTCAAGGCAAGCGCAAAGTCACTTCAACGCCATTTTCAACATTGCGGATGCTCATCGACCCACCATGTAATTTGACGACCTCTTCGACGAAGTTGAGCCCCAGCCCGGTACTCTTGCGCCCACTGTCCGGGCGCGGCAACGAGTAAAACCGCTCGGTCAAACGCGGCAAGGCGTAGTCGGGAATCTGCGCCGTTTCATTGAACAAGCGAAACTCAACCTGCTCGCCCACCCGCTCGGCGCTGAAGCGCAACAACCCCTGCAGTGGCGTGAAATCCAGCGCGTTCTCCAGCAGATTGCCCAGCGCCTGACGCAACAGAAAGGGCTCACCCATCAGCAGCAGATCCGCCGCCACAGCCTGCTCAATGCGCAACTGTTTACCCTCGATGCGCGCCGCCTGCCCTTGCAGCAACTCATCCACAAGCACCGCCAGAGGCACCGCAGTGCGCTCTTCCAGCCCCTGACGCTGTTCAACTTGCGCCAGATTGAGCAACCGCTCGATCAACTGCTGCATCCGCGCACTTTCGCTGTCGATGTTGCTGACAAAACGCATTCGCTGAACCGCGGGCATTTCACCTTGCAGCAACTCCGCCGCACCACGAATCGCCGCCAGGGGGCTTTTCAGTTCATGGGTCAGCGTGTGCACGTAACGCTCGACGTAGGCCTTGCCTTCCAGTTGCGTGCGCATCTGCTCCACCGCTGTCGCAAGCTGCTCCAACTCACCACCGCGATAGTGCGGCACTTCCACCCGCCGCCCTTCACTGACGGCCTGGGCGTAACCGGTCAAACGATGCAGCGCACGGCTCAACCACCACGACAGCAAGGCGCCGAACAACAGACCGAGGCCGATGAGCCCGGCACCATAAAACAGCAGGCGCCGTTCGGTGCGATCAACATAAGGTTGCAATGAGCTGTTGGGCTTGGCGACGGTCACCACACCAATGATCTGACCCTTGTCGCGGATCGGCGCGCCGACGTGCATCACCGAGGACGCGGGGTCATCCGGATCGCTGCGGCTGGAGCGTGCGCCGTACTCGCCACGCAACGTCAGATAGACGTCGTTCCAGCGCGAATAATCCTGCCCCACCGCCACGCCACTGGAATCGAGCACGACGATGCCCTTGGCGTCGGTGACGTAAATGCGATGGTTGACCTGGTTTTTCGGCAGCCCCCAGATCGTCGCTCGCGGCTGGCGCTCACCATAGGCGCGCAGCAACTCGGGCCAGCGGTTCTCGCTGAGGGTGCCGGCCTTGAAATCGTCGCGCAGGATTTCCGCCAGCAGGTTGGCGGTGTCGACCAGGGTTTCTTCGGTGGACTGACGCACGCCGGGACGGATCTCCTCCATCACCGTGTTGAGCACGAAATAGCCGGTCAGGCCGACAAACAGCACATACACCAGGAATATCCGCAGGCCCAACGACATCAGCTATGCCCCGGGCTGTAGCTGTAACCGAGGCCGCGATGCGTCTGGATCGGTTCGGCCTCGGCCCGCACCAGACGCAACTTGGCGCGCACGCTTTTGATGTGGCTGTCGATGCTGCGCTCGTAACCGGCGTCGGCCGCGACGCCCAGTGCATCGAGCAATTGCTCGCGGCTGAACACCCGCTCCGGTTGTTCAAGCAGGCATTGCAACAGACGGAATTCGTGACGGGTCAGGCTCAGCGCCTGGCCGCGATAGCTGATCTGCACACGTTCCGGATCGATGCGAAACAGCCCTGACGTGGCGTCGATGATGGGGCGCGGCGCCATGCGTTTAAGGATAGCCCGGACTCGCGCCGCCACTTCCCGTGGGCTGAACGGCTTGACCACGTAGTCGTCGGCGCCGATCTCCAGGCCCACCACACGGTCGATTTCGGCATCGCGGGCGCTGAGGAACAGCACCGGCACTTCGCTGAAACGCCGCAACTGTTTGCAGGTCTCGAAACCGCTGATGTCCGGCAGACCGATATCGAGGATGAGCAGATCCGCCGGCGTCTGCCGTTGATGTGCCAGCGCCGCCGCGCCGAGGCTCACCCAAGTGGTGGTGAACCCCTCGCCCTGCAAGGCAAAAATCAGCGTGTCGGCAATCGCCGCTTCGTCTTCGACAATCAGAATATGAGGCATGGCGTCCGAGCCTGTGGGTTAGGTGCGCGAACGGTGCCCCAAGCCTGACGTTACGTCAATGAGACCACTTGGCTCAGCAGTCCGGTTTGTCAGCGGTGAAGCGCCGCGCCGGATTCACTGCCGCGCCGAATTCACGCAAGGCCTTGGCACCGATCAGCAGCGGATAGTTGAAATTGCTGCGGTCGGTCAGGTTGACCTCCACGGTGCGTTTGACGTCACCCAGGCACAGTTCCAGATCGACCACCGGGCGCTTGGCGACTTCAGTGGTGTCGCCCTCGTCCTCTTCATCCGAGCGGCTCTTGATCTTGCTGATCCGCGCGACTTTGTGTTCGTAGACCTTGTTGCTGGCGTCCTTGGTGGCGAGGCGGAAGCGCACCCAGTTTTCACCGTCGCGGGTGAAGGTCTCGATGTCTTTGGCCGACAGCGAGGCGGTCAGCGCGCCGGTGTCCATCTTGGCCTTGAGTACTTCACCGCCGATTTCCGGCAGCGCAATGTATTCGTAACGCCCGTACAGGGTCGGCTCGGCGGCCATGACCGGCAGGGCGACGAGGGCAAACAGTGCAAGGAGGGATTTCACGTAGAGGGCTTCCTTGAAAAATGAGGGCGGCAGACGCGAGATTTTAGACACTCATTGAAGCATTCGTTCGCCTTGACCGGCCTTCGCGAGCAAGCCCGCTCCCACAAGGGGAACGCATTTCAAAATGTGGGAGCGGGCTTGCTCGCGAAGAGGCCAGAACAGTCAATACGCATTTAACCCGCACAATACCGGTACAAAAGTGAAACATTCGTCAGCGCAAATTTGGTCTGCCGCCCGAAGCTGCTTATCATGGCGCGCCCATCCAACGTCATAGAGTTGCTTATGCGCCGCCTGCACACCGGCTGTTTCGTCACCCTGCTGCTGTTGCTCAACACCCTGATCCTGATCGGGCCGTTGATGGTCTTTGCCCTGCTCAAACTGGTGGCGCCCGGCCGCTGGCGCGACTATGCGTCGTGGGCGGTGATGTGGATCGCCGAGACCTGGGCCGAGATCGACAAGCTGATTTTCCACCTGTGCATCCCCACTCAATGGGACATTCGCGGCGGCGACGATCTGCGCGGTGACACCTCTTATCTGGTGGTCAGCAACCATCAGTCGTGGGTGGATATTCCGGCGCTGATCCAGACGCTCAACCGGCGCACGCCGTTCTTCAAGTTTTTCCTCAAGAAAGAGCTGATCTGGGTGCCGTTCCTGGGGCTGGCGTGGTGGGCGCTGGATTACCCGTTCATGAAGCGCTACACCAAGGCGTTTCTGGCGAAACACCCGCAACTGGCGGGCAAGGATCTGGAAATCACCAGGCAGGCCTGCGAGCTGTTCAAGCGCCAACCGGTCACCGTGGTGAATTATCTGGAAGGCACCCGCTACACCAGCGCGAAAAGTGCGCAGCAGCAATCACCGTTCAAGCATTTGCTCAAGCCCAAGGCAGGCGGCGTGGCGTTTGTATTGGCGGCGCTGGGTGAGCAACTGGATGCGATTCTCGATGTCACGGTGGTTTATCCACAGCCAAACATTCCGGGCTTCTGGGACTTGATCAGCGGCAACGTGCCGAAGGTGATCATCGACATCAAGACCCGCGAACTCGACCCGGCGCTGTGGCAGGGCGATTACGAAAACGATCCGGTGTTTCGCCAGAAGGTCCAGAGCTGGGTCAACCAACTCTGGAACGAGAAGGATCAGCGCATTGGCGAACTGAAAAACGCGCGCCGCTGAATCAGCTACCGGTGCCCGCGCCCCAGATGCTGCCCAGGCTCTGCAGGAGCGGGCCACCGACACCTTGATCACCGAGGTATTTGAGGAGCACCGGGGCAAACTGGCCGATCATCCCGCTGTCCATGCCCAAGGCGCCGAAGGCGTTGTTCAGATCGCTGGTGTTCTTGACGTTGCCCAGTGCGTTTTCCAGTCCGGCTGACTTGCCCGACGAGCCCAGCAACCCGCTCAACGCCGCCAGGTTGCCGCTACCGCCCGACAGCTTGTCGATGCCTGGCACTTCTTTGGCCAACTGCGAATAATCGGTGCTGCTCAATTGGTTCTTGGCCAAGCCAAGCATGGCGCTCGTGCCGCCGACGGCTTGCTGAGGGGTAACCCCCAGACCGGTGACGGCTTGCAGCAAACCGGCCGTTTCCGAGGTCGGCGCAGCGGCGGTGGCAGCGTTGCCGCCCTGCATGCTCGAAGCAGCCTTGGTCACATCGTCCAGGCTGAACCCGGCAAACACCGGGCTGGCCGCAAGGGTCATCAGCGAAGCCATGGCAATACCGCGTGAAATCTTCATTCAGACATCCTCTTGCGCTGTGAAAACCGCCCGTCAATGAACGGTAAAACTGCCGGTTTGACCGGGCATCCGCCGGCATGTTCCAAGCCAGCGCATCCATTTTCAGCATAGCCACGTATACAGATCGTGAAACCCTGGAATGATCGCGATGAATGGCATAACCGCTGTCGCTGGACTAGCCTGTGAACAGCCCGATACTCACCTTCGTCGCCGAACCTTTGCCTGGAGAGTCGTCATTTCCCTCGCCGACACCGATCAGTTGCGACAGTTGTTGGCCCAGTGTTCACTGGGCGATCGTCGCGCCTTCGAAACCCTGTACCGCAGCGTCGGCCCGCGCCTGCACGGCGTGGCCCTGCGGTTCATGGGCCGCAGCGATCTGGCGGAAGAAGTGCTGCAGGAAAGCTTCGTGCGCATCTGGAACAACGCCTCGCGCTACGAAGCGCACCTGTCGGCACCAATGACCTGGATGATCAACATCACTCGCAACCAAGCCATCGACCAGTTGCGCAAACACCGCGACCGGCCGCTGAGCGATGTCGAACAGGACGCGCTGGCGGACGAAGGTCCTTCAGCACACGACCAATTGAGCAGCGCCCGCGAAGCCCACGCCTTGAACCGCTGCCTGGACAGCCTCGACGGCATGCAACGTCAGTCGATCAGCGTCGCCTACTTTCAGGGATTGTCGTGCACGGAGCTGGCCGAACACCTGGCCACGCCGCTGGGCACGGTGAAATCGTGGATTCGCCGTGGCATGGAACGCCTGCGCCGGTGCCTTGAATCATGAACTACCAGACCCCAGCCCTGCGCCGCGCCCTCGCCGCCGATTACGCCATTGGTTTGATGGGCTCGGCAGCACGGCGACGTTTTGAACAGTTGCTGCTCGACGACGCGGCGCTGCGGGCTGAACTGGCGCAATGGCAGGAAAGCCTGGTTTCTTTGACCGAAGCGCTGCCGGAACATCCGGTGCCCGACCGCGTGTGGCATGGCATTACCGCGCGGATTGAGCCGCAAGTGCTGCACGTGCCGGAAAAACGTCCGTTCTGGAACTGGCTGCGCGTCACGGCGGCGCTGTGTTCGATCGTGGTTTTGGTATTCCTCGGCTCGCTGTACAACCGCGATGACGCCCGCTACAGCGCAACCCTGCTGAGCGCCGACGCGCAACCAGCGCTGAAGGTCCAGGCGCATGCCGATTACCTGCAAGTCGAACCGCTGACATTGGCGGCAATTGATGCGGATCGCAGCCTGGAACTGTGGGCAATTACGGCCGATGGCAAACCGATCTCGCTGGGGGTGATCCCGGCGGGAGGCAAAGGCAAGGTTGAGTTGAGCGAGGCGCAGAAGGTGTTGATCGGCAAGCCGATAGCGCTGGCGGTGAGTCTGGAGCCCAAGGGTGGTTCGCCGACCGGGCAGCCGACGGGGCCGGTTCTTTACCAGGGTGCTTTGGCAGCCCTCTGATCTTTTTAGAGCATTAGTCTCTTGCCGTTCGAATCAATATTTCAAAAGGAACTACACACCTGTCAGATCTGACAGGTGTGTAGCAATCTGGGCTGAAATACGCTGTTGGTGTGTCAATTGTTCGAAGAAAGCGAGGTGCAAGTCACGGTCATTCAACGGGAGATACGGTGATGGAAAAGCAATGTACTCCGCGCGATCAACTGCTCGAATCAGATGTCCCGCCGATCATCTTTTGCATCAACCCGGACGATCCGATCATCAAACACATCAAAGCGGGGCAGAAAGTTACCTATGACCTTGTGCGCGGTGATAACGGTCAATATTACGCAGTCGATATTAAGCTGGCTCAGGACGAGGACATTCTTGATTGCCCTCAACTCTTAGTTGTTTAGTAATATTTTAACCAATCAATGTGGGAAGCTCTGAAATGTCAAATAATAGAGAAGATGGCACGGTCAAATGGTTCAACGATGAAAAAGGTTATGGCTTTATTACGCCAGATAAGGGAGGCGATGACCTCTTCGTCCACGCAATGGCAATCCAAACCGATGGATATAAATCTTTGAAAGAGGGCGAGAAGGTCAGTTTTGTATCAACGAGGGGGCAAAAAGGGATGCAAGCAGAGGAAGTTCAGAAAAAATAACCCAAGAAAGCGGCGACTCTGAAGTCGCCGCTTTTGCTTTCTTAACAAAACTTACGCCGCACTAAACAACTTGTGCGGATCAATCACAAACTTCTTCGGCACGCCGGCATCGAACTCGCCGTAACCTTCCGGCGCCTGATCGAGGCTGATGACTTGCACGCCCACCACTTCGGCGATGTTGATGCGATCCCACATGATCGCCTGCATCAGTTGGCGGTTGTACTTCATCACAGGCGTTTGGCCGGTGTGGAAGCTGTGGGATTTGGCCCAGCCCAGACCGAAGCGAATGCTCAGGCTGCCCATTTTCGCGGCAGCGTCCACGGCGCCCGGATCTTCGGTGACGTACAGACCGGGAATACCGATCTTGCCCGCTACGCGCACCACGCCCATCAGCGAGTTGAGCACGGTGGCCGGCGCCTCGGCTTTGACGCCGTCGTGGCCGTGGCCGCGTGCCTCGAAGCCGACGCAGTCCACCGCGCAATCGACTTCCGGTTCGCCCAGCAGTGCGGCGATCTGTTCGTGCAGCGGCGTGTCTTTGGACAGGTCGACGATTTCAAAACCCTGCGCCTTGGCGTGGGCCAGGCGGATGGTGTTGACGTCACCGACGATCACCACAGCAGCGCCCAGCAAACGTGCCGAAGCCGCAGCGGCCAGACCGACCGGGCCGGCGCCGGCAATGTAAACGGTGCTGCCCGGGCCAACGCCGGCAGTAACCGCGCCGTGATAACCGGTCGGCAGAATGTCGGAGAGGCAGGTCAGGTCACGGATTTTCTCCATGGCCTTGTCGCGATCCGGCAGTTTCAGCAGGTTGAAGTCGGCGTACGGCACCAGCACATATTCGGCCTGGCCACCGGTCCAGTCGCCCATGTCGACATAGCCATAGGCGCCGCCGGCACGGGCCGGGTTGACGGTCAGGCAGACGCCGGTGTGTTGCTCTTTGCAGGAACGGCAGCGCCCGCAAGCCACGTTGAACGGAACGGAAACCAGATCACCGATTTTCAGGTTTTCGACGTCGGAGCCTTTTTCGATCACTTCGCCGGTGATCTCATGACCCAGCACCAGACCGGTCTGCGCCGTGGTACGGCCGCGCACCATGTGCTGGTCGGAGCCGCAGATGTTGGTGGAAACCACCTTGAGAATGACCCCGTGCTCGATCTTGCGACCGCGCGGGTCCTGCATTTTCGGATAGTCGATTTTCTGTACTTCGACCTTGCCAGCGCCGAGATACACCACACCACGATTGCCAGACATGCTTTCACCTCGCTGTTGTTTTTATGGAACCGCGTTGCCCAGGCAGGCAGCGCGTTAAGTGCTCGGGTTATTGCTTGTGGGTGCTGCGTTGTCAGTAATGGCTCCTTCGCGAGCAAGCCGGCTCCCACTGGGTTCGGTGGTGAATTCAAATTTTGCGAACGACACCAATCCCTGTGGGAGCGGGCTTGCTCGCGAAAGCGATCTAGAGAACGACTGTTCTATTGGCGTTCAAAAACACCCTTCTTTCGATGTGATAGCCAACGGCCCGGGCCAAGGTCAGACCTTCGATATCCCGTCCCTTGGCAATCAGATCTTCCGGGTAATGGCTGTGATCCACCGCCTCGACGCCCTGGGCGATGATCGGCCCTTCATCCAGATCGTTGTTGATGTAATGCGCCGTCGCCCCCACCAGTTTCACGCCTTTGTTATAGGCCTGGTGATACGGCTTGGCGCCTTTGAAGCCCGGCAGCAGCGAGTGATGGATGTTGATTGCCTTGCCATCAAGCTTGCGGCACAGCTCCGGCGACAACACCTGCATGTAGCGGGCGAGGATCACCAGCTCAGCGCCGGACTCTTCGATCACCTGCCATACCTGACGCTCCTGCGACGGCTTGTCGTTGGGGTCGAGGGGGAAATGGTAGTAGGGAATCTGGTGCCAGTCGGCCAACGGCTTGAGGTCCGGGTGATTGGACACCACCGCCGCCACGTCCATCGACAATTGGCCGATGCGCTGGCGGTAGAGCAAGTCGTTGAGGCAGTGATCGGCCTTGGAGACCATGATCACCACTTTTGGCCGGTAGTTCGGCGCGGTCAGCTCGAAGACCATGCCGAAGGCCTGACCACGCTCGCCGAGGCTGGCGCGAAAGGTTTGTTCGTCGAAACCGTCAGGCTGGCGAAACTCCACGCGAATGAAGAAGCGGCCCGAGAGCCGGTCATCGAAGGAGTGGTGCTCGGTGACGTAGCAACCCTGCTCGAACAGAAATCGCGTCACCGCGTCCACAGTGCCGAGAACGCTGGGGCAGTCGGCGGTCAGAATCCATGTGTCTGGGGCGCGGCTCATGGTTATGTCTCCTAGGCCTGGACGCTGAGGCCGTACTCGGCCGATGCATCCTGCAACCACAACCACCAGTAATCCGAGAAGCTGCGACGGATCAGCAGCTCCCAGGTGTCTTCAGCGGTATGGCGAATCATCAACTGCGATTTGGCGAACACCGTGCCGACCGCCTTACCGACCGGGAAGTTGTTCGGGTGCACGTCGTAGCTGGTGGATTTCATCAGCACCTGACGCACATTCGGCCCGCTCAGTTCGAGCACTTGCTGGCCGCCGCTGACGTTGACGATGGCGATGTGCAGATCGCCCAAGGCTTCGCGCAGCTTTTGCTCGGCGGCGAACTCTTCACCGCTGGGCACGATCAGCAGCCATTCATCCGGGCCCATCCATTGCAGGCTGGTTTCGCCTTTGACGATGACGCTCAGAGCGCCGGGCAGTTCGATGCCCAATGCTTTGTGCACACCGGCGGCGAAAGCGGCATCGTGGCCATCGCCACGAAGAGTCAGGTGGCCGAGGAGTTTTTTCTCACGCACGATCACGCCGGCGCTCTTGCGGCCCTTGCCGACCAGGCTGGCGAGGTCGGCATGGTGCAGCGACGACTCGGCACGGGCACCGGTGGTCGGGCGTTGTTGGTACACGTTGGCTGTGGTCATAAAGCACCTTTGCTGAATTCTGTGGTGAATCTACTGGCGCCTTCGCGAGCAAGCCCGCTCCCACATCTGGAATGCATTCCCCTGTGGGAGCGGGCTTGCTCGCGAAGGCCGCGACTCGGTCTGTCAGATATTTTGACGGTCGCCCTTCGGATCGAAGAACACCGAAGACACAATCTCCGCCTCGATCACGCTGCCATCGGCCAGCGGCGCAAACACCCGCTCACCCATACGCTTGAGACCGCCCTTGACCACGCCCATGGCAAACGAATAACCGAGGGAGTTGTGCGCGTAACTGGAGGTCACGTGACCGACCATGGTCATCGGGATCGCTTGCTTGGTGTTGAACACCAACTGCGCACCTTCGGGCAGCCACACATTCGGGTCGATCGGTTTCAGGCCCACCAACTGTTTGCGCTGATCACGCACGCAGTCTTCACGGTTCATGCCGCGCTGACCGATCCACGAGAACGGTTTGGTGCGACCGACGCACCAGCCCATGTTCAGGTCGTCGGGGGTCATCGAGCCGTCAGTGTCCTGACCGACGATGATGAAACCTTTCTCGGCGCGCAGAACGTGCATGGTTTCAGTGCCGTACGGGGTCAGGTTGTACGGCTTGCCGGCCTCGACGATTTTCTCCAGCACGCCCATCGCATAATCGGCCTGCACGTTGACTTCGTACGACAGCTCACCGGTGAACGAGATGCGGAACACCCGCGCCGGCACACCGCCAACCAGACCTTCCTTCCAGGTCATGAACGGGAACGCTTCGTTGCCCAGATCGATGTCGGTCACGGCGCTGAGCAGCTTGCGGCTGTTCGGCCCGGACAGGGTCATGGTCGCCCAGTGGTCGGTGACAGACGTGAAGTAGACCTTCATGTCTGGCCATTCGGTCTGGTGGTACAGCTCCAGCCATTGCAGCACGCGCGCCGCACCGCCGGTGGTGGTGGTCATGACGAAATGGTTGTCGGCCAGGCAAGCCGTCACCCCGTCGTCGAAGACCATGCCGTCTTCTTTGCACATCAGGCCATAACGGGCCTTGCCCACGTCGAGCTTGGTCCAGGCGTTGGTGTACACGCGGTTGAGAAACTCGCGGGCATCCGGGCCTTGAATGTCGATCTTGCCCAGGGTCGAGGCATCGAGCAGGCCGACGCTGTCGCGCACGGCTTTGCATTCGCGCTTTACGGCCGCGTGCAGGTCTTCACCGTTTTTCGGGAAGTACCACGGACGTTTCCACTGGCCCACATCTTCAAACTCGGCGCCATTTTTCAGGTGCCATTGATGCAGTGCGGTGTAGCGCACCGGTTCAAAGATGTGCCCACAGTGACGGCCGGCCACGGCGCCGAAAGTGACCGGCGTGTAGTTCGGGCGGAACATCGTGGTGCCCATCTGCGGGATGGTCACGTTCAGCGAACGGGCGGCAATGGCCAGACCGTTGACGTTGCCGAGCTTGCCCTGATCGGTGCCGAAGCCCAGCGCGGTGTAGCGTTTGACGTGCTCGACCGACTCGAAACCTTCGCGGGTCGCCAGTTCGATGGCGGCGGCGGTGACGTCGTTTTGCAGGTCGACGAATTGCTTCGGCGCACGGGCCGTGCCCTTCTCATGCGGCACCTGGAACAGCGCCAGCGTCGGCTCTTCGAGACGGCTCAGGGCTTTGGGCAGCATGCCTTCGACCGCCGCGAAACCGGCTTCACTGGCAGCGCGCACGCCACCTTCAAAACCATCGGCCAGCGAATCGCCGAGACCGTAAACGCCGTTGATGCCACCGACGCACACGCGTTTCTGCGGTGCTTCGCCCGGTATGAAACCGAGGATGTCTTCGCGCCAGGTCGGCTTGCCGCCCAGGTGCGAGGCCAAGTGAACCACCGGGCTGTAACCGCCGGAACTGGCGACCACATCGCAGTCGAGCCATTCGCCCGGGCTGGTCACGGCGTGCGCCTTGACATCAATCGCGGCGACGCGGGCAGCGGTCACGCGCTTGCTGCCACGGGCCTCGATCACGGCGCTGCCGGTGAGGATACGGATGCCTTTGGCGCGCGCTTCTTCCACCAGCGCACCGCGCGGATTGCTGCGGGCGTCGGCGATGGCCACCACTTGCAGACTGGCGTCGAGCCAGTCCAGCGCCACGCGATAGGCGTGATCGTTGTTGGTCGACAGCACCAGTTTCTTGCCCGGCGCCACGCCGTAACGGCGCACGTAAGTCGACACAGCACCGGCCAGCATGTTGCCCGGCACGTCGTTGTTGCCGTAAACCAGCGGACGCTCGCAAGCGCCGGTCGCCAGCACCACACGCTTGGCACGAACGCGATGGATGCGCTGACGCACTTGACCGATTGGCGCGCGGTCGCCGAGGTGATCGGTCAGGCGTTCGTGAATGGTCAGGAAGTTGTGGTCGTGGTAGCCGTTGACCGTGGCGCGCGGCAACAGCAGCACGTCCGGGGTGTCTTTCAATTCGGCGATGACGCTGGCAACCCAGTCCATCGCCGGTTTGCCGTCCAGGCTTTCGCGCGAATCGAGCAGGCTGCCGCCGAACTCTTCCTGCTCGTCAGCCAGAATCACCCGGGCACCGCTGCGCGCAGCCGCCAGTGCAGCGGCCAGACCCGCAGGGCCAGCGCCGACGATCAGCACGTCGCAGTGCTGGTTCATGTAGTCGTAGGTGTCCGGATCGACTTCGGTCGGCGAACGGCCCAAACCTGCAGCCTTACGGATGTACTTCTCGTACGTCATCCAGAACGATTGCGGGTACATGAAGGTTTTGTAGTAGAAACCCGGTGGCATCAGCTTGCCGCCGACCTTGCCGAGAATGCCCATCATGTCGTTGTTGACGTTGGGCCAACCGTTGGTGCTGGTCGCGACCAGGCCTTGGTACAACGCCTGTTGCGTGGCGCGCACGTTGGGGATCTGCGTGGCTTCGGTCGCACCGATCTGCAGCACGGCGTTCGGCTCTTCGGCACCGGCAGCGAAAATGCCCCGTGGACGCGAATACTTGAAGCTGCGACCGATGATGTCGACACCGTTGGCGATCAGCGCGGCGGCCAGCGAGTCACCCTCGAAGCCTTTGTAGGTCTGACCGTTGAAGGTGAAGCTCAGCACTTTGTTGCGGTCGATCCGTCCACCGTTGGACAGGCGATTGGTCTGGCTCATACCTTCTCTCCCAGCGCCGTCGTGGCTGTTTTTGCAGGGTCAGCCTTGTCGGTGAATTGCGGCTTTTCGCCGATCTTGTAGGTTTCGAGAATCTCGTAGGTCACGGTGTCGCGAGTGGCGTTGAAGTACTGGCGGCAACCGGCGACGTGATCCCACAGCTCGTGGTGCAGACCGCGCGGGTTGTCGCGGAAGAACATGTAGTCGCCCCACTCCTCGTCGGTGCAGGCGGCAGGGTCCAGCGGGCGCGGGATGTGCGCCTGACCGGATGCATGAAATTCCTCTTCGGAGCGCAGTTCGCCGCAGTGAGGACAGAAGATATGCAACATGGGGATTTCTCCTGTTAGTGGGCGACGGCAGCAGCGCCGTGTTCGTCGATGAGGGCGCCGTTGTGGAAACGGTCGATGGAAAACGGTGCGGCCAACGGGTGCATTTCACCCTTGGCCAGGCTGGCGGCAAACACGTTGCCCGAGCCAGGTGTGGCCTTGAAGCCACCGGTGCCCCAACCGCAGTTGAAGAACATGTTCGGTACCGGGGTTTTCGAAATGATCGGGCAGGCGTCCGGCGTGGTGTCGACGATGCCGCCCCACTGACGGTTCATGCGCACCCGCGACAGCACCGGGAACATCTCGACGATGGCCTGGATGGTGTGCTCGATCACCGGGTACGAACCGCGCTGGCCGTAGCCGTTGTAGCCGTCGATACCGGCGCCGATCACCAGATCGCCCTTGTCGGACTGGCTGATGTAACCGTGCACGGCGTTGGACATGATCACGCTGTCGATAATCGGTTTGATCGGCTCGGACACCAGCGCTTGCAGCGGGTGGGATTCGATCGGCAGACGGAAACCGGCCAGTTTCGCCATGTGTCCGGAATTACCGGCCGTCACCACGCCGACACGCTTGGCGCCGATGAAGCCTTTGTTGGTTTCGACGCCGATGCACACGCCGTTTTCCTTGCGAAAACCGATCACTTCGGTCTGCTGGATCAAGTCCACACCGAGGGCGTCGGCGGCACGGGCAAAGCCCCAGGCCACGGCATCGTGACGGGCGACGCCGCCGCGACGCTGGACGGTCGCACCCAGCACCGGGTAGCGCGTGTTTTTCGTGCAGTCGAGGTACGGAATCTCGTCAGCCACTTGCTTGGCGTTGAGCAGTTCGCCATCGACGCCGTTGAGGCGGTTGGCGCTGACCCGACGCTCGGAATCGCGGATGTCCTGCAGGGTGTGGCACAGGTTGTAGACGCCACGCTGGGAGAACATCACGTTGTAGTTCAGGTCTTGCGACAGACCTTCCCACAATTTCATCGCGTGTTCATACAGGTGCGCCGACTCGTCCCACAGGTAGTTGGAGCGCACGATGGTGGTGTTGCGCGCGGTGTTACCGCCGCCCAGCCAGCCTTTCTCGACCACGGCCACGTTGGTGATGCCGTGTTCTTTGGCCAGATAGTAGGCCGTCGCCAGACCATGCCCGCCGCCGCCGACGATGACCACGTCGTAAACCTTTTTCGGCGTGGGCGTGCGCCACATGCGCTGCCAGTTTTCGTGGTGGCTGAGGGAGTGTTTGAAGAGGCCGAAGCCCGAATAGCGTTGCATAGTCATTTACTCCAGAACGCTCAGCGATAAACCGGGAAGTCTGCGCACAGGGCCGCAACCTGCTGGGCGACATTGGCCTCGACATCGGCATCGCCGAGGTTGTCGAGGATGTCGCAGATCCAGCCGGCCAGCGTTTCGCACTGAGTCACCTTGAAGCCGCGCGTGGTCACTGCCGGGGTGCCGATGCGCAGGCCCGAGGTGACGAACGGCGACTGCGGGTCGTTCGGCACGGCGTTCTTGTTGACGGTGATGTGGGCACGGCCGAGGGCGGCGTCAGCATCTTTGCCGGTCAGGCCCTGACGGATCAGGCTGACCAGGAACAGATGATTGTCGGTACCACCGGACACTACATCGTAGCCACGTTTGATAAATACGCTCGCCATCGCCTGAGCGTTGTCAATCACTTGCTGCTGATAAGCCTTGAAGCCTGGCTCCAGCGCTTCCTTGAAGCACACGGCTTTACCGGCGATGACGTGCATCAGCGGGCCGCCCTGGGCGCCGGGGAAGACAGCAGCGTTGAGCTTCTTCTCGATCTCTTCGTTGGACTTGGCCAGGATCAACCCGCCACGCGGACCGCGCAGGGTCTTGTGGGTGGTGGTGGTGACCACGTCAGCGTAAGGCAGCGGATTCGGGTACAGGCCGGCAGCGACCAGACCCGCAACGTGGGCCATGTCGACGAACAACAGCGCCCCGACCTTGTCGGCGATCTGACGGAAACGCGGGAAATCCAGGGTCTTGGAGTAAGCCGAGAAACCGGCCACGATCATCTTCGGCTGGCACTCAACGGCCAGACGCTCGACTTCGTCGTAATCGATCAAACCGGTCTTGGTGTCGATGCCGTACTGCACAGCGTTGTACAGCTTGCCCGAGGACGACACTTTGGCGCCGTGGGTCAGGTGACCGCCGTGGGCCAGGCTCATGCCGAGGATGGTGTCACCTGGTTTGATCAACGCCAGATACACGGCGCTGTTGGCCGAGGAGCCGGAGTGCGGCTGGACGTTGGCGTAATCGGCACCGAACAATTGCTTGGCGCGTTCGATGGCCAGCGCTTCGACTTTATCCACATGCTCACAACCACCGTAATAGCGCTTGCCCGGATAACCTTCGGCGTACTTGTTGGTCAGGCCGCTGCCCTGCGCTTGCATGACGCGTTTGCTGGTGTAGTTCTCGGACGCGATCAGCTCGATGTGATCTTCCTGACGTTGCTCCTCGGCATTCATCGCCGCCAGCAGTGCATCGTCGTAACCCTGGATCTGGTCTTGCTTGCTGAACATCGCGTCTCTCCCAGCGGCGGCGGTGCGCCATTCGTCTCGGTCAGGCACCGGCGTGCCCTTTGATGCGATGGTATGACCGGCGCAGACAGCTCAAATGCCTACGGACGCCACGCAAAGGTGCGTTTACGACATGGCGGGAAATGTCGTTGAAAACACTATCCTCAAACCTGCACAGCCCCCACAGCGGTTATGTGTAGGCCGCACGAATGGCGAGCAACAGAAGAAAATGCGCAGGATAGAGGGCGTAAGCCCAGCGGCGCATGGGTGGCGGATGAAGCGACCGGGTCTGTCGCAACAGGAACAGGCCAAGCAGTGGCGCAATCAGACAAGTGATAAGGCCGAAGATCGCTACTTCATTGCCCAATTGCGCCGACTCGAAAAGCACCCGCCACTGATTCGCCGCCAGACACACCAGCCCCGGCAACAGGCTGAAATACCACTCACGGCGGATCACCAGCAGTGTCGCCAATGGCAGCAACACCCCAAAAATGCCAAACATCAGTCGCTCGCAAAACACCGCGGCCAGCAGCACAGCCGCGACACCGACCAGTCGCCAAACCCGTGTTCCATCCTGCCAGCCCCGCGCCACCAGCAGCCCTAATGCCAACGTAGGCATAACGTTCAACGTGTCGGGGTCAGGCATGTACAAGCGATACGGAATTTCACTGACGGCACTGAACAACACCAACCACCCCAGATAACGCCACTCGATCTTGCGCATGCCATCACGGGAAAGATTCGCCGCCATCGCCAGACAGAACCACGCAAACGCCAGCCGCCCCGGCACGTAAAGCCAATCGACGCTGATCCCGACATATCGCAGATGATCGAGCAGCATGCTTGCAAGCGCTAACCACTTGAGCAGATCCAGCGCGCCGTCACGTTGACTCAGGTGCATAATCGGCCCGTGTCCTTGTAAAGTTCTGACAGCGACATCCCGTGTGCTCCCCGGATGATCTTCGGTAAAGTGCGCAACCCTCATTGACCAACGAAGCGTCAAAAGCGCTTCGATCACGGAAGCCGGCCATGACCGACAAGAGCCAACAATTCGCCAGCGACAACTATTCCGGTATCTGCCCTGAAGCCTGGGCTGCCATGGAACAGGCCAACCACGGCCACCAACGCGCTTACGGCGACGATGAATGGACAGCGCGAGCCGCCGACCATTTCCGCAATCTGTTCGAAACCGACTGCGAAGTGTTCTTCGCCTTCAACGGTACCGCCGCCAACTCGCTGGCGCTGTCGTCGCTGTGCCAGAGTTACCACAGCGTGATCTGCTCGGAAACCGCCCACGTCGAAACCGACGAATGCGGCGCCCCGGAATTCTTCTCCAACGGCTCGAAACTGCTGATCGCCCGTACCGAAAACGGCAAGATCACGCCGGAATCGATCCGCGAAGTTGCGCTCAAGCGCCAGGACATTCACTACCCCAAACCGCGCGTGGTCACACTGACCCAAGCCACCGAAGTCGGCAGCGTCTACACCCCGCAAGAAGTCCGCGCCATCAGCGCGACTTGCAAAGAACTGGGCCTGCACCTGCACATGGACGGCGCACGCTTCTCCAACGCCTGCGCCTTCCTCGGCTGCTCGCCGGCGGATCTGACCTGGAAGGCCGGTGTGGATGTGCTGTGCTTCGGCGGCACGAAAAACGGCATGGCCGTGGGTGAGGCGATTCTGTTCTTCAACCACAAACTCGCTGAAGACTTCGACTACCGCTGCAAACAGGCCGGACAACTGGCCTCGAAAATGCGCTTTTTGTCGGCGCCGTGGGTCGGCATCCTCGAAAACGACGCCTGGCTCAAATACGCCCGCCACGCCAACCACTGCGCGCAGTTGCTGGCCGAACTGGTCAGCGATATTCCCAGCGTGGAATTGATGTTCCCGGTGCAGGCCAACGGCGTGTTCCTGCAACTGTCGGAACCGGCGATTGCGGCGTTGACCGCAAAAAACTGGCGTTTCTACACCTTCATCGGCAAGGGCGGGGCACGCTTCATGTGCTCGTGGGACACCGAAGAAGAGCGCGTGCGTGAGCTGGCCCGCGACATCCGCGAAGTCATGTCCCACTAACGCCTCTCCCCGCACTGCTCGTTCCCACGCAAAGCATGGAACGAGCAACGCTCTCGCGCTTGCTGCTTGGTCTACATTGTCTGTCGAGCCTCCGCTCACACAACAATAAGCAGGAGCATCGGCATGTCGCTACAAGGCAAAACCCTGTTCATCACCGGCGCCAGCCGTGGCATTGGCCGTGAGATTGCGCTGCGGGCAGCCAGGGACGGGGCCAACATCGTCATCGCCGCCAAGAGCGCCGAACCCCACGCCAAGTTGCCCGGCACCATTCATAGCGTCGCCGCGCAAGTCGAGGCTGCTGGCGGCAAGGCATTGGCACTGCAAGTCGATGTCCGCGACGAAACCGCAGTGCGACAGGCGCTGGCTCAGGCGAATGAGCATTTCGGTGGGATCGATGCACTGGTGAACAACGCCGGGGCGATCAAGTTGACCGGCGTGCGACACATCGAGCTCAAGCGGTTCGACCTGATGCACCAGATCAACACCCGCGCGGTGCTGTTGTGCAGCCAGGCCGCCCTGCCCTATCTGAAAAAATCCGCCGGACACATTCTCAATCTGTCACCGCCGCTGAATCTGGCGAGCAAGTGGTTCGCCCAATACAGCCCCTACACCGTGACCAAATACGGCATGAGCATGCTGACGCTGGGCATGAGTGAGGAATTCGCCAATGACGGCATCAGCGTCAATTCGCTGTGGCCGCAGACCATGATCGCCACGGCGGCCATCGAATTTCAGCTGGGCAGTCGCGAGTCGTTCAAGCATGCGCGCACGCCGGCGATCATGGCGGATGCAGCGCATGTGATTTTGAGTAGCCGCGGACGCCAGATCAGCGGGCGTTTGCTGATTGATGAAGAGATTTTGCGCGAGCACGGCGCGACTGAATTCGACCACTACCGTTTCGAGCCGGACAGCGACGCCGATTTGATGCCCGACCTGTTCGTGGATTGAAACACCCTCCGCTGTGGGAGCGGGCTTGCTCGCGAAGGCGTCAAATCAGTCAACATCAGTGTTGAATGACATACCGCATTCGCGAGCAAGCCCGCTTCCACATTTGTACTGCGGTGAAATCTAGAATTCGATCCGCACGTCGCCTTTGGGCACGCTGCAGCACGACAAGATAAACCCCTCGGCCTCGTCTTCCTCGGTAATCCCGCCGTTGTGGTCCATCTCGACTTCGCCGCCCAGCTTCATGACCTTGCACGTCCCGCAAATCCCCATGCCGCAGGCTTTCGGAATCATCAGCCCAAGCTTGGCCGCCGCTGCGTGCACGGTTTCGCCCGGTGCCACGCGAATGCTCTTGCCCGACGCGGTGAATTCCACCTGATGCAGGTCTGCCACATCGATTTCCGGTGCATCCGCGGCTTGTTCGGCCTGCTCCACTGCGTCGGCGCGGGCCTCGGGTGGCGTGGCGCCGAAGGATTCCTCGTGATAACGCGCCATGTCGTAACCGGCCGCTTCCAGCAAGCGCTTGACCGCGCTCATGTACGGCGTCGGGCCGCAGCAGAACACCTCACGCTCAAGGAAGTCCGGGACCATCAGTTCGAGCATCTTGTGGTTCAGATAACCGCGATACCCGGCCCACGGTTCGCCCAGACCATGCTTCTCGCAGATCAGGTGCAAACTGAAGTTGTCGATCCGCGACGCCATGTGCTCCAGCTCGCGGTGGTAAATGATGTCTTTGGGCGAACGGGCGCTGTGGATAAACGTCATGTCGACGTTGGCGTTGGTGTCATAGAACCAGCGCGCCATCGACATCACCGGGGTGATACCGACGCCGCCGCTGAGGTAAAGCACTTTGGGGCCCGGAAAGTCGATGGCGTTGAACAGACCGACCGGCCCGTGCACCGCCAGTTCCTGGCCTTCATGCAGGTTGTCGTGCAGCCAGTTCGAGACTTTGCCGCCCGGCACCCGTTTGATGGTCACCGAGAAGCTGTAAGGCACCGACGGCGAACTGGAAATGGTGTACGAGCGCATGATCGGCTGGCCTTCGATTTCCAGCTCCAGGGTCACGAACTGCCCGGGCTTGAAGAAGAACAGGATCGGCTGATCGGCCATGAAGCAAAAGGTGCGCACGTCCCAGGTTTCCTGGATGACTTTGACGCAACGGACGATGTGTCGGCCATTGGCCCAGGTCTGGGTGGTGACCGGATTCAGGAAGCTGTTGGACATGCTGTTCTCCACGGCCGACTGTCGGCCTTCATGTGGCGATTCTGCGTATAGCGCAGAGGTCCCGTTTACCTATCCGCGACATTGACATACTTATGGCAACCAGCCCCCTATCACTGGGGGATACACGTCGGGAACAGATTGCGCCATGTCGCCCATGGATAAGGTTGCGCCCTGCGCCGGGCCCACACTCAGCGCCACATCAACACAGATTTTCTGCGCCTTGCGATGTAACCGTATCAGCCACTATTCGCCGGCCACCCTGATGGCCATGAGGAACATATCGATGGACGTCACCACTACCCTGAGCTTGGGCGATCCACTGGAACCCGCACGCAAGGCCACCGCACAGATGTTGCAGGAGCGCGAGCGCACCTTTTCGCTGCCACAACCGTTCTACAGCGACGAACGGCTGTTCGATATCGACATGCAGGAAATCTTCCAGAAAGAGTGGTTGATCGCTGGCATGACCTGCGAAATCCCGGCCAAGGGCAACTACCTGACCCTGCAGGTCGGCAAGAACCCGATCATCGTCATTCGTGGCGCCGAAGGCGTGGTGCATGCCTTCCACAACGTCTGCCGCCACCGTGGCTCGCGCCTGTGCACCAGCGAAAAGGGCAAGGTGGCCAAACTGGTCTGCCACTACCACCAGTGGACCTATGAGCTGGACGGTCGCCTGCTGTTCGCCGGCACCGAAATGGGCGCCGACTTCGACATGAAGCAGTACGGCCTCAAACCGGTGAACGTGAAGACGGCCGGCGGTTACATCTTTATCAGCCTGGCGGAAAACCCGCCGGCCATCGATGACTTCCTGTCGACGCTGAACCATTACATGGAACCGTACGACATGGAGAACACCAAGGTGGCGATCACCACCACCTTGATGGAGAAAGCCAACTGGAAACTGGTGCTGGAAAACAACCGCGAGTGCTACCACTGCAACGCCTCGCACCCCGAACTGCTGAAAACACTGCTCGAATGGGACGACGTCACCGACCCACGCGCCGATCAGGCGTTCAAGGATCACGTCGCAGCCTCCGCCGCTGCCTGGGAAGCCGAGAAGATCCCTTACGCCCACGCCAGTTTCGGTCTGCGTAACCGCATCGTGCGCATGCCGCTGCTCAAGGGCACCGTGTCGATGACCCTCGACGGCAAACAGGGCTGCGCCAAACTGATGGGCCGGATCAAGAACCCGGATCTGGGTTCGATGCGCATCCTGCACCTGCCACACTCGTGGAACCACTGCATGGGCGATCACATCATCGTCTTTACCGTGTGGCCGATCAGCGCCCAGGAAACCATGGTCACCACCAAGTGGCTGGTGCACAAGGACGCGGTCGAAGGCGTCGATTACGACGTCGAGCGCATGCGTCAGGTGTGGGACGCGACCAACGATCAGGACCGCCGTCTGGCCGAAGAGAACCAGCGCGGGATCAACTCCACCGCGTATCAGCCTGGGCCGTACTCCAAGACGTATGAGTTTGGTGTGGTCAACTTCGTCGATTGGTACAGCGAGCGCATGCTGAGCAACCTCGGCGCCGAGCCTGCGCCGTACCTCAAGGGCGTGCCGGTTCAGGGCTAAGATCAGAGGCAAAAGCTTCGCGAGCAAACCCGCTTCCACAATTGGAATGCATTCCACCTGTGGGAGCGGGCTTGCTCGCGAAGAGGCCGGCCCAGCCACCTCATCACTTCGATGACCACCTCACACTGCCATCCTCACCAATAAACTCCTCAAAAATATCCTCCCCCACCAGCCTGATCTTCGCGTACCCATTCAACACCCGCAGCGGATACGCCGGATCGTTCGCATCCTGAGTCTCCGACCACAACACCCGAGAATGCCCGTCCAGTTCACTGGCGTTGCCATAAGGAATCGCTCCGTGCCCGGCACATCGCGCCTTCAAACCGCCCTGCTGCGCGTAGACGATGCCGTTGTGCAAATGCCCCCAATACCAATAATCCGGTTCACGCCCCAGCGCATCGCACACCGGTTGATACAGCGCGGTCTTGTTGTGCCCGGTAATATCGAAACCCTGATGATGGCTGAGCACCATGATTTTTTTGCGTTTCGGCAAGCCTTTCATCCACTGGATTTGCGGCTCGTTCAAGGTGCCGTCCATATAAAGGTTCAATGCCTCAGACGCGTACGCCGAGTCGAGCCCGACCACCAGCCAGTCATCGTTGATCAAGGCAAAATAACTGGTGCCCTGCTGCCCCGCAAAACGCTTGGCGAGTTCCTTGAAGTAGCCGTGGGCGCCGCTGTACATCTCGTGGTTGGAATTGAGGGTGAATGAGCCATGAGTGCCCATCGGCCATCCGGCCATGTCGACGTCTTCCTGCGAGTGGCTGCCGGCGTAATACACATCGCCCAGATGGATGGTGAAATCGGCCTGGGCCAGTTGCATCTGGTTGGCCACCGACACTGCCGGCGCGTGGCTGTCAAAGGGGCCGGTGCCCCAGTCGCCGGCAATCGCCAGGGTCACGTCGCGCTCCATCTGCACTAACGCCGGATCGGTGCCGAATGTCGCGTGATGACGCAGGTTTTCGATCCACTTGAGCAGCGCCTCGCTCCACAGCAGATCGAGCAGTTCCCACTTGCGACAACCGAGCAGGCTGCCGTCCTTGAGCACTCGGGTTTGCAGTTGGTCGCTCGACTGCGGCAACGGCGCGGCGTTGCCGATGCGCAAGATCGACAAGCCGTGAGACAGCTCCCAGGGCACGCCCGGTTCGTCGTCCGGCAACTCGCCGTTTTTCAGCACGTACTGCGCCTGATCGTGCCCCCGCTGGAGCAGCTTGATGATGGCCTCGAACTCATGCGGCTCAAGCTCGCTGACGAGCTTCATCCAGGCCATTTCCATGCGGGTGACCAAGCCGTGAATGCGTACTTTGACCTTGTCGTACTCGTGTTCCCAATGACTGACCAGTGACATGGCGTAATCCTCTCTCCGTAAGGGCTTACAGGGTTTTCATGAATTCGATCAACGCACGCTTGTCGTCGTCCGACAGCGTCGTGCCATACAGGTGACCGCTGTTGTGGTTGCCCTCCAGCCGCGTGTCGTACTTGAAGTCCGCCGAGGCCTTGGCCTGCGCGCCGCTGGTGACGAAACCGACGTTGACCGGGTCGTAAATGTCGGAACCGGTGATGAACACCTGCGGACGTTTTTCCGGCGGTTGCAGCAAGTCCCACAGGGTCGGCACCGAGCCGTTGTGCAGGTACGGCGCGCGCAGCCAGATACCGTCGGTGGGCGTGTTGCTGTAACTCTGGGTTTTGCGATAGGCGCCGAAGTCGAACGGCGGTTTCTTGAAGGTGTGGAACGCCGCCACCAGACCGGTGGTGAACGAGTCCAGCCGATGCGGATCAGTGCCGAGCTGATCGATGTTGGTGGTGACCTGACCCGTGTCGGCACGGCCGAAGTCATGGCAACCGGCACAGTTCGCCTCCCAGACCGGTTTGCCCTGCGCGACCTTGGCCTGATCCAGCGCCCACGGCCACGCCGGGGCTTTGTGCCCGAGCAGCCAGTTGGTCACGCGGTTGAAACTGGGTGGCAGTACCGATTCCGGCGTCGCACCCACGGCCATCGCGGCAGCGTAGTTGCGTTCGTGGATCTTGTTGTTATTGCCGTCCCAATGCAGGTACATCGATTCGCGTGGTTTCTGGTTCCACACTTGCGGCAGGTCGACAGTGCCGATGGTCGAGTCATCCGGGAAGCCGAACACCACCATTTTCGTCGGGTTGAACGTATCGGTGCGCCCCGGCCCTTGCTGCGGGCGCAGCTTCTGCCAGGCGTAGGCCTGCTTCTGCTTGAGCAAGGCGCTTTTCGCCATCGGCATGATCAGGTAACGGTTGTAGAGCTTCTCGAAAAAGCCCAGCTGGAATTTGCTGTTGATCGCCGCCATCACCGCGTCGGTAGTGAATGTCGGATCGCTGGCGCAATCGTAGGCAAACCACTGGAACGCTTGCAGTTGCAAGGTATTGGCCGGCGCACTGGGCACATTGACGGCGACGTCGCTGGCATTGGCGCGGTAAGAGCCGGTGTGGCACAGCGCGCAATTGGGCTCGACGGTCGGGTAGCCGATTTGCCTTTTTGCCATGCCGATGGGCAGGTCCTTGCCGTTCTCGAAGAGAAAACCGAAGACTTCCCAGCCACCGGGCTTGGGCATTTTCTCAGGGCACATCTGCGGCAGCACGGCGAACAGGTAATAGGGGATTCGCGCTTCGATGCCGAGGCCGATGGCGGCGTATTTGTAATGGTCCTCGTCGGAGGCGTATTCCTGCTCCGGCACCACACGCAGCATCTGGTACCAGGTTTCGTAACCGATGAAACCCAGTAAAACCACGACCACCAAGGTGCCGACCTTGAAGCTGTGGCTTTGCCAATGTCGCGACCACGCGGCGCGCCATTGGCGCCAGCCCTCGCAGAGCAGTGCCAGCGGTCGATTCTCAGGCGCGGTACCCAGGTACAGCAAAATGCCGAGGATCAGGAAAAAACTCAGATCGCCCATCAGCATCGGCACAAACACCGAGCCCTGAGTGCTGGTGTTGATCAGGTAAATCCAGAACACCACGGCGATCAGCCGTGTCAGCACGCACAGCCAGGAATGCACCACGTAACGCGACGCGTTGAACCCCGACGGCATGTAAAACACGCTGATGCCCACCAACAGCATCCCGGCGTTTTCCAGCCACGGATCGGAGAGTTGCGGCGGCAAGCCGACCACCGATGTCAGCAATCCCGGCGCGAACAGCGCGGGGATCGCGAACACCATGTTCATCGCAATGCCTAGCCAGATGAAGCGTTGAAACCAGCGGATGTAGGTGTCCATGTCATCCATTTCCTTGTACAGACCCAAGAGATGTAGTGCCTGACCTACCCCTTTCGCGAGCGAGCCCGCTCCCACAATGGATGGGGGATACCCACTGGTCTTGTGCCTGACACAAAACCCTGTGGGAGCGGGCTTGCTCGCGAACGGGGCGACTCGGTGTCAAGTCAACCGAGTGCGGTCTTCTCCAGGTGTTCAAGGATGATCGGATACACATCAACCACCGCGTTCTTGCCGAACATGCAGTCGATGTGGCCGTAGCCCGGCACGACCTGCCGGCTATAGCGATCCGGCCCGTGCAGGTCACACAAGCGCTGATAGGTCTTGAGCGTGCTTTGCGGTAGATAACACTGGTTGTCGGCACCGCTGATAAAGCAGATCGGCATGGTCAACCGATCAAAGTGCGGCATATACACATCGTTGCCTTTGAAATCCACCAGATGCCCTTTGCGCACGATCAGCGCCAGATGCTCGAAAGTCTCGATATTCGATTCGCCGAACAGTTCGTGCAGGTTGTCGTGCAGGGTTTCGTTGAGGGTGTCGTGGCGGTACAGCGACGCGTACATAAAGGTGATGCGGTGGCACACCGGGTTGGTGCAATAGCCCTGGGCTTCGATCCGTGCGTAGCCGTTGAGGGCCTTGTCGTAGAGCCTGTTGAACCAGTTCTCCTTGCTGTCGGCGTAAGCCGTCATCGATTTGATGCCGACGGCGTCAAGCATTCCCGGCAGGTGCAGCCCGGCCTTCAACCCCGTTGCGGTGGCAACCACCGTGTCGGCGGCAATCTGCGAACAGACCACCGAGCGCACACCCTGCAACCCGGCCAGCAGCGACATGAAAAACGTCGTCGCGCCATAGCAATGCACCACGCATTGCACGTCTTTGGCAGCGGTTTGCTGTTGAATCTGCGCAATCGCAGCCTTGAAGTCGTACTGGGCGATCTGGTCGCCGTTCCATTCCTTCTTGCTCGCCGGCAGCAGAATGCTCACGCGAAAATCCAGCAGCCAGACGTCGTAATCGTGCTTGCACAGGTATTCGAGCAGGTTGGTCTGAATGGTGTCGGTGGAAAAGATGTTCGAACCCACACCCAAACCATGCACCAGCATTACCGGGCCTTTACTGCCGGCCTGATAGCGAGTCAGGCGCAGTTCGACGCCATCCTCGGTGGGGAAGAAATGCACCGCCGGGGATGGCGCATCCAGCGGCCGTTTCAGCCGTGGTGGCGCGTCGGGGTTGAAGTAGATATCACCGGCAAACACCCCGCCATAACTCTCCCAGAGAATGCCTGCGAAGAACTTGCCAAAGCGCGCCAGCCCTTCAATGCGCTCGCGCTCGTTGCGCGCGTTGAGCACTTTCATGGTGGTCATCTGCTTGGCGAAATCGGTCGGATGAATGTGCATCACCCCGCAGCCGATCACCTCGCCCGACTTGTCAGGCCCGCGATACAACGTCACATAGAGGGTGCTGGTGTCGTGCCAGATGTTCAGCACGCCGTTGTCTTCCGGCACGGTTTTGAACGCGCTGAAGAAATAGTCACTGCCGTCCTCGGCGGTCAGTTTCATGTCGTACTTCATGTGGCGCGTATCGACCTGCTCCTCGAATTGTTCGAACAGGTTGAACACGCCGTTGCTAGCGGTCAGCGGCTGTGGCGACAGCGCCGAGGCATTGACCGTGCCGACAATGGTCGCGGCGTGTTCCGGCTCCTTGATCATCCGGTTGAGGTCGTTGGCGGTGATGGTCAGGGTGAAGTCGATCGGCGAATTGTCTGCCTCGCCGCGTTTGGCCGCCGCTTCATAGACTTTCAGATCGGTGCTTTGCGCAGCAGTGAACGCCCGGGAGAAATAGCCCTTCATGGTTTCGGTAAACTGCACGCCAAGGGTCGGCGGCGCCACCTGTTTGCTCGGTGCGGATGGCAGCGTGTAATCGATCTGCCAGCCACGGTCAGCGGCGAGCAAGCCCATATTGCGTTCACTGACGGCGGAGATGGTCAGCAGCGGATTGACCGCCAGCGAGGTCGGAATCACCGCACCGTCAGTCACGTACAGATTGGCGTACACGTCGGTGCCACTAGCACCGCTGAACACCTGGCCCTTGTGGTTGACCACGCCTTGCCCGGCGTCCTCGCCCATCACGCAACCGCCCAGTGGATGCACCGAGACGATGCTGTGCTTGAGCAGCTTGGTCCAGATCGGATTCTCCACCCAGACGCCGCCCAGCGCCTTGGTGCTCTGATACAGCCGATCATTGCCGAGTTTGAAGTTTTCCTGTTCGCCGACGCCTGGCCAGTCGATGCGCAACTGATCCTTGTTATCCAGCACCATCCGCCCCTGGCCACTGTCGTGGCTCATGATCAGGTAGGTCTGCATGTTGTGCAGCGCGCCGTAATACGGGCCGCGCAGGAAGCTTTCGGCCTCGCGCTCCTTGTATTTCAACTTGGCGCTGAAGCGGTCGTCGGTGGCCTTGCCGATCATCTCGGCGAACCCGGCCATGCTTGGCACCATTGGCCGACCAAGAGCGCCGGGGATCGAGCCTTCCTCAATGACCATGCGGCTGCGCCAGTCGCCCTCGGTGCGCATGTCGATGATCGAGGTGATGCACGGGCCGACCGGGTGCAACTCCTTGGCCGGATGCGCGCCGAAACCGATGCCGTTGATGGTCTGCTCGCAGTTGTGGCCGAAGCCCAGGATGTCGCCATTGCCGCTCATGTTCTCGCCGAGCTGGCCGGACATCACCAGGCCTTTGTCCCGGGAGCGCAAAAGAATCTCGGTGGAGCCCAGCGTGCCGGCGGAGACCACCACAATGTCGGCCTTCACGAACAGCGTCGGCGCCGAGAACTTCTCGCGGCCGCTGTCCAGATACTGGAAGTGCACGATCCAGCCATCGCCGTCACGCTCCAGGTGTCGCACTTGGGCCTGACAGAAAATCTCCGCGCCGTGGTTCCAGGCGTCCGGCAGATAGTTCATCAGCGTGGTGTTCTTGGCCTTGTTGTTACAGCCCGAGACGCAATCGCCACAGTGGTTGCACGGCAGTTGTTCGACGCCGACGTGGTTGAGGTTGTTCGGCAGTTTGTCGAAGGTCACGTTGATCGGCGGCTTGTAGAAATGCGCGCCTTGCTTGAGGTACTCCGCGGACTTTTTGTTGGCGTCGAGTTTGGGCAGATTGGGTGCAGTGTCCGGATAAGGATTGGGTTTGAGCATTTCCCGGGCACGGGCGTAGCCGTCCTTGAGCAGCGTGTCGCGGTGTTCACGCACTGCCTGTGGCCAGCGCGGATCATCGAACACGCCGGGCTCCGGCTCCAGCGAGACATTGGCGTTGATCAGCGACGTGCCGCCCAATCCACAACCGACCACCACGTTCTGCTGGGCGTTGACGTGCAGGTCGAACAGCCCGGTGCGCGAACCGATATGCCCGTCGGGGTCGTGCACCTGCAACTCTTCGGTCGCGGCAATCATGGTGTTGGGGTATTCGCCGGGCTGGATTTCCCGGCCTCGCTCCAGCAAACACACGCGCTTACCGGCACGGGACAGGCGTGACGCAGCAATGCCGCCGCCATAACCGGAGCCAATGACAATGACGTCGTAGTGTTCCTTGATCTCGCTGATGGGCGTTGCGATCCGTGTCATGTGGTGGTTCCTCTCTCAGGCAGATGGGGCAACTCTGCGGTTGCCTGCAATCAATGGGCGAACGGGCACCTGGCCTGCGGGCTAGCCCGGCGACAGCACATCGGTTTGGGCGGATTTAACGGCTACAACTGAGCGCGTTGATGGGCAGCAAGACGCGCCGAGCGCTTTCGCGACGAAGGCGGCGCTGGCGCGCAGAACTTGCGGGGGGTGGGGGCTGATCGATGGGGATGGCTATCCATCAGGCGTTCTCCCTGAACCAGATGTGGATAAGTAGTCGCTGTCCTTGTGCCATCAAAGTGAAGACAGGGGCCGGATCGAAGTCAAGGCAACGGCTTAGACCTGTATGAAATCTGATCAATTGCTATTTGGACTATAGCCAGCGGGGCTTGCAGGGTTTGGCGAACAAGTTATCCACACAGCCACCCACAGCAAATGGGGACAACTGTGGATGACTGGAAAAATAACTGTCTGATTTGTGAAGAAAAATCGTGACTTATCCAGAACCACGGTTTGTGCGTCAGATTGATCGTTTTTTGATCACATCCTTGTAGACCACGTTTCACATGGCCTGCAGAGGATGGCGAACACGTTATCCACAGAAGCGCCAACAGAGTTCGGGGGTAACTTTGCCCGATCTGTGGAAAAGCGCTGGAGGCTGTGTCATTTCGAGGCTTTCGTGGCAGTTCTACGTGGAATCGGATGAATTGATTGTTTTTTGATCAAATCTTCGCAAGCCACGGTTTGTTTAGGCTTCAGCGGACAGCGAACATCTTATCCACAGAAGCGCCAACAGAGATTGGGGGCAACTCGCTGAGTTATTCAGGGGAAAAACCCAGAAAAAACCGCAACTTAGACTGGTTGTTTTTTGAACGAATGGCTGCAGGGCTTGATTGGCGTGCGGTGTGGGGATGGGCGAACACCTTATCCACAGATCCGCCAACAGGGATTGTGGGTAAACACCAGGCAGACAATATTTTTTGACGAACGCTGGCCCCCTGTGGGAGCGGGCTTGCTCGCTCCCACAGGGGGCCAGCGTCTGGAAGATTGGGGCTAGCGGACAACGCCTTCTTCAATCAGGAGTTTGAGAATGGCTTCGGCGCCGGCTTGCGCCGTGACACCTTTCAATACTTGCCCACCACCGCCACTGGCCTTGGCCGTGGCCGCTTTCATCCGGTCCGCACCGCTTTTGGCCTTGATCACTTTCAAGCGTTTGGGCCGTGGCTTGGCCGGTTGCAGCGTGGCGACGGCCAGCAGTTCGTCGTCCAGCACTTCCACGTCTTCGGCGTTCAACACGCCACGGCGCGCCGGACCATAAGCGCTTTGCCGAGGTTTCGGTGCAGCGTTATCCACAGTCGCCAGAAACGGCAGCTTCACCTTCAACCGCCGCCGCTGCCCACGGGGCAAGGCTTGCAGCACCAGCGCCGAGCCGTCATTGATCGACTCGACCTGCGCCAGCCCGACCACCAATGGCCAGCCCAAACCCTCGGCCAGCAGAAACGGCAACATCCCCGAACCTTCGCCGGTTTCCGCCTGACTGCCGGTCAGTACCACCTGCGCGCCGGCATCGCGCAGGTACGCGGTCAGGGCGGGCAGTGCATCGGCGCCCTCGGGTTGTTCCAGCACATGCATCTGTGTAAGCCCCATGCCCAGATAGGCGCGCAACGCCGGTTCCGCAACATCGCCGGCATGCAGCACTTGCAGGTTATCCCCAGCCAGTTGCAGGCCCAGCTCCACGGCGCGTGCGTCCTGTTCGGCGCGGCGTGGCCGGCCGGAGGTCGGGTGGGCGCCGATTGAAACCAAACTGATGATTTTTGTGTTCATAGCCGTTCCTTAAGCCGCATCGCGCTTGGCGTCGTTGCGGTAAGCCTCAACCGCCGCGATCAAGGCCTGAAGAATCTGCGCGCTTTCGCCGATCACCGACAGGTCGGCACGTTTGATCATGTCGCAACCGGGATCAAGGTTGATCGCCACCACTTTGTCGCAGGCGCCGATGCCCTGCAGGTGCTGGATCGCCCCGGAAATCCCCACGGCCACGTAAACCCGTGCCGTAACCCAGGTGCCGGACGCACCGACCTGGCGGTCGCGCGCCATGAAGCCGTCGTCCACCGCGACCCGTGATGCACCTTCGGTGGCGCCGAGGGCGGCGGCCGTCTGGTGGAACAGTTGCCAGTCTTTGACGCCGTTGCCGCCAGAGAAGATGAACTCCGCTTCGGCCATCGGAATCGCCGCCGGATCGACCGCCACCGCGCCCAGATCCTCGATGCGCGACAGGCTGCGCGCAACGGTTGTGGATAACTCCACCGGCAAGGCCTCATGACGGGTTTCGCTGACCGGTTCGGCACATTCGGCCGAGGCCAGAATCAAGCGTGCGACCGGGCGTGCCAGGTCTTGCAGGCCTGCGCCGGCACGGCCGATACACGCCTGATCCTTGACCTGCCACACCCGTGTCGCCGGGCGCTCACCCAAGGCGGCGGCAAAACGCCGACCGAGCTCGCCGCCACCCGTGCGGCTGTCCGGCAACAACCAATGACGTGGACTGAACTGGTTATCCACAGCGCGCAAGCCCTGCACCCGTTGCTCCGGTGCATAACCGCTGAACTGGTCGCCTTCCAGCACCAGCAAGCGATCGACGCCCGCGGTGGCGAAGGTGTTTTCCTTGTGTTCGCCAAACACCACGGCCAGCACCGCGCCGTCGTTGCCGGCCAATTGATGAGCGAGGCCAAGCAGGTCGCGGTCGTGACTGCTTAAACGGCCGCCGACCATGTCCGGCACCACGCTGATGTAGAACGCCGGGGCCGGTACCTGGTGCAGCGGCAATTGCACTTCAACCGTGGCCGAACGTTTGACCGCCCCGCCCTGCTGCGCGCCGCTGCGGTCGATGCGTTTGAGGCCGTTCGGCCCGATAAAACCGATGCCATGCAGGTTCTTGCGGATGACGCCGTTTGGGCCCATCCAGCTATGTTGCGCCGGTTGCATGGCCGCGTGCAGCGGGTGCAGACGGTTACGGGCAATCCATTCGGCGCGTGGGTCGCGGCGGATAATGTCGCTCATCAGTGGGCCTCCGCTGGTTCACGTTTGGCCGGCGTAGTCGGCTTGCCTGGCGCGGCATCTTCGAGCAGCGCGTCGGCCACCAGTTCGGCGATGTCCTTGATCAACGGACGCGGTTCGACCACGCCTTCGAGCATCGCCGTGCACTGTGGACAACCCACGGCCACCAGTTCGGCGCCGGTTTCGCGGATGTCTTCCATGCGCATGTCGGGAATCCGCTGTTTGCCCGGAATATCAGTGATCGGCGCGCCGCCACCGCCGCCGCAGCAACGCGAACGGAAGCCGGAACGTTGCATCTCTTTGACTTCGATACCGAGGGCACGCAGCACTTCACGCGGCGCCTCGTACTCGCCGTTGTAGCGGCCCAGGTAGCACGGATCGTGATAAGTCACGCTGTTGCCTTTGTGCTGACCGAGGTTGAGCGCGCCGGCCTGGATGATTTCGGCCATGTAAGTGCTGTGATGCTGCACGAGGTAGTTGCCATCGAAGGCGCCGTATTCGTTTTTCAGCACATGGAAACTGTGCGGATCGCAGGTGACGATGCGGTTGAAGCGGTATTTGGCCAGGGTCTGGATGTTGCGTTTGGCGAGCAACTGGAAGGTCGCTTCATCGCCTAAACGCCGAGCCACGTCGCCGCTGTCGCGCTCTTCCAGGCCCAACACCGCGAAGTCGACCCTGGCCGCTTTCAGCACTTTGACGAACGCACGCAAGGTGCGCTGGTTGCGCATGTCGAAAGCACCGTCGCCGACCCAGAACAACACGTCGGTGGATGTCTTGTCGCTCAACAGATTGAGGTTCAGATCCGCCGCCCAGTTCATCCGCCCGCCCGGAGCGAAACCGCCGGGGTTATCGGTAGCGATCAGGTTTTCCAGGACTTCGGCGCCCTTGTTCGGGGTGGCGCCTTTTTCCAGCGTAAGGTGACGGCGCATGTCGACGATGGCGTCGACGTGCTCGATCATCATCGGGCACTCCTCGACGCAGGCGCGGCAGGTGGTGCACGACCACAGGGTTTCGGCATCGACCAGACCGTTGACGATCGGTTGATGCGCATTGCCGCTGTGTTCGCCGACCGGTTTACCCGGATAAGGGCTGCCAGCGAATTTGGCGTCAGTGCCGCCGGCAAGGCCGACGACCATGTCCTGAATCAGTTTTTTCGGGTTCAGCGGTTGGCCGGCGGCGAAGGCCGGACAGGCTGCTTCGCACTTGCCGCACTGCACGCAGGCGTCGAAACCGAGCAACTGGTTCCAGGTGAAATCCTTGGGTTTTTCCACGCCCAGTGGCGCAGTTGGATCATTCAGATCCAGAGGTTTCAAACCGGTGGAACGGCCACCACCAAAGCGCTCGGCGCGGCGGTGCCAGGCCAGGTGCAGGGCACCGGCGAAAGCGTGCTTCATCGGCCCGCCCCAGGTCATGCCGAAGAACAATTCCGACACGCCCCACAGCACACCGACGCCGAGAATCACCGCCAAAATCCAGCCGCCGAAGTTCTCCGGGAGAATCCCGGCCACCGGCAAGGTCACCAGGAAGAACGACGCCGAGAACGCCAGCAGGCTTTTCGGCAGGCGCATCCACGGGCCTTTCGACAACCGTGCCGGCGGATTGCGCCGACGCAGGTAAACGAAGATCGCACCGACGAACATCACGGCCGTCATCAGCAGCAAGGCATACCCGAGAATGCGGTTATGCAGGCCGAAACCGTGTACCAGAATCGCCAGCACGATCGACGCCACCGCGCCACCCGCCGTGGCGACGTGGGTGTTGGCGATGTATTTGTCCCGCGCCACCACATGGTGCAGATCGACCATATAGCGCTTGGGCATGGCAAACAGGCCGCCGATCAGGTCGACCTTAGAGGCCCGGCCACGACGCCACATCGCTACCCGCCGCAACGCGCCGAGGACACCGAGGCCCAGGGCTGCGAACAACAGGATTGGAAGAAGGGTGTTCAACATAGGTGAAGCTCCCACCAGTACAGCCTGGAGAAACACGGTCTGCATTAATGTGGGAGCGGGCTTGCTCGCGAAAGCGCTGGATCAGTCAGCTCATGTCGAACTGACAGAATGCATTCGCGAGCAAGCCCGTTCCCACAGGGTTTTGTGCTCGCCGTCAGAAATCCTTGCAGAGCCGCAGGGCGTCATAAATGGCGGCGTGGGTATTACGCTGCGCCACGCAATCGCCGATGCGGAACAGCAAGTAGCCGTCACCGGTGGTGCTCAGCGATGGCTGCGGCTGGATCGCGAACAACGCTTCGACGTCGATCTGCCCCTTGTTGCGCGAGCCCTCTTTGAGCGCGTAGTAGATTTCCTCGTCCGGACGTACGCCGTTTTCCACCACCACCTGATCGACCACCCGCTCCTCTTTGGCACCGGTGTATTCGTTCTCCAGCACCGCGACGAGTTTGTCGCCTTCGCGGTAGACCTTCTCCAGCATCATGTCGCCGGTCATGATCACTTCTTTCGGGTACATGCTGCGGTAGTAGGTCGGGAACGACGTACCGCCGATGGCCACGCCCGGTTTGATGTCGTCGGTGACGATTTCGACCTGGCTGCCCTTGTCGGCGAGGAAGTCGGCGACCGACATCCCGGTGAACTCGCAAATGGTGTCGTAGACCAGCACGTTCTTGCCCGGCGCAACCTTGCCGTCGAGCACGTCCCAACTGCTGACCACCAGCCCTTCGGCGGCGCCCCAGTGTTCGTTCTGCTCCAGGAACGGATGCCCGCCCACTGCCAGTACGACCACGTCCGGACGCAGGTCCATGATGGCCGCTGCATCGGCAGCGGTGCCCAGACGCAGGTCGACTTTCAGTCGTGCCAGTTCCAGTTGGAACCAGCGGGTAATGCCGGCGATCTGGTCACGTTGCGGCGCTTTCGACGCCGTGGTGATCTGCCCGCCGATGAATTCCTTCTTCTCGAACAGGGTCACGTCGTGGCCACGTTCGGCCGCCACGCGCGCCGCTTCCATCCCGGCAGGGCCGGCACCGACCACCACAACCTTGCGTTTCGGTCCGGTGGATTTCTCGATGATGTGCGGCACGCCCATGTATTCACGGGACGTTGCAGCATTCTGGATACACAACACGTCCAGACCTTGATACTGGCGATCGATGCAATAGTTGGCGCCGACGCACTGTTTGATCTGGTCGATCTGGCCCATCTTGATCTTGGCGATCAGGTGCGGGTCAGCGATGTGCGCACGGGTCATGCCGACCATGTCGACGTAACCCCCCTCAAGAATCCGCGTGGCCTGGTTGGGGTCCTTGATGTTCTGTGCGTGGAGCACTGGCACCTTGACCACTTCCTTGATCCCGGCCGCCAGATGCAGGAAAGGCTCCGGTGGATAACTCATGTTGGGGATCACGTTGGCCAGGGTGTTGTGAGTGTCACAACCCGAGCCCACCACACCGATAAAGTCGAGCATGCCGCTGTCGTCGTAATACTTGGCGATCTGCTTCATGTCTTCGTGGGACAAGCCGTCCGGGTGGAACTCGTCACCGCAGATACGCATGCCCACGCAGAAGTCGTCACCGACCTCGGCGCGCACGGCTTTCAAGACTTCCAGACCGAACTTCATCCGGCCTTCGAAGGTGCCACCCCATTCGTCGGTGCGCTTGTTGACGCGCGGGCTCCAGAACTGGTCAATCATGTGCTGGTGCACGGCGGACAGCTCAACGCCGTCAAGCCCACCGGCCTTGGCCCGACGCGCGGCCTGAGCGTAGTTGCCGATCACCCGCCAGATTTCTTCCGGCTCGATGGTTTTGCAGGTCGCGCGGTGCACCGGTTCACGGATGCCCGATGGCGACATCAGGGTCGGCCAGTTGAAGCCGTCCCAACGCGAGCGACGACCCATGTGAGTAATCTGGATCATGATCTTGGCGCCGTGCTTGTGCATGGCGTCGGCCAGATTCTGGAAGTGCGGAATGATGCGATCGGTGGACAGGTTCACCGAACTCCACCATTCCTGCGGGCTGTCGATGGCGACCACGGACGAACCGCCACAGATCGCCAGGCCGATGCCGCCCTTGGCTTTCTCTTCGTAATACTTGACGTACCGGTCGGTGGTCATGCCACCGTCAGTCGCGTAGACCTCGGCGTGCGCAGTGCTGAGCACGCGGTTGCGGATGGTCAGTTTGCCGATCTGGATCGGCTGGAACATTGCTTCGAAAGCCATGGCGGGTTCCTCGACTTACAACGGCTTGACGGTGAACAGGCCGTCATCGTGGCCTTCTTCGGAGCCACCGTAGACTTGTTCGGCCACGGTGCGGATGTTGCTGCCACGGGCTTGCAGAATCTGATCCATGGCGCCGGCAAACCAGCCGGTGAACATGTAGTCGACCTTGCGCCCGACCTTGCCGTAGACGTAGACGAACGCCGAGTGTTCGAGCTTGACGCTGGCGGTGCCTTTGTCGAGGTCGATGTCCTGGATCTTGAACAGGCCCCAGCCGCGCTGCGACAGGCGTTTCATGTAGTGTTCGAACACCGCGCCGCCTTCCAGGCCGTGGCATTCAGCTTCTTTTTCACACCAGTGCCAGGCGGATTTGTAGCCGGCCTTGTAGAGAATTTCGGCGTAGGCGTCGGCGCCCAGCACTTCCTCGATGCCCATGTGGTTGTTGACGAAAAAGTGGCGCGGCACGTACAGCATTGGCAGGGCGTCTGAGGTCCAGACACCGGTCTCGCTGTCGACTTCGATTGGCAATTGCGGGGCGATCTTGGCCATGGAAACTTAACTCCAGAAAAATTGGTGTGTTGCCCTCGGCGCGGACGGCCGAGGGAAAGGATTCAGAAGTGCGGTGGCTTATTCGCCCCAGACGTCCTTCAGGACGTTCACCCAGTTCTCGCCCATGATCTTGCGCACCACGCGCTCGGAGTGGCCGCGTTTGAGCAGGGTTTCGGTCAGGTTCGGGAACTCGCCGACGGTGCGGATGCCCAGCGGGTTGATGATCTTGCCGAAGCTGGTCAGACGACGGGCGTAGCCCTTGTCGTGGGTCAGGTATTCGAAGAAGTCCTGGCCATGGCCCTGAGTGAAGTCGGTGCCGATACCGATGGAATCTTCGCCGACAATGTTCATCACGTATTCGATGGCTTCGGCGTAGTCGTCGATGGTCGAATCGATGCCCTTGGCGAGGAACGGCGCGAACATGGTCACGCCGACGAAACCACCGTGGTCGGCAATGAACTTGAGTTCTTCATCGGACTTGTTGCGCGGGTGCTCTTTGAGCCCCGACGGCAGGCAGTGGGAATAGCAGACCGGTTTTTTCGATTCGAGGATGACTTCCTCGGAGGTCTTGGAACCGACGTGGGACAGGTCGCACATCACGCCAACGCGGTTCATCTCGGCGACGATCTCGCGACCAAAACCCGACAGGCCGCCGTCACGCTCGTAGCAACCGGTGCCGACCAGGTTCTGGGTGTTGTAGCACATCTGCACGATGCCGACGCCGAGCTGCTTGAACACCTCTACATAGCCGATCTGGTCTTCAAAGGCGTGGGCATTCTGGAAGCCGAACAGGATGCCGGTCTTGCCCTGCTCTTTGGCGCGACGGATGTCGGCGGTGGTGCGCACCGGCATCACCAGGTCACTGTTTTCGCGGATCAGCTTCTGGCTGGCAGCGATGTTGTTCACGGTCGCCTGAAAGCCTTCCCACACCGACACAGTGCAGTTGGCCGCCGTCAGACCGCCCTTGCGCATGTCTTCGAACAGCTCGCGGTTCCATTTGGCAATGATCAGACCGTCGATAACGATGCTGTCGGCGTGTAATTCGGCTGGGCTCATCAGGCGTCCCCTTATTGGCGATTCATGCGCCGAATCGTCTGCCGGCGCTTTGGGGCCAGCATATGCCTCGGTGCGGGGGCGACCGGGTGCAAAAACGACAGGGGAATTGCCGAAAGCGTCAATCCGCGACAAAGGGTCACTAACCGCCCCGAACGGCCACCTGTTCAAGCCTGCTCGCTTAAGCCAGAATCTGGCGCATCTTGCAAACACCACTGGATAAGAGCGGCGACATCAATGAAATCGATCTTCCTGGCTTTGGCCCTGATTGCGACCGGCGTACACGCCGCCGAAGAGTCCGACAACAACCCGTGCGACGCCGTCGAAAACGACATCCAGACCCTGGAATGCTCGACCTACAGCCGCACCACCGCCGAAGACCTGCTCAAGGACAACTACGCCAGCCTTACCGAACGCATGCAAACGGCGTACGGCAAGAATCCGGCGCAACTGGCCGACATCACCGCCAAACTCAAAACCGCCCAGCAGCAGTGGCTGAAGACGCGGGATGCGGATTGCGCGGTGGAGGCTTTCCCGGCGACGGCGGGCAGCAAGGCGTTCAAGATTGCGCAAAATGACTGCGTGGCGCGGATGAGTGATGAACGGTCGGAGTTTCTGGAGTCGATTGGGCAGGAGTAACTTTGAAACCAAGAAACATGCCGACCAACATCGAGGATTGGCCGGACGGGGAATAGAAGCAAAGATCTAAAAATCTAATATAAGACTTATATTTCCAGAACCATGAACGCACCTACTGACATCCAAATCATCAATGATGCCGAGGGCAAACCGGTCTTCGTGGTCATTCCCTATGCGCAGTACGTTACGCAAGGCCTTCGGAATCTCCTCCGGGCAGCTTGAGCTATAGCCGGTTACGGTGTGAATACCTGCCGCATAAGCCAGGCATTCACTCCGCCACCCGGTGCCAGCATCAGTCGTGAAAAGGAGACCGATGCTTCACATGATCGAGGATCAGACGTGGCGTCTCATACTCATACTCATACCCCAAGTCAGTGATATCGCTCACACTCCGAGCAGACTGCACAAACGGCTCAAGCACATCATCGTAGTTATGTCCTTTCGGACCATTGACCAGCGGCGCGTAATGCGGCGCCCAACGTTCGTTGCTCTGTAGCATCAGCGACTGCCAGTCTGCCCACACTTTGTCGACAAAGCAGTGATGCAAGAAGAACACTGGATCATCCGGAGACGTCATCGGCAGCATATTGCCGCCCACCCAGAGGTGGACGCGATTATGCAGTTGTGAACCCGCCGTGGTTACCTGCGGATCGCCGCGCTGTGTGATCCAGCCTTCCAGACGATTTCGGAAACCGCGCACAGTTGGTCCGGAATCATAGGGCGGTGTGTCGTAAAGACTTTCACGCAACGCCATTTGCAGATCTTGCGGTGTCGGCAATGAGTTCACGACCAGCCCGAACTGGCGCTTCAAACCAGGACCTGGCAAATCGTCATCCGGATAGGAGGGAACGGGCCATTGTCCGTGCTTAAAGGCAAACCGACCGGTTGCGACACGCCAGTCATCGCCTTCAACACCATTACCGCCCATAAAATCCTCAGCCCACACCGGAGAGTTGAGCGGATCGGCGGCATCTTCGGTCCAGTTCCAGTACGGAACCGTGATGGAAGGGTTAATCACCTGAAGGTCATTTTCGAACTTCAGCAAAAATGCCCGGTGCCATGGCAGGAATGAAGGCCCACGGTGAGCACCATTGCGGTAGTTTGGGTCGTTTGGTTCATGTGGCAACACTGTGGGCTTCATGACCTGATGATGCAGGTGCACATACTCGTCGTATTGGCCTGACTGTTTGAGCTGGAGGCAGGCGGCGACGAAGTTGTTTTTTTCGTTTTGGGTCAATGAGCGAATGTTCTTGCGCAGCTTCATGTCTTCAGTCCCTTGAGCGAAGTTACGAAATGGGAGAGGACGACCATCGCCCCAATCCCTCGGCAACCAAGCTAGGCGCCAGTCAGAAGGGTGTCTACTGTCAGAAATTACAGGTCAGCAACGATTTCCGACCAGCGGTATTGCTCCGTTCGGGCACCGACGCGAGGTGACTTGACCGCCCGACTGCGTCAACATGACCGCCATCCAATTCGCTCATAAGGTCACTCGCCCATGAACATCTGCGGCATCGAAATCAAAGGCAGCGAAGCGATCATCGCCGTGGCCGCTCTCGACGGTTCGGTCCTGAGCCACGTTGCTCTTGCCACCAAGAAGATCGCCCTCGACGACGATGACGAAGCGGCCAACGTGAAGCTGTTCGCCGCGCAGGTAGCGTCGTTTGTGCGGGAGAATTCGATTGACCGGATTGCGATCAAGAAGCGCAGCAAGAAGGGCGAATTTGCCGGTGGGCCAACGACGTTCAAGATCGAGGGTGTGTTTCAGTTGTTGGATGGTTGTGAAGTGACGTTGTTGTCGCCACAGACGATCAACGCGCAGGCCAAGAAGCACAACGTCGAGCTGCCGGGGACGCTGAACAAGTATCAGCATGAGGCTTATAAGGCTGCGTGTTCGGCGTTGGTGAAGAAGTAACCTGATCTTCCAGACAAAGAAGATCAAAAATGTGGGAGCGGGCTTGCTCGCGAAGAGGGCGTGTCAGTCGACTGCATTGTTGAATGACACACCGCATTCGCGAGCAAGCCCGCTCCCACATGGGTGTCGTGTGCACCCGTTCAGGTTTGGGCGGTATGCCGGTCTTCGCGGGGGCAGCGGGCGAATTTTGCCCGGTAGCTGCGGGTAAAATACGACGGCGATTCAAACCCGCAGGCGATGCTCACTTCCAGCACGCTCATGTCGGTCTGGCGCAACAACTGCTGGGCCTTTTCCAGCCTTAACCGCAGATAGAAATTGCTCGGCGTGTCGTTCAGATGCAGCCGAAACAAGCGCTCCAATTGCCGGCGCGTCACCTTGATCGATTCCGCCAACGCCAACGTGGTCAGCGGCGGTTCGCTGTGTTGTTCCATCTCGCCAATCACCTGAACCAGTTTCTTGTTGTTGATCCCGTAACGCGTGGCGACTTCCATGCGTTGGTGATCTTTGCGCGGACGAATGCGCCCCAGCACGAATTGTTCGCTGACCTGAATTGCCAGTTGCGGGCCATGGGCCTGGGCGATCAGGTCGAGCATCAGGTCGATGGACGCCGTACCGCCGGCCGAGGTGATGCGCCGACGGTCGATCTCGAACAGCTCCTGGGTCACGCTGAGCTGTGGATAAGATTCCTTGAAGGCGTCAATGGCCTCCCAGTGCAGGGTCAGGCGATGGCCATCGAGCAGGCCCGCCTCAGCCAGAACGAAGCTGCCGGTGTCGATGGCGCCGAGGGTCACGCCTTCGTTGTCCAGCCGTCGCAGCCAATGTTCAAGCGTCGGCGTGGCGAACTTCAGTGGTTCGAACCCGGCCACCACCCATAACGTCGCGCCTTTCTTCAGCGGTTCCAGCGCCGCGTCGGCGTTGACCGACATGCCGTTGCTCGCCAGTACCGCCCCGCCGTCAGCGCTCAGCACATGCCAGCGGTACAACTCGCCGCGAAAGCGGTTGGCGACCCGCAGCGGTTCGATTGCCGAGATAAAGCCGATGGCGGAGAACCCCGGCATCAGCAGGAAGTAGAAATCCTGAGACATGTGCGCACTCGATTCGCGGGTAACGAGAGGGAGGGTAGCGTGGCTCGTTGATACGCCGATTGTCGTCAGCGTTCAAGCGCGCAGGTCGCTACAGTGCAAGTGCCAGTCGCCGCAGTGCGCTTTCACGTGGGCGTTGCTGCGTAACTTTGCATCACCGGCGCAACAGACGCCGGAACTCACAATAAACAACCTGCCGAGGAACCCGACATGAAACGACTGATCAGCAGCTGCGTTCTTGCACTCAGCGGTACCGCTTTCTTGAGCGCCAGCGTCATGGCCGCCGAACCCGCGTCTTGCCAGAACGTGCGCATGGGCGTGGTCAACTGGACCGACGTGATCGCCACCAGTGCCATGACCCAGGTCCTGCTCGACGGCCTCGGCTACAACACCAAACAAACCAGCGCGTCCCAGCAAATCATCTTCGCCGGGATCCGCGACCAGCGTCTGGACCTGTTTCTCGGCTACTGGAACCCGCTGATGACCCAGACCATCACCCCGTTCGTCGAGGCTAACCAGGTCAAAGTCCTTGACGCTCCAAGCCTCAAAGACGCCCGCGCCACCCTCGCCGTGCCGACGTACCTGGCTGACAAGGGCCTGAAGACTTTCGCCGACATCGCCAAGTTCGAGAAGGAACTGGGCGGCAAGATCTACGGCATCGAACCGGGTTCGGGCGCCAACACGCAGATCAAGGCGATGATCGCCAAAAACCAGTTTGGCCTCGGCAAGTTCCAGTTGGTCGAGTCCAGTGAAGCGGGGATGCTCGCCGCCGTCGATCGCGCCGTGCGTCGCAAGGAAGCCGTGGTGTTCTTCGGCTGGGCGCCGCACCCGATGAACGTCAACGTCAAGATGACCTACCTCACCGGCAGCAATGACGCCCTCGGCCCGAACGAGGGCATGGCCACCGTGTGGACCGTCACCGCGCCGAAATACGCCGAACAGTGCCCGAACATCGGTCGCCTGCTGAGCAATCTGACGTTCACCGCTGAAGACGAGAGCCGGATGATGCAACCGCTGCTCGATCACAAGGACGCCTTCGAGTCGGCCAAGCAGTGGCTCAAGGATCACCCGGCAGACAAACAGCGCTGGCTCGAAGGTGTGACCACTTTCGACGGCAAACCGGCCGCTGAAAACCTGCAACTGACCCGCAAATAACGTCCTCCTGAATCACCGTTTCGCAGCCCGCAAAGGGCTGCGAACAGCCCCATCACGCCTGAAGGAAACCGACACATGAACCACGACGTCATCATCACCTGCGCACTCACCGGTGCTGGCGACACGACCGCCAGGAGCCCCCACGTACCGGTCACCCCAAAACAGATTGCCGCCGCCGCCGTGGAAGCGGCCAAGGCTGGCGCCACCGTTGTGCACTGTCACGTCCGCGATCCGCAGACCGGCAAGTTCAGTCGCGATGTGGCGCTGTACCGCGAAGTGATGGAGCGCATCCGCGAGGCTGACGTCGACATCATCGTCAACCTCACGGCCGGCATGGGTGGCGATCTGGAAATCGGCGCTGGCGAGAAGCCGATGGAGTTCGGCCCGAACACCGATCTGGTCGGCCCGCTGACTCGTCTGGCCCACGTCGAAGAACTGCTGCCGGAAATCTGCACCCTCGATTGCGGCACCCTGAACTTCGGCGACGGCGACACCATTTATGTCTCCACCCCGGCACAACTGCGCGCCGGCGCCAAACGCATCACCGAGTTGGGCGTGAAAGCCGAGCTGGAAATTTTCGACACCGGTCACCTGTGGTTCGCCAAACAGATGATCAAGGAAGGTTTGCTCGATAACCCGCTGTTCCAGCTGTGCCTGGGCATTCCGTGGGGCGCGCCGGCCGACACCACCACCATGAAAGCCATGGTCGACAACCTGCCGGCGGACGCGGTGTGGGCCGGGTTTGGTATCGGCCGGATGCAGATGCCGATGGCCGCGCAAGCGGTGCTGCTGGGTGGCAACGTGCGGGTCGGGCTGGAAGACAACCTGTGGCTGGACAAAGGCGTGCTGGCGACCAACGGTCAACTCGTTGAGCGTGCCACCGAGATACTCAGCCGCTTGGGCGCCAGCGTCCTGACCCCGGCCGAGGGCCGGAAAAAAATGGGCCTGACCCCGCGCGGATAAATCATCACTCATTTGCCCGCTTCCACAGGTTTCTACGAATTATTCAGGATGTGACCATGAGCTTTATCACCGAAATCAAAACCTTCGCCGCGCTGGGCAGCGGTGTCATCGGCAGTGGCTGGGTCGCCCGCGCCCTCGCCCACGGCCTCGATGTCGTGGCCTGGGATCCGGCGCCCGGCGCTGAAGCGGCGCTGCGCAAACGCGTGGCCAATGCCTGGGGGGCGCTGGAGAAAAACGGCCTGGCGCCGGGCGCGTCGCAGGATCGCTTGCGCTTTGTCGCGACCATCGAGGAGTGCGTGCGCGACGCGGATTTCATTCAGGAAAGCGCTCCGGAACGCCTTGAACTGAAACTGCAACTGCACAGCAAAATCAGCTCGGCCGCCAAGCCCAATGCGCTGATCGGCTCCAGCACCTCGGGCCTGTTGCCGAGCGAGTTCTACGAGAGTTCGATCCACCCGGAACGCTGCGTGGTCGGCCATCCGTTCAATCCGGTTTACCTGTTGCCGCTGGTGGAAGTGGTCGGTGGCAAGAACACCGCACCGGAAGCTATACAAGCGGCAATGAAAGTCTACGAATCACTCGGCATGCGTCCGCTGCATGTGCGCAAGGAAGTACCGGGATTCATCGCTGACCGTCTGCTCGAAGCGCTGTGGCGTGAGGCGCTGCACTTGGTCAACGACGGGGTGGCGACGACTGGCGAGATCGACGACGCGATCCGTTTTGGCGCCGGTTTGCGCTGGTCGTTCATGGGCACCTTCCTGACCTACACCCTCGCCGGTGGCGATGCCGGAATGCGTCACTTCATGTCGCAATTCGGCCCGGCGTTGCAGTTGCCATGGACGTATCTGCCGGCACCGGAGTTGACCGACAAGTTGATTGACGATGTGGTCGATGGCACCAGCGATCAGTTGGGCAGCCACAGCATTTCGGCGCTGGAGCGCTATCGTGATGATTGCCTGCTGGCGGTGCTGGAGGCGGTGAGGACTACCAAGGAGAAGCATGGAATGAGTTTCAGCGAATAATCCTTGCTCAACAGTTCCGGCCCCTTCGCGAGCAAGCCCGCTCCCACAGATGACCGCATTCCCATGTGGGAGCGGGCTTGCTCGCGAAGACGGCAGCCCAGCCACTATCAATGTTGGATCTGACACCATGCCCAGCCTCACCACCTACCAAACCCGCATCATCCCCGACTGGGTCGACTACAACGGCCACCTGCGCGACGCCTTCTACCTGCTGATTTTCAGCTACTCCACCGACGCCCTGATGGATCGCCTCGGCATGGACAGCAACCACCGCGAAGCCAGCGGCCACTCGCTGTTCACCCTGGAACTGCACCTCAACTACCTGCACGAAGTGAAGCTCGACACCGACGTCGAAGTACGCACGCAAATCATCGGTCACGACAGCAAACGCCTGCATCTCTATCACAGCCTGCACAAAGTCGGGGAAGACCAGGAGCTGGCCGGCAATGAGCAGATGTTGCTGCACGTCGACCTCGCCGGCCCGCGCTCGGCGCCGTTCAGCGCGGACACCTTGAGCCGTCTGCAAGCCATCGTCGCCGAGCAGGCCGACCTGCCCGCCCCGACTTACATCGGCCGCATCATAGCCCTGCCACCGGCCCGTTAAAACCCACGATCGAGCGAGATGAGCGCTTGCTGCGCAGATCGGTTTCACTGACGGACAGGCAAAAAAAGCCCCGATACAAGCCGTGACAGGATCGGGGCTGAGGGTACTGTTGAGGAGCTGCCGTGCGAGGGTGACCAAACCGTCGTGTTGCAAGCTGAAGCCAGTTTGCCCACTCCCTTTGACAACGAGTTAGCCGAAAACGACCCGTTCATAGTCGTAGCAGCCACTGCGACAAATCGCCCTTGCCGTCCCTCCCCTTGCCTACCAGAATCGAGTCACGACCTCCGTTGCTGAAGAAGGATTCGCCTCATGATGTTTGCCGATTTGATCGATCAGGAAGACCTGTTGGGACAGCTCAAGGCATTGGGATTACAGGTGCCGGTCGGCTCGACGGCCGAGCAGGCATGTGAATTCGCCGTAATGGGTCTGGACAATGCTCGGGCGTTCGAATTGCGCAAAATGGTCAAGGACATGTACACCAGCGGCGCGAGCATCCAGCCGGCTGTGCGCCAAGCCATCGACAAACAGTTGTTGCCGGCATTGGCACACTACCAACAGACCCACAGCGCCTGAGCAAGCCAATCGCCCACAGGCGGGTTCCCACAGTTTTTGTGTCTGACCACATTTTTGTGATCGACATCCATCCTGTGGGAGCCCGCCTGCTGGCGATGAACGATGACTCGGTTTACAGCCTTACGCTGGCAAACGTCGATTCATTACGCGCCTGACTCAACGCCGACATCGGCCCCGACAGCGGCGACAGCACCATCGCCTGCGGCAACTGCATCATCGCCACCTGCTGGGTGGTGTTGGAGCCAACGCGCTCGTCACGCGGCGGAATGCCGAAGTATTCGCGGTAGCACTTGGAGAAGTGCGGCGTTGAGACGAAACCACACACCGAAGCCACTTCGATGATCGACATCGGCGTCTGCTTGAGTAGTTGCCGGGCACGAATCAAACGCAACTTGAGGTAGTAACGCGACGGCGAGCAGTGCAGGTATTTCTGGAACAACCGCTCGAGCTGACGACGGGACACGGCGACATACACCGCCAGTTCGTCGAGGTCGATCGGTTCCTCAAGGTTGGCCTCCATCAGCGCGACGATTTCCTGCAGCTTCGGCTGGTTGGTGCCGAGCATGTGCTTGAGCGGCACGCGCTGGTGATCCTGTTCGTTGCGGATGCGCTCATAGACGAACATTTCCGAGATCGCGGCGGACAGTTCACGGCCGTGATCGCGGCTGATCAGGTGCAGCATCATGTCCAGCGGCGCGGTGCCGCCGGAGCTGGTGAAGCGGTTGCGGTCGAGGGTGAACAAGCGAGTACTCATGGCCACGCGCGGGAAAGCTTCCTGCATTGCCGCCAGGCATTCCCAGTGCACGCTGCAATCGAAACCGTCGAGCAGCCCGGCGCAGGCCAAGGCCCAACTGCCGGTGCACACGGCACCCAGACGACGCGACTGACGCGCCTGGCTTTGCAGCCAGGAGACGTGCTCACGGGTCACGGTGCGCTGGATACCGACACCGCCACAGACAATCACGGTGTCCAGCGGGGGCGCTTTGTGCATCGAGGCGTCGGGCGTGATTTGCAGGCCGTCACTGGCCCACACCTGGCCGCCATCGACGGTGAGGGTGCTCCAGCGAAACAGTTCACGACCGGACAACTGATTGGCCATGCGCAGCGGCTCAACCGCAGAGGCCAGGGAAATCAGCGTGAAATTGTCCAGCAGCAGAAAGCCGATGGATTGAGGCGCACGGTTCTGGGGTTGAGCCCCTGAGTTGAACGACGTCATCGCGGTATCTCCTCACACAAAGCGGGTGAAGGCCTCAGGCGGAGGCTCTTGTTTTTGCCAGCGTTCTCGAGTGGGAGACGGGCTTTGTTATGACAGAGCAATTGCCATGCCTAAAATTGAATGGCCATTCAATAACTCCTGAAAACGACATCACGACGCGTCTATATGAGACCTCCGGCGAAGGGTGTTTGGAAGTGCCATCAGCGAGGGGCAAAGCTCTGCTCCGTTGCCTGTGAGCAGATCGGTATCACTTGTGGGAACGGGGCTGCGCGCCGTTCCACAGGAGTGTCACCACAGGCACAGGTGACGGACGGTAGGGTGTGCTGATTGCCTGTTACAGGTGGGAAAGACTCTTATCTGATTGCGACGCGCCAAAAGGTGGCGTGTTTGCTTAACCGTGTTCATTTAGCGCGCAGTTTTGACTGGTCTGGCCCAATCGCCGGCAGGTTGGTTTACACAGGTTTTCTGATCGATACGAATCGACTGTGGTCGCTAGCCTGCTAACGATTGAAGCCACTCGGTTTCAGCACTCAACCGCGCTGACCGCCAACCCACCGCGCGATGTTTCTTTATATTTGTCATGCATGTCGGCACCGGTATCACGCATGGTGCGAATCACCCGGTCCAGCGAGATGAAGTGCTGACCATCGCCACGCAACGCCATTTGCGCGGCGTTGATCGCCTTCACCGCCGCAATCGCATTGCGCTCGATGCACGGCACCTGGACGAGGCCGCCAACCGGATCGCAGGTCAAACCGAGGTTATGTTCCAGGCCGATTTCCGCCGCGTTGCACAACTGCTCAGGCGAAGCGCCAAGAATCTCCGCCAGCCCTGCCGCCGCCATCGCACAGGCCGACCCGACCTCGCCCTGACAACCGACTTCGGCACCGGAAATCGACGCGTTCTTTTTGCACAGAATCCCCACCGCCGCCGCCGCCAGGAAGTAGTCGACCACGTTGGCGTCGGTGACCGCTTCGCTGAACTTCATAAAGTAGTGCAGCACCGCCGGAATGATCCCCGCCGCACCGTTGGTCGGCGCCGTGACCATCCGCCCGCCCGCCGCGTTCTCTTCATTCACGGCAAGGGCGAACAGGTTGACCCACTCCATCGCGCTCAGCGTCGAGCCGATCACGTTGGGCTTGTTCAATTCCTGCAGGCTGCGATGCAACTTCGCCGCACGCCGACGCACATTCAACCCACCAGGCAGGATGCCTTCGTGCTTGAGGCCTTGCTCGACGCAATCTTGCATCGCTCGCCAGAGTTTCATCAGCCCGGCGCGGATTTCCTCTTCGCTGCGCCAGACCTTTTCGTTGGCCATCATCAAGTCGGCGACGCGCAAGTTGTGTTGCTTGCACAGCGCCAACAACTCCACGGCACTGGAGAAGTCATAGGGCAGTTCGGTGCGATCCAGATCCACCACACCGCTGCAGGCTTGCGCCTCATCCACGACAAAGCCGCCACCGACCGAGTAATAGGTGTCGCGATGCAGGGTAGCGCCATCACCTTCGGCGATCAGCGTCATGGCGTTGGGGTGGAAAGGCAGGTTCTCCTCGATCAGACGCATGTCCCGGGCCCAGACAAAGGGTACCGTCAGGCGACCGTCCAGCAAGAGCGTATCGGTTTCGCGTAGCGCCTGGATGCGCGGGCCAATCTGTGCGGGATCGATTGCATCAGGCCATTCGCCCATCAATCCCATGATCACCGCGTTGTCGCTGCCATGGCCGATACCCGTGGCCGACAGCGATCCATAAAGCTGAACTTCGACACGCCGAACGTCATCGAGCAGGGCCTTTTCTCGCAGGCTTTGCACGAACAGAGCAGCGGCGCGCATCGGGCCCACAGTATGGGAACTGGAAGGGCCAATGCCGATTTTAAACAGGTCGAAAACGCTGATTGCCATGGGCGAATATCTCAAGTTCAAACACGTCCCGACACGGCTGCGCCGGGCGGCGCAGCAACTACGCTTGACGCCGGAATTCGCACATCTTCCGGTTTTTGCCGTAAGGTTGACGTCTGACACCGACGTAGTCTTGTCCACTAACGCCGTGTGTCGGTGAGGCTCTATCCACTCGCTTTTTGGTGGCCCAGGGAGCCGTCAATGGGTGGAAAAAAGCTGTAAGCGACGTTACCGACACTAGATGCGACCACGCCTGTACTGGATGCGACCCTACCTGTAGGCGTCCGATATGCACTGGTACATGATCATTTACGACTTGATTGCAAGGCTGCGTGTCAGAACACGTTTCACGCACCTACCGACCGCAACATTCATAAGTGCGGGTATCCCGTCGGAACACCGCCCAAAAAACACTCAGGAGTCCCCCCATGAAAGGTTCCCCCTCGTTGTTGTTGGCCGCCATGCTCAGTCTTCCTCTTCTGGCCCAGGCTTCAGAACCGGAACAATGCAGCACCGTCAACTTCTCCGATGTCGGCTGGACCGATATCACCGTGACAACCGCCACCACCAGCGTCGTACTCGACGCACTGGGGTACAAAACCAAGACCACCATGATTTCCGTACCGGTGACCTACAAGTCCCTGGCCGACGGCAAGAACATGGACATTTTCCTCGGCAACTGGATGCCGACCATGGAAAACGACATCAAGGCCTACCGCGATGCCGGTACCGTGGACGTCGTGCGCACCAACCTCAAGGGCGCCAAATACACCCTCGCCGTGCCGCAAGCCCTGTACGACAAAGGTCTGCATGACTTTGCCGACATCGCCAAATTCAAGAAAGAACTCGACGGCAAGATCTACGGCATCGAGCCAGGCAACGACGGTAACCGTCTGATCCAGAGCATGATCGACAAAAACGCTTTCGGCCTGAAAGACGCCGGCTTCAAAATCGTGGAATCCAGCGAAGCGGGGATGCTGTCGCAGGTCGATCGCGCCCAGAGACGTGACACCGCGGTCGTATTCCTGGGCTGGGCACCCCACCCGATGAACAAACGCTTCCATATTCAATACCTGACCGGGGGCGATGACTTCTTCGGCCCGGATTTCGGCGCCGCCACCGTGGCCACCAACACCCGCAAGGGCTATGTCGAAGAGTGCAGCAATGTCGGCCAGTTGCTGAAGAACCTGGAGTTCACCGTCGACATGGAAAGTGAGCTGATGGGCAATGTTCTCGATGACAAGATGAAGCCCGAAGCAGCAGCCAAAGCCTGGCTGAAGAAAAATCCACAGATACTCGATACCTGGCTCGCTGGCGTGACCACCATTGACGGTAAACCAGGCCTTGCGGCCGTGAAAGCCAAGCTCGCGCAGTAATCGCCTTATGCCGGGCGAGTGCGCTCGCCCGGACTGTTTATTCCTTGCATGCGGACGTTCACTACCATGCTGATTGATCAGAAAATACCTTTAGGCCAGTACATCGCGGGTTTCGTTGAATGGTTGACCGACCACGGCGCCAATACATTCGACGCAATCGCCGTGACACTGGAAACGATGATCCACGGCGTGACGTTTGCGCTCACCTGGTTCAACCCTTTTGTCTTGATCGGCCTCATCGCCGTACTCGCCCATTTCATCCAGCGCAAATGGGGACTGACTGCTTTTGTGATTGCATCCTTCCTGCTGATCCTCAATCTGGGGTACTGGCAGGAAACCATGGAAACCCTCGCCCAGGTCATGTTCGCGACCCTGGTTTGCGTGGTCATCGGCGTGCCGTTGGGCATCGTCGCCGCGCACAAACCGATGTTCTACACATTGATGCGTCCGGTTCTCGATCTGATGCAGACCGTACCCACCTTCGTTTACCTCATTCCTACCCTGACCCTCTTCGGGCTGGGCGTGGTGCCGGGCCTGATCTCCACGGTGGTGTTCGCCATCGCAGCGCCGATCCGCCTGACTTACCTGGGCATCCGCGATGTCCCGCAAGAACTGATGGACGCCGGCAAAGCCTTCGGCTGCTCGCGTCGCCAACTGCTTTCACGGATTGAACTGCCTCACGCCATGCCGAGCATCGCGGCCGGCATCACCCAGTGCATCATGCTGTCGCTGTCGATGGTGGTGATCGCTGCACTGGTAGGCGCCGACGGACTCGGCAAACCGGTGGTCAACGCACTGAACACTGCTGATATCGCCCTGGGCTTCGAAGCAGGCCTGGCGATCGTACTGCTGGCGATCATGCTCGACCGTATCTGCAAACAGCCCGAAGCCAAAGCAGGGGGTGACGCATGAGCATCATTCGCTTCGAAGACGTCGACGTAATTTTCTCCAAGGACCCGCGCGAGGCACTCAAGCTGCTGGATGAGGGCATGACCCGCAACGAGATCCTGAAAAAGACCGGGCAGATCGTCGGCGTGGAAAAGGCCAGCCTCGACATCAACAAAGGCGAAATCTGCGTGCTGATGGGCCTGTCCGGCTCTGGCAAGTCGAGCCTGCTGCGTTGCATCAACGGCCTCAACACCGTGAGCCGCGGCAAGCTGTTCGTCGAGCACGAAAACCGTCAGATCGATATCGCATCCTGCACCCCCGCCGAACTGAAAATGATGCGTACCAAACGCATCGCCATGGTGTTCCAGAAGTTCGCACTGATGCCGTGGCTGACGGTTCGCGAGAACATCAGCTTTGGTCTGGAAATGCAGGGCCGACCGGAAAAGGAACGCAGGAAGCTGGTTGACGAGAAGCTCGAACTGGTAGGTCTGGCCCAATGGCGCAACAAGAGGCCTGACGAACTCTCCGGCGGCATGCAGCAGCGCGTCGGCCTTGCTCGTGCACTGGCGATGGACGCCGACATTCTGCTGATGGACGAACCGTTTTCGGCACTCGACCCGCTGATCCGCCAAGGCCTGCAGGATGAACTGCTGGAACTGCAACGCAAGTTGAACAAGACCATCGTCTTCGTCAGCCACGACCTCGACGAGGCGCTGAAACTGGGCAGCCGCATCGCGATCATGAAGGACGGTCGCATCGTCCAGTACAGCGTGCCGGAAGAGATCGTGCTGAACCCGGCGGATGACTATGTGCGTACCTTCGTGGCGCACACCAATCCGCTCAACGTGCTGTGCGGGCGCAGCCTGATGCGCACCCTGGATAACTGCAAACGCATCAACGGTTCGGTGTGCCTGGACCCGGGCGACGACTCCTGGCTGGACCTGGCCGAGGGCAACACCATCAAAGGCGCACGGCAGAACGGCTCGACACTCAACCTGCAGAACTGGGCACCGGGACAAGCGGTTGAAGGGCTGGAGCGCAAACCGACGCTGGTGGACTCCAACATCGGCATGCGTGACGCCTTGCAGATTCGTTATCAGACCGGCAACAAACTGGTGCTGCACGATAACAATCAGGTCGTAGGGATTCTCGGTGACAGCGAGTTGTATCACGCGTTGCTGGGCAAGAACCTGGGGTAGTAATCCCGGACACAAAAACGCCGCGAGAGGATCGCGGCGTTTTTGTTTATCAGGGCGTCAGGTCAAACCGTGTTGTGGCTGATGGCCCTTTTCGCGAGCAAGCCCGCTTCCACAGTTAAAATGCAGGCCAATGTGGGAGCCGGCTTGCTCGCGAAGGATGCGGCGCGGTGCTTTAGACAGAAACACCGCGCCACTTGCCGTTTAGCTGTACACCCGGCCAAGGAGCTGCCGATGGCTTTCAAACTGATCGAGCACATCCCGCGTGATCTGATCCTGCGTGAAGCCCATCAGGTCGTAATCCTGGCTGCCGCTTTGCAGATACACCTCGGCGCGATAGAAACGCTGACGCGCCTCTTCAGACGCCACCGATTCGGCAGGGGTTGCGAGGTAACCGTCCAGACTCACTTCGTAAACGAAAGGGTTGCTCTCTTCCATTTCGATGCGCACGCCCATGCAGCGCTTGGATTTACCCAGCAGCGTTTGCACTTCCAGCCCCTGAGCACGCATTTGCGCAGCCGCGCTTTCCAGCGCCGGGCTGACTTGCTTGTCCATGAAACGCTGCACCACCGACTGGCTCGGTTGCAGGTCCAGCTGAGTCAAACGCTCACTGAAACCCCGACGACCACGTTCGGCCAGTTGCGCTTGCTCCTCTTCGATCAGCACGTCCTGACGCATTGCCTTGTGCAGGCCGAACATGAAGAACACCAGCACCACCGAGAACGGCAGACCGGCCAGCACCACCATCGTTTGCATCGCTTCAAAGTTACCGGCGAACAGCAAACCGATGGTCACCAGGGTGATCACCACCGACCAGAAGATCCGCAGCCAGTGGGGCGCATCTTCGTCGACGTTGCCGCCCTTGCAGGACAGGTTGGCCATCATCACCGCGCCAGAGTCGGCCGGGGTCAGGAACAGCACGAAGCCGACGAAGATCGACACACCGATGACAACTTTCGACGCCGGATAGTGCTCAAGCAACTGATAGATCGCCATCGACGGCTGTTCCAGCGCCGTCTTCCCAAGCTCAACCGCCCCATGGTTCATCACCAGATCCAGCGCCGAGTTGCCGAAGATCGACAGCCAGGCCAGCGTGAAGCCCAGCGGAATCAGAAGCACGCCGGCTACCAGTTCACGCACGGTACGCCCACGGGAGATACGCGCGATGAACATGCCTACAAATGGCGCCCAGGAAATCCACCAGGCCCAGTAGAACAGCGTCCACAGGCCCAACCAGCGGTCGGATTTGGCGCTGTCGCCTTCATAGACGTACAGGTCGAACGTCTTCAGCACCGCGCCGTTGAGGTAGTCGCCGATGTTCTGCACAAAGCCGTTGAGCAAGTGCAACGTCGGGCCGAACAGCAGGACGAAAATCAGCAGACCGCTGAACAGCACGATGTTCAGGTTGGACAGACGACGGATACCGTTTTCCACACCGGACACGGCAGCGATCGTCGCCACCGTGCTCATCACGATGATCACGATCAGCAGGTTAGTGTTGCTGTGTTCCATGCCGAACAGGTTTTCAAGGCCCGAAGACACTTGCAGCGAACCAATCCCCAGGTTCGTCACCAGACCCAGCAGGGTCACGAACATGCCGAAGCCGTCCACCGCGTGACCGGCCGCGCCTTTGACCCAACGCTCGCCGACCAGCGGATACAGCGCCGAACGCAGGGCCAGCGGTTGGTTATGACGGTAGGCAAAGTAAGCCACGGCCAAGCCGACCAATGCATAGATCGCCCAGCCGTGCAGGCCCCAGTGCAGGAACGTCAGTTGCACCGCCTGACGCGCCGCCATGTTGGTGGCGGCCACGCCTTCCGGCGGATTGAAGTAGTGATCCAGCGGCTCGGACGCGCCGAAATACAGCAGCGAAATCCCGATACCCGACGAGAACAGCATCCCCGCCCAGGCGCCGTAACTGAAATCCGGGGTGTCGTCCTTGCTGCCCAGTTTGAGTTTTCCGTAGGAGGAGAACGCCAGGCCCACCACAAACACCAGGTAAGCGGCGATCACCACCATGTAGTACCAGCCGAAGCTGCGCGACAACCACTCCTGAGCCACACCCAACAGTCTGCCGGCCTCTTGCGGGGCGATAATCAGAATGGCGGTCAACAACAGAATCAACGCGGTAGAGGTGTAGAACACCCAACCGTTGACCGTCACCTTCTCGGGCGGGGTCTTTATAAGCGAGGCAGAACTCATGGCACAAATGCTCCAGGCAGTGCGAGAGAAGAACACAAGGCAACACGGCACCCGACCAATCGGTTAGTTGGCAGCCGACCGGCGGGTGATATAAAGACACCCCGAAAAAAGCTCGAACCTGCCGAAATGGTGTTGCGAATCGCTTTCGTGGCCGAAAGTCCGGACGTTCATCCGAAACCTGGCCCTGAGCGTCTTGCCCTTTCAACACGTCCATCGAACCGCGAACCGCGCCATGCCCCGCGCAGGTTTCGAGCTTTTTTGGATGTCAGTTTTATCGCCACTTACATGTAGGAAAAATCTGTAGGCAGCGACGAATTGTCGCAGATCTTATTCTTTGTTGATTGAACGTTCAATCAAAACAAAATAGACTGGCCCTCAATCCGATAGGCGTTATTCGCCCGTCGGAAGGCCTAAGGAGATGTGCAAGATGCCCAAGGTCGGTATGCAACCCATCCGCCGCCAACAACTGATCGAAGCCACATTGCAGGCGGTCGATCAGGTCGGAATGGGGGACGCCAGCATTGCGCTGATCGCCCGTTTGGCCGGTGTCTCGAATGGCATCATCAGTCATTACTTTCAGGACAAGAACGGCCTGATTGCCGCCACGATGCGGTATCTGATGAACGTCCTCAGCGAGAACGTCACCGCACGCCGTCAGGCGTTGACAGACAGCAGCCCTCGGGCGCATCTGCAGGTGATCATCGAAGGCAACTTCGACGCCAGCCAGATCAATGGCCCGGCAATGAAAACCTGGCTGGCCTTCTGGGCCACCAGCATGCATCAGCCGTCTTTGCACAGGTTGCAGCGGATCAACGATCACCGTCTGTATTCCAACCTGTGCTGCGAGTTTCGCCGTGTGTTGCCGCTCGAAGAAGCGCGCAGTGCCGCGCGAGGACTGGCAGCGTTGATTGACGGTTTGTGGTTGCGCGGCGCGCTGTCAGGAGACGCTTTCGACACGGCGCAGGCGCAACAGATCGCTTACGAATACATGGATATCCAATTGGCCAAGCAGGTGAGTTAGAGCACACAGAAAACGCTCGGCCCCTGAACTGTCACCGACCAGCGATGCCTCAGTTACATGGCTCACCCGGTGACCAACGCCAACCACCAATGCACTTGCGAGGACACTATGGCCCGTTTCGAACTGCAAAAACTCTACATCGATGGCGCGTATTCCGACGCCGGCAGCGATGCCACCTTCGAAGCCATCAACCCGGCTAACGGCGAAGTTCTCGCACAAGTGCAACGTGCGACCAAGGAAGACGTCGAGCGCGCTGTGGTCAGCGCCGAAAAGGGCCAGAAAATCTGGGCCGCGATGACCGCCATGGAGCGTTCGCGCATCCTGCGTCGTGCCGTCGACATCCTGCGCGAGCGCAACGATGAACTGGCCGCACTGGAAACCCTGGACACTGGTAAAGCCTTCTCCGAAACCAAGTACGTCGACATCGTCACCGGCGCCGACGTGCTGGAATACTACGCAGGCTTGGTACCCGCCATCGAAGGCGAGCAGATCCCGCTGCGTGACACTTCTTTCGTCTACACCCGTCGCGAGCCGCTGGGCGTTGTGGCCGGTATCGGTGCGTGGAACTACCCGATCCAGATCGCGCTGTGGAAATCCGCTCCAGCGCTGGCCGCCGGTAACGCGATGATCTTCAAGCCAAGCGAAGTCACCTCGCTGACGACCCTGAAACTGGCCGAGATCTACACCGAAGCCGGCGTGCCAAACGGTGTGTTCAACGTTCTGACCGGCAGCGGCCGCGAAGTCGGCACCTGGCTGACCGAGCACCCGCGCATCGAGAAAATCTCGTTCACTGGCGGCACTGACACTGGCAAAAAAGTCATGGCCAGCGCTTCGGCATCCTCGCTCAAAGACGTGACCATGGAACTGGGCGGCAAGTCGCCGCTGATCATCTGCGACGACGCCGACCTCGATCGCGCTGCCGACACCGCGATGATGGCCAACTTCTACAGCTCCGGTCAGGTCTGCACCAACGGCACTCGTGTGTTCGTACCGAGCCACCTCAAAGCCGCTTTCGAAGCCAAGATCCTTGAGCGCGTGGCGCGCATCCGCATCGGCAACCCGGAAGACGAAAACACCAACTTCGGCCCGCTGGTCAGCTTCCCGCACATGGAAAGCGTGCTCAGCTACATCGCCAAAGGCAAAGAAGAAGGTGCCCGCGTCCTGTGTGGCGGCGAGCGTCTGACCGACGGCGAATTCGCCAAAGGCGCGTTTGTTGCCCCAACCGTGTTCACCGACTGCACCGACGACATGACCATCGTTCGTGAAGAAATCTTTGGCCCGGTCATGGCGATCCTCTCCTACGAAACCGAAGAAGAAGTGATCCGCCGCGCCAACGACACCGACTTCGGCCTGGCCGCCGGTATCGTCACCAAAGACCTGAACCGCGCTCACCGCGTGATTCATCAACTGGAAGCCGGTATCTGCTGGATCAACGCCTGGGGCGAGTCCGACGCAAAAATGCCGGTGGGCGGTTACAAGCAGTCGGGCGTGGGCCGTGAGAATGGCATCAGCTCGCTGAACAACTTCACTCGCATCAAATCGGTACAGGTCGAGCTGGGCGATTACGTCTCGGTGTTCTAAGACCGAGCCTTGTATTGCTCGCGAGGCCGCCTTCGCGAGCAAACCCGCTCCCACAGGAGCCCCCATTCCAAGGTGGGAGCGGGCTTGCCCGCGAGTCGAGTGCGAAGCACTCGTCAGGCCTGACCTGACCACATCTAAAGAGGGTGCATTCAATGTCCCAAGAATTCGATTACATCATCATCGGTGCCGGTTCGGCCGGTAACACCCTGGCGACCCGTCTGACTGAAGACGAAGGCGTCACCGTTCTGCTGCTCGAAGCGGGCGGCCCGGACTACCGTTTCGACTTCCGTACACAAATGCCCGCCGCTCTGGCATTCCCGCTGCAAGGCCGTCGCTACAACTGGGCGTACGAAACCGATCCAGAGCCACACATGGACGGTCGCCGGATGGAATGCGGTCGCGGCAAAGGCCTCGGCGGTTCTTCGCTGATCAACGGCATGTGCTACATCCGTGGCAACGCGATGGACTACGATGGCTGGTCGAAACTGCCGGGCCTGGAAGACTGGACCTACCTCGACTGCCTGCCGTACTTCCGCAAAGCCGAAACCCGCGACATCGGCCCGAACGATTACCACGGTGGCGAAGGCCCGGTCAGCGTGACCACGCCGAAGGCGGGCAACAACCCGCTGTTCCACGCCATGGTTGAAGCAGGCGTGCAGGCCGGTTACCCGCGCACCGAAGACTTGAACGGTTACCAGCAGGAAGGTTTCGGCCCGATGGACCGCACCGTGACGCCGAACGGCCGTCGTGCTTCCACCGCCCGAGGCTACCTCGACACCGCGAAAAAGCGTTCGACCCTGACCATCGTCACCCACGCCCTGACCGACAAGATCCTGTTCGAAGGCAAGCGTGCCGTTGGTGTGCGTTACCTGGTGGGCGACGCTGAAGAGCGCGTTGAAGCCAAAGCGCGCAAAGAAGTGCTGCTGTGCTCCGGCGCCATCGCATCGCCGCAGATTCTGCAACGTTCCGGCGTCGGCCCGGCGAAACTGCTGGAAAGCCTCGACATCCCGGTCGTACACGATTTGCCGGGCGTGGGCGAGAACCTGCAAGATCACCTGGAGCTGTACCTGCAATACGCTTGCACCCAACCGGTTTCGCTGTACCCGTCGCTGCTCTGGTACAACCAGCCAGCCATCGGCGCCGAATGGCTGTTCAACGGCACCGGCATCGGCGCCAGCAACCAGTTCGAGGCCGGCGGTTTCATCCGTTCGCGTCCCGAATTCGAATGGCCAAACATCCAGTACCACTTCCTGCCGGTCGCCATTAACTACAACGGCAGCAACGGTGTGAAAGAGCACGGTTTCCAGGCGCACATGGGTTCCATGCGTTCGCCAAGCCGTGGTCGCGTTCAGGCCAAGTCGAAAGACCCGCGCCAGCACCCGAGCATCCTGTTCAACTACATGGCCACCGAGCAGGACTGGCAGGAATTCCGTGACGGCATCCGCCTGACCCGCGAAATCATGCAACAGCCGGCACTGGACGCTTTCCGTGGCCGCGAAATCAGCCCCGGCATCGACGTGCAAACCGATGAGCAACTGGACAAGTTCATCCGCGAACACGCCGAAACCGCGTTCCACCCGTCCTGCTCGTGCAAGATGGGCACCGACGACATGGCGGTCGTGGATGGCGAAGGTCGCGTGCACGGCATGCAGAGCCTGCGTGTGGTCGATGCCTCGATCATGCCGATCATCACCACTGGCAACCTGAACGCGCCGACGATCATGATGGCCGAGAAAATCGCCGACAAGATCCGTGGTCGCAAGCCATTGCCGCGTAGCACCGCCGCCTACTATGTAGCGGGCGATGCGCCGGTTAAGGGCAAGCCGATGCGTGATATCACGCCTGTTGCTCAGTAAGACGTAATATCGAGGCGCGGCCTTCATCGGAACGCCGCCCGGAGACAAGCCCGCTCCCACATCGGACCTGAGTGCTCACAGATTTTGTGTTCACTGGAGACCTACTGTGGGATCGGGCTTGCTCGCGAAGGGGCCCTCACATTCCACGCAAACCCCTCGACTTCAAGTAATTCCTCCTACACCCCCTCGTCACTTGATCCTACCCCCACGCCGGCCTACTCTAGACCTCGCGCAACCGTTTCACCCCCTGCCCCACCGTCGCTGCACCGCAACTCCATAACAAGGAGGTTCCCGAATGTTCGATTTCCACCCCCAGCTCAAGCAGCGCTTCGCTGCCTTGCGCACGGGCGCTGATTTTTTTTCCCTGCGGTATGTTCGCGAATCCGGTCAGCACCTGTCGGTGCGCAAGAACGTTGCCGAACCGCCGAGCCTGAGCCGCGACGAAGGGGCGATGCTCACTGTGCGCGTCAATGGCGTCGAAGCGTATGCGGCGACCAACGACCTGTCGCAACAAGGCCTGCAAGCCGCCCTTGAACGCGCCGAACAGCAAGCCCGGCGGCTCAAGCCCCACGCCTTGCTCGACCTGCGCGATCAACCGGTGTCCAGCGACCGCGCTGATTATTTTTCACCCAATCTCGAACAACCCTTCCCGTCCCTGAGCGACTGCTTTGAGCTGCTCGGCGCGGAGTCCGCCTCGGTGCCAAAGGATGAGCGCCTGGTGAATTGGGAAGTGAGCATCGGCATCACCCACGTCGAGCAGATCTACCTGAGCAGCGCCGGCGCCGAACTGCGCCAGGCCCAGCGTTTCGTCTACCCAAGCCTGGACGTCACCGCCTACGACGGTAACGACAGCCAGACTCGCAGCCTCGGTCGCGAGAACTTCGGCCAACAGGGCGGCGCCGACGTGATCAGCCGTTGCGGGCTGGTCGGCGCCGGCCCACAGGTGGCCGATCAGGCGCTGCAACTGCTGCTCGCACCGAACACCCCGCAAGGCCCGCGTGACCTGCTGCTGATGCCCGACCAGATGATGTTGCAGATCCACGAATCCATCGGCCACCCGCTGGAACTGGATCGCATCCTCGGTGATGAGCGCAATTACGCCGGCACCAGTTTCGTCAAAGCGAGCGACTTCGGCAGCCTGCAATACGGTTCAAAACTGCTCAACGTGACGTTCGATCCGGGCATTCCCGAAGAGCTCGCCAGCTACGGCCATGACGACGACGGCACCCAGGCGAGCAAGCAATTTCTGATTCGCGATGGTCTGTTGCTGCGCCCATTGGGCGGTGCGCTGTCGCAATACCGCGCGGGCCTGGACGGTGTCGCCAACAGCCGCGCCTGCGGCTGGAACCGCGCGCCGATCGACCGTATGGCCAACCTCAACATCGAGCCGGGCGACCAGCCACTTGAGCAAATGATCACGGGCATCGAGCATGGCATTCTGATGAGCACCAACCGTTCGTGGTCGATTGACGATGCGCGCAACAAATTCCAGTTCGGCTGTGAGTGGGGTCAACTGATCGAAAACGGTGAACTCAAAGGCGTGGTGAAAAACCCCAACTACCGGGCGATTTCCGCGCACTTCTGGAAGAGCCTGCGCGCCGTCGGCGACGCCAACACCGTCAAGGTGCTGGGCACACCGAACTGCGGCAAGGGCGAACCAAACCAGGTCATCCGCGTCGGCCATGCCTCGCCGGCCTGCGTTTTCAGCAACATTGATGTATTTGGGGGAGACGCCTGATGAGCATTTCGAAGAATCAGTCCGACGCCTTCAAGGTGATGGTCAATTGGCTGCGTGACAGCGTGCGCGAACCGGAACAGTTCACCCTCAGCTATGCCGCCGAATCCTCGGCGTTTGTCCGCTTCAACCACGCCAAGGTGCGTCAGGCCGGGCAAGTGCAACAGGCCAGCATCGGGCTGAAGCTGGTCAATGACGGCCGTCACGCCGACCTGCAAATCACCCTGTCCGGTGATCAGGAAGCCGACCTGCAACGCCTCGCCGAAGGCTTGCAACAACTGCGCGACACCCTGCCGCTGCTGCCGCAGGATCCGTACTTGCTGCTCAACCACAACGGCTGGCAGAGCACGCATGTGCAGGAGCATCCGCTGCCGGACACCGAGCATGTGGTCGAACAAATCTGTGCCGCGGCCGAAGGCCTGGACCTGGTCGGTTTCTATGCCGCCGGCCCCATCAGCCGTGGTTTCGCCAGCTCATCGGGCGCGTTCGGCTGGCACCAGGCGAACAGTTTCAACTTCGACTTCAGCCTGTTCCACGAGAATGGCGAAGCGGTGAAGGCCAGCTACGCCGGGCATGACTGGAGCCGTGAGGGTTTCGCCAAACGCTTTGAGCAGGCACGCGAGCAACTGGCGTTTCTCGGCCGTCCGATACGCACCTTGGCGCCGGGACAGTACCGCGCCTACCTGGCACCGGCCGCGCTGGAAGAAATCATGGGCATGCTCAGTTGGGGCGGGTTCTCCGCGCAGTCGATCGCCAGCAAGAGCAGTCCGCTGCAAAAGCTGTATGTCGGCGATCAGGCGTTCAGTGCGCTGGTGTCACTGGATGAAAAAGTCAGCGACTCGCTGAGCCCGGCGTTTTCCGGCGAAGGTTATCCGCGCAGTGATCTGCGCCTGATTGTCGAGGGCAAGGCGGGTGATCAGTTGGTCGGTTCGCGCAGTGCGGCCGAATACGGTTTGACCGCCAACGGGGCCAGTGGCGGCGAATCGCCGAGTGCACTGAACATGGCGGCGGGTGATCTGCCACAAGCGCAAATCCTCAAGCAGTTGGGCACAGGGCTGTACATCAGCAACCTGTGGTACCTGAACTTCTCGGACCAACCGGCGGCGCGCATGACGGGCATGACACGCTTCGCGACCTTCTGGGTCGAGAACGGCGAGATCCAGGCGCCGGTCAGCACCATGCGTTTCGACGACAGCGCCTACAACCTGCTGGGTTCGCAACTCGAAGCATTGACCGCCGAGCGTGAGTTGCTGCTCTCGTCGAGTACGTACAGCCAGCGCAATACCTCGTCGGCGTTGTTGCCGGGGGCGTTGGTGAGCCGTTTGACTTTGACCCTGTAAGACAAAGATCCCCAGAACACTGGAGATCTACGGTGGGAGCGGGCTTGCTCGCGAAGGCGATGTGTCAGTCGATATTGAGGGTGACTGATACACCGCATTCGCGAGCAAGCCCGCTCACACAAAAGCTGGTTTCGCATTAATCCAATTCCAAAGAGGTTCCATGCCCAGCCGCCCGCCTCTCGACGCCATCACCACACGCTGGTTGCCGTGGGTCGTCGCTATCGCTTTCTTCATGCAGTCCCTGGACGGAACCATCCTCAACACCGCGTTGCCGGCCATGGCTCGCGACCTGGCCGAGGACCCGTTACGCATGCAAGGCGTGATCATCGCCTACATGCTCACCGTGGCGCTGTTGATCCCGGCTTCAGGCTGGATCGCCGACCGTTTCGGCACCAAGAAAATCTTCTTCGGTGCGATCTTGCTGTTCAGCTTCGGCTCGCTGCTCTGCGCGGTATCGAGCAGCCTGACCATGCTGGTCGGGGCGCGGGTGATTCAAGGCCTGGGCGGTGCGCTGATGCTGCCGGTCGGGCGCTTGGTGGTGCTGCGTGCCTACCCGCGTTCGGAGCTGGTGCGGATCATGGGGTTTATCACCATTCCCGGCCTGCTCGGCCCGCTGATCGGCCCGACCATGGGCGGCTGGATGGTGCAATACCTGACGTGGCACTGGATCTTCCTGATCAACCTGCCGGTCGGTGCCATTGGCTGTTACGCCGTATGGAAGTTCATTCCCGACTTGCGCGGTACTGAGCGAACACGTTTCGATGGCCTGGGTTTCCTCTTGTTCGGCGCGGCGATGATCCTGATCACCATCGCCATGGAAGGCCTGGGCGAACTGCACTTGCCGCACCTGCGGGTGATGTTGCTGCTGTTCGGCGGCATGGCTTGTCTCGCTGCTTATTGGTTACGCGCAGGCCACATCGAAAACCCCTTGTTCTCGCCATCACTGTTCAAGACCCGCACCTTTGCCGTGGGCATTCTCGGCAATCTGTTCGCGCGATTGGGCAGCGGCGCGCTGCCGTTTCTGGTGCCGTTGCTGCTGCAAGTGGCGCTGGGGTATTCGCCCTCGCAAGCGGGGATGAGCATGCTGCCGCTGGCCGCCGCAGCAATGCTCGCCAAGTGGCTGGCGCGACCGCTGATCGAACGCCTCGGTTATCGCATCGTGCTCACTGGCAACACGCTGGCATTGGGGATCATGCTGGCAAGCATGGGCCTGGTCAGCGAGCAGACCCCTTACTGGCTGCTGCTGTGTCAGTTGTCGATTCTCGGGGCGATCAACTCGCTGCAATTCACCGCGATGAACACCGTGACCCTGATCGACCTCGACGACGCCAGCGCCAGCAGTGGCAACAGCTTGCTGTCGGTGGTCGCGCAATTGTCGTTGAGCCTGGGGGTGGCGTGTGCCGGGGCCTTGCTGGGCGGGTTTACCGCCGAGGCCGGAAATGACGGCGTGGACACCGTTCTGGGGGCGTTCCAGTTGACCTTCGTGACGGTTGGCGTCATGGCGATGCTTGCCGCTACGATCTTCTCGCAACTCTCGAAGGAAACCGGCCGGCGCGCCAAACACCCGGAAGAACACATCGAACATTAATCACTGTTCGTCCAGAACTTTCGAGGAAAGTGGCATGGGGCTGCTACACTGCGCGACATTTTGTTTTGCAGGCCAGTCCCGTGACCACCATCGCCACCGCTTTTAATACTCTGCCGCTGTCCGCCGCCATGCTGGCTAACCTCGAATCACTCGGTTATGCCCAGATGACGCCGATTCAGGCGCAGAGCTTGCCGGTGATCCTCAAAGGGATGGACCTGATCGCCCAGGCCAAGACCGGCAGCGGCAAGACCGCGGCGTTCGGCATCGGCCTGCTCAACCCGATCAACCCGCGCTATTTCGGTTGCCAGGCCCTGGTGATTTGCCCGACGCGCGAGTTGGCCGATCAGGTTGCCAAGGAAATCCGTCGTCTGGCCCGTGCCGAAGACAACATCAAGGTCCTGACCCTGTGCGGCGGCGTGTCGTTCGGCCCGCAGATCGCTTCGCTGGAGCACGGCGCGCACATCATCGTCGGCACCCCGGGGCGCATCCAGCAGCACCTGCGCAAAGGCTCGCTGGTGCTTGACGGTCTGAACACGCTGATCCTCGACGAAGCCGACCGCATGCTCGACATGGGCTTCTACGACGCCATCGAAGACATCATCGTCAAGACCCCGGAGCGCCGTCAGACCCTGCTGTTCTCCGCCACTTACCCGGTGGGCATCAAGCAACTGGCCTCGAAATTCATGCGTGACCCGCAAACGGTCAAAGCCCAAGCGTTCCACGACGACACACAGATCGAGCAACGTTTCTACGAGATTTCCCCGGAAGATCGCATGAGTGCGGTGACCAAAGTCCTGCACCACTTCCGTCCGGCCTCCTGCGTGGCGTTCTGTTTCACCAAGCAGCAGGTGCAGGAAACCGTCGATCACCTGACCGCCAAAGGCATCTCCGCCGTCGGCCTGCACGGTGACCTGGAACAGCGTGATCGTGATCAGGTGCTGGCGATGTTCGCCAACCGCAGCACTTCTGTACTGGTCGCCACCGACGTTGCCGCCCGTGGTCTGGACATCGATGCGCTGGACATGGTGATCAACGTCGAACTGGCCCGTGATTCGGAAATCCACATTCACCGCGTCGGCCGTACCGGTCGTGCGGGCGAGAAAGGCATTGCGATCAGCCTGGTCGCACCGGGCGAAGCGCATCGCGCCCAAGCCATCGAACAATTGCAGAAATCCCCTCTGAACTGGGATCAGGTCGACAACCTCAAGTCCCAGGGCCTCGCCCCGCTGCAGCCGCCGATGACCACCCTGTGCATCGGCGCTGGCCGTAAAGACAAGGTTCGCCCGGGCGACATCCTTGGCGCACTGACCGGCGACGCCGGTATCCCGGGCGCTCAGGTCGGCAAGATCGCGATCTTCGACTTCCAGGCGTATGTGGCCGTTGAACGTACCGTGGCCATGCAGGCCTTGCAGCGTCTGAACGACGGCAAGATCAAGGGCCGTTCGTTGCGCGTGCGCATTTTGTAACCGATCTGCTGCCCGATATTGGTCTTCGGTGAGTTTTGAATTCTTTGTGAGGACACCGTTTTGCGCTCTACCGAAGTCGTGATCATTGGCGCTGGCGCCGCTGGGTTGATGTGTGCACTGACCGCCGCCGGGCGTGGGCGTCAGGTATTGCTGCTCGACCACGCGAACAAGCCCGGCAAGAAAATCCTGATGTCGGGCGGTGGCCGCTGCAATTTCACCAACATGTACACCGAACCAGGCAATTTCCTCTCGCAGAACCCGCACTTCTGCAAATCCGCACTGGCGCGTTATACCCAGTGGGATTTCATCGGTATGGTCGGCAAACACGCCGTGCCGTACCACGAGAAAAAACTCGGCCAGTTGTTCTGCGATAACAAGTCCAGTGACATCCTCGGCATGCTGCTGGACGAGTGCGATCAGGTGGGCGTCGAGTTGCACCTCGACACCTCGATCCAGACCATCGAGAAAGTCGAGAGCGGTTACCTGCTCGACACCACCCTGGGCCAAGTCCAGTGCCAATCGCTGGTGATCGCCACTGGCGGCCTGTCGATCCCGACACTGGGCGCCACCGGTTTCGGTTATCAGGTGGCCAGACAGTTCGGCCATGAACTGCTGCCGACCCGCGCCGGCCTGGTGCCGTTCACCATCACCGATCAGCTCAAGGAACTGTGCACCGAGCTGTCCGGCACGTCGGTGGATTGTCTGGTGAGCTGCAACGATCAGAGCTTTCGCGAGAACATCCTGTTCACTCACCGAGGGCTCAGCGGCCCGGCGATCTTGCAGATCTCGTCGTTCTGGGAATCCGGCGACGTGGTCGAGATCAACCTGCTGCCCGATCACGACGCCGCTGCCTGGCTGCAACAGCAAGTGGCCGAGCGCCCGAACAGTGAGTTGAAAACCTTGCTGGGTGAAATCTTCACCAAGAAGATGGCCAATTTGCTGGCGGACAACTGGTTCGTCTCCAAACCGATGAAGCAGTACACCCACGCCGAACTGGCGGAAATCGCCGACAAGCTGGGGAGCTGGAAAGTCGTGCCCGCGGGGACTGAAGGATATCGCACCGCCGAGGTCACGCTGGGGGGTGTCGACACCCGTGAGGTCTCCTCCAAAACCATGGAATCGCTGAAAAGCCCCGGCCTGTATTTCGTCGGTGAAGTGCTCGACGTCACCGGCCATTTGGGAGGTTTCAATTTTCAGTGGGCCTGGGCCTCGGGTTACGCGGCGGCGCAGTACGTCTGATCCAGCAAAAATCAAAACGGTGGGAGCAAGCCCCCTCCCACAGTTGTTATGTGTAGAGCTCAAAGGAACACTTTTTGCTGTCAGATGTGATCGGCGCCATTGCGTCGACGTCATTACTGGCTCAATTTAGCGGCATCGCCTCGGAAGGCCTTCGCACTTCATGTCCTCGACCTCGTTTCGTCAGTCTTTGCGGCGCCTGTGGGCGCTGGATAAATTCAGCTATAGCGTGCGGGTGTTCATCGCCCTGACCGGCAGCATGGCGCTGTGTTGGTATCAGGATGAAATGGGGCTGCTGATCCCGTTGTTCCTGGGGATCATCGCCAGCGCCCTGGCCGAAACCGACGACAGTTGGCAGGGCCGTCTCAACGCACTCGCCGTGACGCTGGTGTGTTTCAGTGTCGCCGCGCTGTCGGTTGAATTGCTCTTCCCCTACCCCATCGTCTTTGCCGTTGCCCTGGCACTGGCCAGTTTCGGCCTGACCATGCTCGGTGCGCTCGGCGAGCGTTATGGCGCGATTGCCTCGGCGACCTTGATTCTTTCCGTGTACACGATGATCGGCGTTGACCAGCGCGGCGGCGCCGTCATCGATTTCTGGCACGAGCCCATGCTGCTGGTGGCCGGTGCCGCGTGGTACGGCCTGCTGTCGGTGTTGTGGCAGGCGCTGTTCTCCAATCAGCCCGTGCAGCAAAGCCTGGCGCGACTGTTCCGTGAACTGGGCTTTTACCTGAAACTCAAATCCTCGCTGTTCGAGCCGATCCGGCAGATGGACGTCGAAGTACGACGGCTAGAACTGGCACGGCAAAATGGTCGCGTGGTCGCTGCGCTGAACAGCGCCAAGGAAATCATCCTGCACCGCGTCGGCAACGGTCGCCCTGGCTCGAAAGTCAGCCGTTACCTGAAACTGTACTTCCTCGCCCAGGACATCCACGAACGCGCCAGTTCTTCGCACTATCCGTACAACGCGTTGGCCGATGCGTTTTTCCACAGCGACGTGCTGTTCCGCTGTCAGCGCCTGTTGCGCCAGCAAGGCAAGGCCTGCCGGGCATTGGCCGAATCGATCCAGATGCGTCAGCCCTTCGTCTACGACGCCAGTTTCGCTGACGCCCTGAGCGACCTCGATGCCTCCCTCGAACACCTGCGCATCCAGAGCAACCCGGCCTGGCGCGGCCTGCTGCGCTCACTGCGCGCACTGGCTGCCAACCTCGGCACCCTCGACCGATTGCTCAGTGATGCGAGCAACCCCGATGCCTTGGCCGATGCCACCGACAGCAGTTTGCTCGACCGCTCGCCGCGCAATCTGAAAGACGTGTGGGTTCGCCTGCGCACGCAACTGACGCCGACATCCTTGCTGTTCCGCCATGCCCTGCGCCTGCCGCTGGCGTTGAGTATCGGCTACGGCATGGTGCATTTGATTCACCCGTCGCAAGGCTACTGGATCATCCTCACCACGCTGTTCGTCTGCCAGCCCAACTACGGCGCAACACGCCGCAAACTCGGCCAGCGGATCGTCGGCACTGCCATCGGCCTGACCGTAGCGTGGGCGCTGTTCGATCTGTTCCCAAGCCCGTTGGTGCAGTCGTGCTTTGCGATTGCTGCCGGCGTGGTGTTCTTTACCAACCGCACCACCCGCTACACCCTGGCCACCGCCGCGATCACCATCATGGTGCTGTTCTGCTTCAACCAGGTCGGCGACGGTTACGGGCTGTTCCTGCCACGGCTGTTCGATACCTTGCTCGGCAGTCTGATCGCGGGGCTGGCGGTTTTCCTGTTCCTGCCGGACTGGCAGGGTCGACGCCTGAACAAAGTGCTGGCCAACACCCTGACCTGCAACAGCATCTACCTGCGCCAGATCATGCAGCAATACGCCGCGGGCAAAAGCGACGACCTGGCTTATCGTCTGGCTCGACGCAACGCGCACAACGCCGATGCAGCGCTGTCGACGACGCTGGCGAACATGCTGATGGAGCCGGGACATTTCCGCAAAGAAGCGGATGTGGGCTTCCGTTTTCTGGTCCTGTCGCACACCCTGCTCAGCTACCTGTCGGGGCTGGGCGCGCACCGGGAAACGCAGTTACCGGCAGATGTGCGCGAACACTTGATCGACGGCGCCGGGGTGAAACTGGCGACGAGCATCGATGAAATCGCTCAAGGGCTGGCGAGCAAGCAGCCGATTGCGATTCAGAGCGATGAAGAAGAAGCGCTGGCCAATGAACTGGAACAGATGCCCGATGAGATTGATGAAGGACAGCGCCTGGTGCAGACGCAACTGGCGTTGATCTGCCGGCAGTTGGGGCCGTTGCGTACCTTGGCGGCGCATTTGATCAAAGACACCAATGAGATTGGCGCTGGCTGACAGGACGCCTTCGCAGCACCACAGAATCCGGGTCAGCCCTCACATCCCATGCTGCCTCAACAACTTGTCATAACTGCCATCCGCCTTCATCGCCGCTATCGCCTTGTCAAACCCCACGACAATCTGCTCATGCTGCGGATTTTTCAGGCTCACCAGAATGTGCAGGCTGTTCTCACTCAACGGCTTGGGTAGAAACTCCACCGAATTGCGCACCTTGGCGGATTCCCGCGCCAGGTAATACTTCGCCACATATTCATCCTCCAGCGTCAACTTGACCCGGTCCGCCGCGAGCATGCGCACGGCCATGGCGAAGTTATGCACAGGGACTTTCTGCAACGCGGTGTCGGCATCAAACGGCGCCGAATAGGCGTAACCGCGCACCACCGCGATCGGATAAGTGTGCAGTTGCTGCAAGTTGCTGTATTCGAGCGGCGTGTCTTTGCGCTTGAGGAAGCGGACGCGGTTGAGCAGGTACTCACCGGAAAACTGCCCAAGCCTGGTGCGTTCGTCGTTATACCAGGCGTTGACCAGCACATCGTAGCGACCCTCACCGACACCCATCAGTGCCCGAGCCCACGGCACTTGCTCGTAATCGCTGGCATACCCGGCCCGGGCCAGCGCGGTGCTGACAATGTCGGTGGCCAGACCGCCGTTGACCAAGGTGTCATCGGTAAAGGGTGGCCAGATATCAAACACCAGCCGCAACTTGTCCGCTACGGCGGTTTGAGCCAGTAAGAGCAACCCGATCAAAGCAAAGGCTCGATGCAGTCGCGGCATGCTTGAAAATCCTTAGCGGGCGAGCAGCCCGGCGCGTTTTCAGTCAAAACCCCAAGGCCCCTTACCGGCAAAACCCAGGCCCTAACATTAGCTCATTGGAGCCATTGCACAGCGCTCCTATGCAGATTACACAAAGATGTCACTGTCGCGAGAAAGGAATAGTGGCATTTTGACCTTTGTCACAGACTCTTACGCCATAAAGACATCTGCGGCCAGTGCGCTTAGTATCGGGCCACACGTTCAAGGAGTCGGACAATGACAATCGAGTGGGTCTGCAAACATCACAACGATCTGGGCAAAGAGCAGTTGTATGCACTGTTGAAGTTGCGAACGGAAGTGTTCGTGGTCGAACAGAAATGTGCGTATCCGGATCTCGACGGGCAGGATCTGGAGGGCGACACCTACCATTTGATGGGCTGGGACAAGGGTCAACTGGTGGCCTACCTGCGCCTGCTGGATCCGGAGTCCCAGGGCGGTGACGTGGTCATCGGCCGGGTAGCGACCTCAGCACAGGCGCGCGGTAAAGGGCTGGGCCACGAGATGATGGAACAGGCGCTGAAACAGGCCGAGCGGCATTGGCCGCAGGTGCCGATCTACCTGTCGGCACAGGCGCATTTGCAGGGGTATTACGGCAAGTACGGGTTTGTCGCAGTGGGTGAGGAATATCTGGAGGATGGCATTGCGCACATCGGGATGCGCCGTTCCTGACAGCCCCTTCGCGAGCCAGCCCGCTCCCACGGTCGGGATGCATTCTCCTGTGGGAGCGGGCTGGCTCGCGAAGGTGTCAGTTCAATCGATACAAGGCTCAGGGATACTCAAGCACAGCCTTGATCTGGCGCAAATTGCGCTCGATCCACCCGCGATCAATCGCCCCCCACTCACGAACCCTATAGCGCCCGGCATGGTTGCGTGCGCCCTCTTCCTGCTCGAACTCACAGACGATGTCCAGATCCGCCAACGCGGCAATTGTGTCCTGCGCCGTGCGCCGGGGCATCCCGGTGATTTCAGTCAACGCCGGCACGCTGGGCGCCAAGCCGCTATCGATCAGATACGCGACGTATAGACGTCGGTAAAAACTGCTTTTGGTTTTGCTGACATCCATCCAAACACTCCCAACGTGACAGATCTTCACTGCATATCCCGCCAGGTCAGGTACACCCGCAGGTCAAACTCGACCTGGTGATACCCCGGCAGCATGTGCTCACACAATTTATAGAACGCCTTGTTGTGATCCGACTCTTTGAAGTGCGCCAGTTCATGCACCACGATCATTTTCAGAAAATCCGGCGCCGCCTCTTTGAACAGCGAGGCGATACGAATCTCTTTCTTGGCCTTGAGCTTGCCGCCCTGCACACGCGAAACCGTGGTGTGCAGGCCGAGGGCGCGATGGGTCAGGTCGAGGCGGTTGTCGAACAGCACTTTGTCGATGGCCGGGGCGTTGCGCAGGTATTGCTGCTTCAAGTCCAGGGCGTAGGTGTAAAGCGCCTTGTCGCTCTGCACATCGTGGCACCCCGAATAGCGTTGATCCAGGTATTCACCCAGACGCCCGTCGGCGATCAGTTGGCGTACCTGATCCTGCAGTGGCGCAGGATAGGCCTGGAGATACTTCAACACAGTCATGGACGAGCGACACGGTTCGAAAAGGTGCGCCAGTGTAGCGAATTCAGCCGGACAACGCGCTCCAGTCAAACGGCTCGGTAAAGCTGGCGGCATCTTCGGCGATCAATGGCCGCGCCACCAAAAAGCCTTGCACGTACTCGCAGCCATGGGCTTGCAGCCATTGGTACTGCTCGATGGTCTCGACCCCTTCGGCGATCACCAGCAACCCGTATTGCTTGCACAACGCGATCACCGTGCTGACCAGCGAGGCATCGCGTTTGGAGTCCGGCAATCGCGCAATCAGGTGGCGATCGAGCTTGAGCGTATCCAGTTCCAGATCGCGCAGGTGCGCCAGCGAGCACGGTCCGGAGCCGAAGTCATCCAGCGCCACCCGCACCCCCAGATTGCGCAGCAAACGCAATTGTTTGCGCGTTTCCTCGGGGTTTTGCATCAATGCCTCTTCGGTGACTTCGACCTCCAGTTGCCGCGGCTGCAGAGCGTGCCGCTCCATGACCTGGCGCAACTCGGTGACCAGATTCGGCAGGCTGAACTGGGTGTTGCTCAAACTCACGCCGAGCACCAGGTCTTCGGCAAACAAGGTTTCCCAGGCTTTGCGCTGACCGGCACCACGATGATAAATCCAGCTGCCGAGGCGACTGATCAGCCGCGCCTCTTCCAGCAACGGCAAAAACAGCCCCGGCGGCACGTCGCCGACACTCGGGTGCTGCCAACGCAACAGCGCCTCAAAACCACGGATCTGACCACTGTCGATCGCCACTTGTGGTTGATAGACCAGATTGAAATCGCGGTTTTCGATGGCGGTACGCACGCTTTCTTCGAGCATCAAACGCGAACGCGCCCGACCGTTCATTTCGTGATCGTAGAAACGATATTGCTGACGCCCGGCACGCTTGGCTTCGTACATGGCGATGTCCGAAGCACGCAGCAGTCCGTCGAGGTTCGACCCGCAATCGGGATAAGTGGCGATGCCGATGCTTGCGCCGAGGGCGATATCCAGACCTTCAATCTGCTGACAGATCGACACCCGTTCGATGAGCTTTTCCGCAATCTTCGCCGCCTGTTCGGGAAACTCAAGATCCAGCAGCGCCGTGAATTCATCCCCACCCATGCGCGCCAGAATATCGAACGGCCGCAGGCAAGCCTTCAATTGCTCGGACACCCAGCGCAGCACACGGTCGCCGACATCGTGCCCGAGTGAGTCGTTGACCCGCTTGAACCCATCAAGATCCAGATACAGCAATACCCAACTGCTGTCATTGCGTTCGCCGCGCAGCAGCAGGTTTTCCACGGTCTGGTAAAAACCACGGCGATTGAGCAGCCCGGTCAGCGGATCGGTGACGGCTTGAAATTCGAGTTGCTGGTGCAAATGGCGCACCACCGACATATCCAGCACCGTCACTACCATGGCGTGTTGCTCGACGGGCAACGCAGCACAAGACAGCGCCACCGGCACCTGCTGGCCCGGCGCCGTGCGTAATAACGCATCGTGCAGCCTCAGCGTTTCACCACGCTGATAGCGGGTGTAAAACTCGGAATCGGCCCACACCGGAATGTGCGGTTTCTGCAGATAGTCGAGAAACTCCTTACCCTCCAGATCCCTTACCGGCGCATTGAGCAACCGTGAAATCGCCGGATTGGCAAAGCGAATCAAACCATCCTCGCCCAGCACCAAAATGCCCTCGGCGGCGTTATCCAGCACCGATGCATTGAAGGCCCGAGCGGATTCCAGATCCCGGCTCAGACGTTGCAAGGCTCGACGATTGCGCTGGTGCTCCAGCAATGCCTGCACCTTGGGCTTGAGGATCTGCGGGTCGAACGGCTTGAACAGATAATCCACCGCGCCACTGGCGTACCCCTTGATCACGGCAGCCTGAGACTGTTCGTTGGCGGTGAGAAAGATAATCGGCGTGAGTTGCGTACGCTGGCTGCCGCGCATCAGTCGCGCGACTTCAAAACCGTCCATGCCTGGCATCTGCACGTCCAGCAGCACCAGATCGACGTCGTGTTCGAGCAGAAGGTTAAGCGCCTCGAAACCGGAGGCGGCGGTCAACACCTGCCAATCCTGACGCTGCAGCAAAGCCCGCATGCTAATCAGATTTTCAGGGTAGTCATCAACGATCAATAGGACTGAGCTGCCTTCACCTGGCTGTGTTTGCGCGCATTCCATGCTGCTTCTCTTGTCAGGACATCAGATCGGTTTCCGCTAAAAACCGTACATATATAGAGGCTTCACTCTAGTCCCGGATCGGCAAAAGCAGAAGCTGTCATCAGGCCATCAGCTAACCAATGATTGTCTAGCCGACTAACGGTCGTCGCTACAGCCCACGCAATCCGGGAAACATGGCATTTCGACAGGATGTTGACGCCAACCATCTGCCAAACGGCCGTTAACAAAAAACGCCTCTGCGCTTATAAAGACCGCCCCCAAAAGGCGCGGACTAGAGCTTCTGGCACGCGCGTTCAGGATCAATCGAGTGGAAGAACCGACATGATCGATCTCGCAACCTGGAACCTCAGCGTTCCAGTCGGCAGCCCGCCGTACACCGTCGAAACCTCAAAACTGGTGAAGGGCTTCAAGGATCAGTACTTCCATTCCGACACCGGCACTCTGTTTTTCTGGTCGCCGGTGACCGGATCAAAAACCGAAAACGCCATCTACCCGCGCACCGAACTGCGCGAAACCTACAGCAATGGCACCTTGCGCAACTGGTACTACCCCGACGCCGACAACCTGCTGCGCGCGACCGTTACGGTCAACAAAGTGCCCAGTTCCGGAAAGATCGTCATCGGCCAGATCCACGCTTACCAAAGCCAGAAACCGCTGGTAAAACTCGAGTACCAGTACAAGACCAAAACCCAAACCGGCAACCTGGTGATCAAGGTGCGCATGCACCCCGATGACGACGAAAGCCGCGTCATCACGCTCGCCACCGGGGTCAAACTGGATCGTGAATTCAACTACCTCATCCACTTGAGCCCCGGCGGCGCACTGGGCGTCAGCGCGGCGGGTTATCAGTGGGATTCGAAAATCAGCGCGACGTGGCGGAACAAGCCGTTGTACTTCAAGGCTGGGGTTTATGTGCAGGACAACACGGGGTATACGAGTGAAGGTGGGCAGGTGACCTTCTCCAAGCTCGATATCGATCACGACAAATAATCCCTCTATAGACACTGTCCCTGTGGCGAGGGAGCTTGCTCCCGGGGCGCGAAGCGGCCCTAAAAAAGCGGGGCCTGCTGCGCAGTCCAGCGGGAGCAAGCGCCCTCGCCACAGGTAATTTGTCACCCGCCAGACCTTTTTAAACGCCGGTGTTTAAAGGCTCTCACCGTTACTTCCGGATGCCTACAACAGCTTGCGTCGTTGCCTACCACTACGCCAGAATCCGCCGGCTTGTGCGCCTGGCGGGCCATCGGTAACTTGATTCGCGTCACTGATTTCCAGTGATCGGGTTTAGTAGCCCGTGGTTACGCGATGCGCATTGGCACCATTCAGTCGGGCATAACCCGCGCTTGATGGTAGCTGTTCGCAGGGCGCCTTCGGGTGCGCCGGTCGCGTCTCCCCGGTCTACTAACCTGCGTTCAGCTGCCACCCTCTTCGTTTAGTAGCGATCCGGTGTCGGCTCCATTTACCGGAGACGAAACATGATCAGATCAACGCCACACCCGCCAGAAACAGATCCCGCATCCCCTTACGAATCCCTCGATTCAAAAAAACTCAACGACGCCGCCGAACGCGCCCTCGACCATTACCTCAAACCGTCCGCCTTCATCATGGCCAGCACGCATAAACCCGAGCCCATGTACTTCGCCAACCCGAAGTACAACACCGAATCCTTGCTGGCCAACGCCAGCGAAACCCTGGGCTCAGCCAGCGAAATGCTCAACAACTTCGCCGCCATGCTCGACACCTCACACCGCAAGACCGCGCTGGGCATCGCGCAGGTCGTCATGCTTGGTGAACTGGCGGTGAATCAGGCGCTGGATCATGTTGAGTTGAAGGAGTAGTTCTGTTCAGCAAAAAAGCAACCCGCCTCACGGCGGGTTTTTCATAACGTGGGTCAAAGCCGAGCGCTTGTTCAACAAACCTTTTAGCTAACGCTGGAACGCTGGCTCCACCTCGATTGTTTGATCATCGAGTTTTTTCAGTTCACATCTGGGTCTAGGTCACATAGCGAATTCATATAAAAAACTGTCAGTTATTACAGGTGACGCACGGCATATACCGTTCTAGATTCAACGAAGCAAAGCAACCTGCACAGGACAACGCGAGCCAGGCAATAACGTCTGGCCCGCCAGTGCTATTAATTCAAGGAAATCCCCATGAGCAGCGAACTGATAAAAAACATCACCGACGCTTCTTTTAAGCTCGATGTTTTAGAATCCGAGTTACCCGTATTGGTCGATTTCTGGGCGCAATGGTGCGCCCCTTGCAAAACGATGGCTCCAATACTGAACGAGATAGCCGAGGCTTACAAAGGCAAGCTGACCGTTGTCAAACTGAACGTCGATGAGAACCCTGAAACGCCGACCATGCTTGGCGTGTGCGGCATCCCAATGATGAAGCTATTCAAGGACGGAAGCGTCGTGGCGAATCAGACTGGCGCCGTGCCCAGACCTCAACTGGAGAGTTTCATAGAGGAGTCTCTCAAACAAAATTAACTCCGTTCGTTGCACTTCTGGTTTTTAAAAGCCCAGAGAAACACCCCATAAAATTCCAATTTCGCCACAATCTCTGTAAACGCCGCCACAAGAAACCCGCCGTCGGTGGGTTTCTTGAATCAGCAGCTAACACTCAGACTTTAGTTATCCTTGGCGTTCAACTCACCTTTCAGATAACGCTGGTACATCGCTTCCAGCGAGATCAGTTTGATCTTCGAAGCATTACCCGCATTACCGAACGCTTCATAACCCGCGATACAGACGTCACGCATCGCTGTGCGGCGGCGCTTACACAAAATCGAAGGGGATGGAGTAATTTAATAAATCCTCCCCCTTTTCCGGTCCTTTTTCTGTCCAGTTTTTCTTTATGGAAGGTCTGAAGTAGTCACCGATGTTTTGATATCCCTTCATTGGGCGCTCAAAAAATCGATGACCTGACAAAAATCAGGCTTTGGCGCTTTTTAATTCATGTCTTTTCCTTGAATCACACCTTTTCTCGGTGCATTTCGCGCATCACGGGCGCACCTCTCCTGCATTCAACAACCGCTTTCGCACCATCCAAAGATTCGACAACGCGAACAACGTCGTCTGCTGAGCGATGTTTTTCGCCAGACCACGAAAGCGCACTTTCGTATACCCAAACTGACGTTTGATCACGCGAAATGGATGCTCAACTTTGGCCCGTACCTGAGCCTTCGCGTATTCGATTTTTCGGCACACCTGAGCGATCAAACCCTCCTTGCCGTGTTTCTTGTACGTGCTGGGCCGGGCGGCAATCGACCAGATCATCTGGCGATCCTGATGCTCAGGACGCTTATCCACACCGGTGTAACCGGCATCGCCGCAGACGTACGTTTCCTCGCCATGCAGCAACTGATCGACCTGGGTCACATCCGCTACATTCGCCGCCGTGCCCACCAGGCTATGTACCAAACCGGATTCGGCGTCGGCGCCGATGTGCGCTTTCATCCCGAAAAAATACTGATTGCCTTTCTTGGTCTGATGCATCTCGGGGTCACGTTTGCCGTCCTTGTTCTTGGTCGAGCTCGGCGCATGAATGATCGTCGCATCGACCACGGTGCCTTGGCGCAACAGCAGGCCGCGGTTACCCAGATAGCCGTTGATGACCTGCAAAATCCCGCCGGCCAATTCGTTTTTTTCAGCAGGCGCCGGAAGTTGAGGATCGTGTTTTCATCGGGAATTCGATCCAGATGCAGCTCGGAAAACTGGCGCAGGATCGTGATCTCGTAAAGTGCTTCTTCCATCGCCGGATCGCTATAGCCGAACCAGTTTTGCATCAGATGCACCCGCAACATCGCCATCAACGGATACGCCGGACGACCACCTTCGCCTTTCGGATAGTGCGGTTCGATCAAGGCAATCAGGCCCTTCCAGGGCACGACCTGATCAATCTCGATCAGGAAGCGCTCGCGGCGGGTCTGCTTACGTTTGCCGGCGTACTCGGCATCGGCGAAGGACATCTGTTTCATCGGAGCTCAACCGTTCGATTCGTGTGAGGCGGGTATTTCAGCAGATCGGGAAGTCTTTTTCAGAGTTTCCCTAAACCTTCGTTCATGGGTAGATGAACGCTTTCACGTCGCAGAAGTTGAACGTTCGCCGAGGTCGAGACCTGCTGAGCGGACAAAAAAAATCCGATGTTACAGATCCGGCATCGGATTTCCAGAAAGTCCAGCGTGAGTTCAAATACTTAAATAAACAGCATTACGCATGGCTGCAGGTTTTCGGTCCTTGCTTTCACTCCGGTTGCTTGGGAAGTGTATAGGGCGCCGGTCCCCTTGAGTTTTTGATTACCTCTGTCGATGACGCTGGTTCCGGCGGAATCGTTACGGGTGCCGGACCTTTCTCTTTCGGTGGTAAATCCTTCTTGCTCATGAGTCAGTCCTCCATTACCAAGTTGAACCCCAAGCCTGTGCGAAAACAATAAAAACGACCACTGTCAAACCTGACAGGTATCAATATCGAATTCGAATTATCCACCGCACGATCCGTTCTATGAAATATAGAATTCAACTCCCGCCTTTAGTAGCGATACGGTGTCAGTTCCGGTCGAATTGAAAGGACCGCGCGCCTGGCCGGCGGATTTTACATATGTGACCCCAAGGTAGCTCTAATTACGCCCATAGAAAGACTATTGTTTATCGCGAAACAACATTAAAACCTGTCAACTCTGACAGGTGACGAAGTACAAGACACCGTTTAACTTCAACTCCGCAACTAGCAAAAACAGGCAAAGCAACAAAACAATTCCCACCATCCACTATTAACCGCACGAAAAGGATTTTTATAATGGGCAAGCTCGTTGGTAACTTCTATGGCGCCTATGGCGGATCCAACATTTATCTATATGTCACTTACAGTGATGACATCGGTGGAGCAGTAACAGCAACCGCCAGTGTTAGCGGCCCCACGGGCACACTGACAGGACATCAAACCATTGGCGCAACCACCACAACGGTTATGCTGACAGGTACAATCGGAGAAAACGCGGAAAGTTGGACATTTAACACTTCAGATTTCAACACCTTAACTGGAGGCCGTAACTATGCAGGCCCCAACGGCGTCTGGACTTATCAAGGTTTTGGACTTGGGCGAACTTAAGGCTTCCTGCAACTTCAAAGGGGAAATCATTCACCTCTAAAAAACACAAAAAAACCCGCCTCACGGCGGGGTTTTTTTTAAACCAGTCTAACGCTCAGGCTTAGTTAACCTTGGCGTTCAACTCACCTTTCAGATAACGCTGGTACATCGCTTCCAGCGAGATCGGTTTGATCTTCGAAGCATTACCCGCAGTACCGAACGCTTCATAACGAGCGATACACACATCACGCATTGCAGTCACGGTGGCGCCGAAGAATTTACGTGGGTCGAATTCGCTCGGGTTGGTAGCCATCAGGCGACGCATGGCGCCAGTGGACGCCAGGCGCAGGTCGGTGTCGATGTTGACCTTGCGCACGCCGTACTTGATGCCTTCGACGATTTCTTCAACTGGCACGCCGTAGGTTTCTTTGATGTCGCCGCCGTACTGGTTGATGATCGCCAGCCACTCTTGTGGCACCGACGAGGAACCGTGCATCACCAGGTGGGTGTTCGGGATGCGTTTGTGGATTTCCTTGATGCGGTCGATCGCCAGCACATCACCGGTCGGTGGCTTGGTGAACTTGTACGCGCCGTGGCTGGTGCCGATGGCGATGGCCAGGGCATCAACCTGAGTCTTCTTGACGAAGTCAGCGGCTTCTTCCGGGTCGGTCAGCATTTGGCTGTGATCCAGAACGCCTTCGGCGCCGATGCCGTCTTCTTCACCGGCCATGCCGGTTTCCAGCGAACCCAGGCAGCCCAGCTCGCCTTCTACCGAGACGCCGCAGGCGTGCGCCATGGCCACGGTTTGTTGGGTCACGCGGACGTTGTAGTCGTAGTCGGTCGGGGTCTTGCCATCTTCGCCCAGGGAACCGTCCATCATCACTGAGCTGAAGCCCAGTTGGATGGAGCGCTGGCAGACGTCAGGGCTGGTGCCGTGGTCCTGGTGCATGCACACCGGGATGTGCGGGAATTCTTCGATCGCGGCCAGGATCAGGTGACGCAGGAATGGCGCGCCGGCGTATTTACGGGCGCCGGCCGAAGCCTGGACGATCACCGGGGAGTCAGTCTTGTCAGCGGCTTCCATGATGGCGCGCATCTGCTCAAGGTTGTTGACGTTGAAAGCTGGAACGCCATAGCCGAATTCGGCTGCGTGGTCCAACATCTGGCGCATGCTGATAAGTGCCATTGTGTGTGTCTCTCCCGGTTGAGGGTCGTTAATCGTGCCAGCCTGCCGGAGCGGCGGCGGCTATTCAAGTGATTGCAGATCGGGGGTTGAGGCCCGGTCTGGTGATTCGGTAAAGCAAAATCCTGAGAACTACACAGAACCCTGTGGGAGCGAGCCTGCTCGCGAAAGCAATCTTGCAGTCGCTGATGCATTGCCTGTCAGACCGCTTTCGCGAGCAGGTTCGCTCCCACATTAGAACTGTGGTGTGTCAATTACTGCGCTTTACAGCCGCGGCCAATCAGGTCATTGGTGGCGACCCAGTACACCAGGCCTTCCTCTCCCTTGACGTGAAACGCCAGCATGCCGTCGCTGTACAGCGTGCCCGAGGCGCCCGGCTCTTCTTTCAGGCGATAGACCTGATCACCGCCGCCCAAACGGACGTCGACTTCCTTCTTGTCGGCATCGGCGTAACGCCACAGCACTTTGGCCTGGCTGTCGCAGGTCCAGGTCGTCCAGTTATCCGCCGGGGCGGACGACTGAAACAGGTTCAACTGCGCGCAACCGCCCAACAATGCCAACGCCGCAATGGCGATCAAGCCTTTCATCCGTGTTCCTCGACCGGCAGCGCACGCCGCCAGCCCTGAGTTAAAGAGTCAGACCCGTCAAGGACAACCATGTTCCTTGGCCGGGGTTTGCGTCTCGTATTTCTCCAGACCGTCCGGCCCCGAGCGCTTGTTCAGCACCGGGTTGGTTTCGGCCTGCCAGTCGGCCTGATAACAGCCCTTGTTCAACTCGCTGGGTGCCGGTGTCGCTTCGGCCTTCGGGTTGCTCCCGCAGGCCGCCAGCGTACCGGTCAGCAGCAACAGTGCTAACGACTTGACCATGTGACCACTCCTTTGCCTGGCCAAACGGGTGGCCTCAGGCCTTGGCCCGGGTTTCCAGGACTTCAACGGCCGGCAGCACTTTGCCCTCGACGAATTCGAGGAACGCGCCACCACCGGTGGAAATGTAGGAGATTTGCTCAGCCACGCCATATTTATCGATGGCGGCCAGGGTGTCGCCACCGCCCGCAATGGAGAACGCAGCGCTGTCAGCGATGGCCTGGGCCAGCACTTTGGTGCCGTTGCCGAATTGGTCGAACTCAAACACGCCGACCGGGCCGTTCCACAGAATGGTTTTCGACGATTTCAGCAGTTCGGCGAAGTTCGCGGCGGTCTGTGGGCCGATGTCCAGAATCATGTCGTCGGCAGCGACGTCAGCGATCAGTTTGACGGTCGCCTCAGCGCTTTCAGCGAATTCCTTGGCGCACACAACATCGACCGGCAGCGGCACGCTGACCTTGGCGGCGATGGCGCGAGCGGTGTCCAGCAAGTCCGGCTCGTACAGCGACTTGCCAACCGGGTGACCGGCAGCGGCGAGGAAGGTGTTGGCGATGCCGCCACCGACGATCAGTTGATCGCAGATCTGGCTCAGGCTGTTCAACACGTCGAGCTTGGTCGAGACCTTGGAGCCGGCAACGATGGCCGCCATTGGCTTGGCCGGAGCGCCCAGGGCTTTGCCCAGTGCATCCAGTTCAGCGGCCAGCAACGGGCCAGCGGCGGCGACTTTGGCGAACTTGGCCACGCCGTGGGTCGAGCCCTCGGCGCGGTGCGCGGTGCCGAAGGCGTCCATCACGAACACATCGCACAGGGCGGCGTACTGCTGGGCCAGTTCGTCAGCGTTCTTTTTCTCGCCCTTGTTGAAGCGCACGTTTTCGAACAGCACGATGTCGCCAGCCTTGACGTCAACGCCGCCCAGGTAATCAGCCACCAGCGGCACTTCACGGCCCAGCGCCTTGCTCAGGTAGTCAGCGACTGGCTTGAGGCTGTTCTCGGCGGAGAATTCGCCTTCGGTCGGACGGCCAAGGTGCGAGCACACCATGACGGCGGCACCTTTTTCCAGGGCCAGCTTGATGGTCGGCAGCGAAGCCAGGATACGCGCGTCGCTGGTGACGACACCGTCCTTGACTGGGACGTTGAGGTCTTCGCGGATCAATACGCGCTTACCTTGCAGATCGAGGTCGGACATCTTCAACACGGTCATGGGTCGCACTTCCTACGGTTTTTTTGAAGTTGCTGTTTGCAGATAGTGTTCTGCAACGTCCAGCATTCGGTTGGCAAAACCCCATTCGTTATCGAACCAGGCCAGGATGTTCACAAGCTTTGGGCCTGAGACACGGGTCTGGCTGGCATCGACGATGGCCGAATGTGGGTCATGATTGAAATCACAGCTTGCGTGGGGAAGCTCGGTGTAAGCCAACAGGCCTTTGAGCGGGCCGCTGGTGGCGGCTTCACGCAAGATCCGGTTGACTTCATTGGCGTCGGTCGCGGTGGTGGTCTGCATCGTGATGTCGAGGCAGGAGACGTTGACCGTCGGCACGCGTACGGCTTTGGCCTGAATTCGCCCGGCAAGTTCCGGCAGCAGACGCTCGATACCGCGCGCCAGACCGGTGGACACCGGGATCACCGACTGGAACGCCGAACGGGTGCGGCGCAGGTCTTCGTGGTGATAGGCGTCGATCACTGGCTGATCGTTCATCGCCGAGTGAATGGTGGTGATCGACACGTAATCCAGACCAATGGCCTTGTCCAGCAGACGCAACAGCGGCACGCCGCAGTTGGTGGTGCAGGAGGCATTGGACACCAGCAGTTCGTCGCCGGTCAGGCAATCCTGATTGACGCCGTAGACGATGGTGGCGTCGACATCCGCCTCGCTGGCCATTGGCTGCGAGAACAACACGCGTGGCGCGCCGGCGTCGAGGAAACGCTGGCCGTCTTCACGGGTGTTGTAAGCGCCGGAGCATTCAAGCACCAGATCGACGCCCAGGGACGCCCAATCGATGCCTTCGGGAGTGGCACTGCGCAGGACCTTCACGCAGTCGCCATTAATATGCAGACAATCGCCCTCAACCCGCACTTCGCCGGGAAACCGGCCATGAGTGGAGTCAAAGCGTGTCAGGTATTCAATGCTGGCCATGTCAGCCAGATCGTTGATTGCGACAATTTCAAACCCGGCTTTTTCGCCTCGCTCAAACAACGCACGCAAGACGCAACGACCAATCCGGCCGTAGCCGTTGAGTGCAACTTTGTAAGGACGCGGTTGAGGCATGGGGTTCTCGATTACCGTTTGAATCCGTTATTGCAGTGGCGTCTGAACCACCGCTTTCGCGAGCAAGCCCGCTCCCACATTGGAATGCACTTTCCTGTGGGAGCGGGCTTGTTCGCGAAGGTGTCAGTCCGGACGACGCGACTTCTGGATCAGTCTTCCAGCAGTTCTTCAGCCTGACCCAGGATGTTTTCCAGGGTGAAGCCGAACTCTTCGAACAGTGCTGGCGCAGGCGCCGACTCACCGTAAGTGGTCATGCCGATCACGCGACCTTCCAGCCCCACGTACTTGAACCAGAAGTCGGCGTGAGCCGCTTCGATCGCAATACGCGCGCCAACCTGCAACGGCAGGACGGCTTGCTTGTAGCCAGCATCCTGAGCATCGAACACGCTGGTGCAAGGCATGGAAACCACGCGCACCTTGCGGCCCTGCCCGGTCAGTTTGTCGAAGGCTTGAACAGCCAGGCCGACTTCCGAACCGGTCGCAATCAGAATCAGCTCCGGCTCGCCTGCGCAGTCCTTCAGCACGTAGCCACCGCGGCTGATATCGGCGATCTGGCCAGCATCACGGGTTTGGTGCTGCAGGTTCTGACGCGAGAAAATCAGCGCCGACGGGCCGTCCTTGCGCTCCAGAGCGTTTTTCCAGGCCACAGCCGATTCAACGGCATCGGCTGGACGCCAGGTGTCGAGGTTCGGCGTGGTACGCAGGCTGGTCAGTTGCTCGATCGGCTGGTGCGTCGGGCCGTCTTCGCCCAGACCGATGGAGTCGTGGGTGTAGACGTGGATCACGCGCTGCTTCATCAGAGCGGACATGCGCACGGCATTGCGAGCGTATTCCATGAACATCAGGAAGGTCGCGCCGTAAGGCACCAGGCCGCCGTGCAGGGTGACGCCGTTCATGATGGCGGTCATGCCGAATTCGCGCACACCGTAGTACATGTAGTTGCCGCTGGCATCTTCAGCGCTGACGCCTTTGCAACCTTTCCACAGGGTCAGGTTGGAACCGGCCAGGTCGGCCGAACCGCCAAGCAGTTCCGGCAGCAGCGGGCCGAACGCGTTCAGGGTGTTCTGACTGGCTTTACGGCTGGCGATGGTTTCGCCTTTGGCAGCGACTTCAGCGATATAGGCCGAGGCTTTCTCCGAGAAGTCAGCCGGCAGTTCACCGCTCAGACGACGGATCAGCTCGTTGGCTTCAGCCGGGAACGCGGCGGAGTAGGCAGCGAAACGCTGATCCCACTCGGCTTCAACGGCGCGGCCAGCTTCTTTGGCATCCCACTCGGCATAGATGTCGGCCGGGATTTCGAACGGGCCGTGGTTCCAGTTCAGTGCCTGGCGGGTCAGAGCGATTTCCGCGTCACCCAGTGGGGCGCCGTGGCAGTCTTCTTTGCCCTGTTTGTTTGGCGAGCCGAAGCCGATGGTGGTCTTGCAGCAGATCAGGGTCGGCTGCGCGCTCTTGCGCGCGGTGTCGATGGCAGTCTTGATCTCTTCCGGGTCGTGACCGTCAACGTTGCGGATCACTTGCCAGTTGTAGGCTTCGAAACGCTTCGGGGTGTCATCGGTGAACCAGCCTTCGACTTCGCCGTCGATGGAGATGCCGTTGTCATCGTAGAAAGCGATCAGCTTGCCCAGACCCAGAGTACCGGCCAGGGAAGCGACTTCATGGGAAATGCCTTCCATCATGCAGCCATCACCCAGGAAAACGTAGGTGTGGTGGTCAACGATGTTGTGGCTCGGACGGTTGAACTGCGCCGCCAGGACTTTTTCTGCCAGCGCGAAACCCACCGCGTTGGCCAGACCCTGACCCAGCGGGCCGGTGGTGGTTTCAACGCCCGGGGTATAACCGAACTCCGGGTGACCCGGGGTGCGGCTGTGCAGTTGACGGAATTGCTTGAGGTCGTCGATCGACAGGTCGTAACCGGTCAGGTGCAGCAACGAGTAGATCAACATCGAGCCGTGGCCGTTGGACAGCACGAAGCGGTCACGGTCAGCGAACGATGGATTGCTCGGGTTGTGCTTGAGGTAGTCGCGCCAAAGTACTTCGGCGATATCTGCCATACCCATAGGGGCACCGGGATGGCCGCTGTTGGCTTTTTGCACGGCATCCATGCTGAGGGCACGAATGGCGTTGGCACGCTCACGACGGCTAGGCATCGCTGATCTCCTGGGTGTGAATAGATTGAAACGGAAAAAAGGAGGGCATTTTCCCTCACCGGAGCGCCTCGGGGCAATGACAGATAGTCATCCGGAGGCGTTTTTCCCATGGTTAGCGGCCGATTGTGCGGGTGAAACCTTTCCGCTGCTGGTTTGTAGAGTTAACCCGTCAACGAGAAGTGCCATCTATCGTGCAATATCAAAACTTTTTGATATTGCCCTTGCAGTGCTTTGTGCCCATCAATAGACTGCCTGCCCTATGAACTTACACGCGCCTTCCATTCGACATGATGATTGCGACGAGCTGGCAGCCCTGTGCAAGGCCGGCGGCGATCCGCTGCGGCTGAATGTATTGCGCGCGCTGGCCAACGATTCGTTCGGTGTACTGGAACTGGCGCAAATCTTCGGTATCGGTCAGTCGGGCATGAGCCATCACCTTAAAGTGCTGGCCCAGGCCGATCTGGTGGCGACCCGCCGCGAAGGCAACGCGATCTTTTATCGCCGCGCCCTGCCCCACACCGAACTGCTCGGCGGCAAACTGCACGCGGCATTGTTAGAAGAAGTCGACAATCTGACCCTGCCCGCCGATGTTTTGGCGCGCATCGCTCAGGTTCACGGACAACGTGCGGCGGCCAGCCAGGACTTTTTCGCCCGGGTGGCGGAGAAATTCCGCGCCCAGCAAGACTTGATTGCAGGCCTGCCGCAGTACCGCGACAGCGTGCTGGCCCTGCTCGACAAACTGAACTTCAATGGTGCTGCCACGGCCATTGAAGTCGGACCCGGCGATGGTGCTTTTCTGCCGGAACTGGCCAGCCGCTTCAGCACCGTCACCGCGCTGGACAACAGCCCGGCGATGCTCGAACTGGCGCGTCAGGTATGCGTTCGCGAAGAACTGGCTAACGTCAGCCTGCAATTGGCCGATGCATTGAACAGCTCCAGCCTTCAGGCCGATTGCGTAGTGCTGAACATGGTCTTGCACCATTTCGCCGCGCCGGCCGAAGCGCTCAAGCACATGGCCAACCTGCTGCAACCGGGCGGTAGCTTGCTCGTAACAGAGTTATGTAGCCACAACCAGAGTTGGGCCAGGGAGGCCTGCGGTGATCTGTGGTTGGGGTTTGAACAGGATGATTTGGCCCGTTGGGCCACCGCTGCGGGACTCGTTCCCGGGGAAAGCCTCTATATAGGCTTACGTAATGGTTTCCAGATCCAGGTTCGCCACTTTCAGCGACCGGCTGGCGACACTCACCATCGGTAAATTCAGGAAAACATCGAGATGAGCGAATACTCCCTCTTCACCTCCGAGTCCGTGTCTGAAGGACATCCGGACAAAATCGCCGACCAGATTTCCGATGCGGTGCTGGACGCCATTATTGCCCAGGACAAACACGCACGCGTTGCGGTGGAAACCCTGGTCAAGACCGGCGTGGCCATCGTAGCCGGTGAAGTGACCACCAGCGCCTGGGTCGACCTGGAGCAGATCGTTCGTGACGTGATCTGCGACATCGGCTACACCAGTTCCGAAGTCGGCTTCGACGGCGCCACTTGTGGCGTGATGAACATCATCGGCAAGCAATCCCCGGACATCAACCAGGGTGTTGACCGCGCCAAGCCTGAAGATCAGGGCGCCGGCGACCAAGGCCTGATGTTCGGCTACGCCAGCAACGAAACCGACGTTTTGATGCCAGCGCCGATCACCTTCTCGCACCAACTGGTGCAGCGTCAGGCCGAAGCCCGTAAATCGGGTCTGCTGCCTTGGCTGCGTCCAGACGCCAAGTCGCAAGTCACTTGCCGTTACGAAGGCGGCAAGGTTGTCGGTATCGAGGCGGTTGTCCTGTCGACCCAGCACAACCCTGAAGTGTCGTACAAAGACCTGCGCGAAGGCGTAATGGAGCTGATCGTCAAGCACGTACTGCCTGCCGAACTGCTGAGCAAAGACACCCAGTTCCACATCAACCCGACCGGCCAGTTCATCATTGGCGGCCCGGTAGGTGACTGCGGCCTGACCGGTCGCAAGATCATCGTCGACAGCTACGGCGGCATGGCCCGTCACGGCGGCGGCGCGTTCTCCGGCAAAGATCCTTCGAAGGTTGACCGTTCGGCGGCTTACGCTGGCCGTTATGTTGCCAAGAACATCGTCGCTGCCGGCCTGGCCGAGCGTTGCGAGATCCAGGTGTCCTACGCCATTGGTGTGGCTCAGCCGACGTCGATCTCGCTGAACACCTTCGGCACCGGCAAGATCAGCGATGACAAGATCATCAAACTGGTGCGTGAAGTGTTCGACCTGCGTCCATACGCGATCACCACCATGCTGGACCTGCTGCACCCGATGTACCAGGAAACCGCAGCGTACGGCCACTTCGGTCGCACGCCGCAAACCAAGACGGTTGGCGAAGACACCTTCACCACCTTCACCTGGGAAAAAACCGACCGCGCCGACACCCTGCGTTCTGCTGCCGGCCTGTAATTCCCTGGCGGCATGAAAAGCCCCGCACGGTTCGCGCCGTGCGGGGCTTTTTCTTGCCCCAAATGCGAGGCTGAATTCAACCGATACACCTGCACAAGCGGGCTTGCCCGCGAAGACACCCGAACAGGCGACATCAATTCCCGATCAGAAACACCCCGCAAAACACCCCACACACCCAATCTGGAATCCTCGCCTAGCCTTCAAGCACTCCCCTTGAGCAAGGACGCTCACGATGTTTGCCACACTGCGCCTGTTGATGACTTTTCTGCTGACGCTCCACAGCTTCAACGCCCAAGCCGAATGCCCGAACTGGCCTCCGGCCCAAGCCCAACGCGAAATCACTACCCTGCAAAACCAGATCGACCAATGGGACGACGCCTATCACCGCCAAGGCCGCTCATTGATTGCCGACGAACTCTACGACCAATCACGCTTGCGACTAAGCGATTGGCGCCAGTGCTTCAACTTGCCATTGACTGCCGCGCCTTTGCGCACAGCCTCTGGCACAGTGGCGCACCCCGTCGCCCATACCGGCCTGGACAAACTTCATAAAGCCGAAGCCGTTGAGGCCTGGCTTCGGGATCGCAAGGATGTCTGGGTACAGCCCAAGGTCGATGGCGTTGCAGTGACGCTGATGTATCGCGGCGGACGTTTGCACCAGGCGATCAGTCGGGGAGACGGCATCAGCGGGCAGGACTGGACCGCATCGGCGCGCAAGATCGGCGCCATTCCCCAACAACTCAAGCAACCGCTGGATTTGCTCGTGCAAGGCGAACTCTATTGGCGACTGAGCGAGCATGTGCAAGCACGCGCCGGCAGCGTCAACGCCCGCGCAATCGTCGCCGGACTGATGGGCCGCAAAGCCCTGAGTTCGGAGCAAGCCGCCGGGATCGGACTGTTCGTCTGGGACTGGCCGCAAGGGCCTTTGGATCTGGCCGAACGAACATCCACCCTGGCGACATTGGGTTTCGCCTCGACCGAGCGATACAGCCATCCCGTCGCCCACCTCGCAGACGCGCAGAAGTGGCGCGATCACTGGTACCGCTCGCCCCTGCCGTTTGCCACCGATGGCGTCGTTCTGCGCCAAAGCCAGCAGCCGTCCGCCGAGCGCTGGCAGGCGCGTGCACCCTACTGGGCCATCGCCTGGAAGTATCCGTTCGCTCAGGCGTTGGCCGACGTGCGCAAGGTCAACTTCAACATCGGCCGCACCGGGCGCATCACCCCCGTACTCGAACTGACACCCGTCATGCTCGACGACCGGGAGATCAAACGGGTCAGCGCCAGCTCTCTGAAACGCTGGCAGGAACTGGACATTCGCCCCGGCGATCAGGTGGCAATCAGTCTCGCCGGGCTGACGATTCCGCGCCTCGACCGTGTTGTGCTGCGCACGACCGAACGCGCAGACATTTACATCCCCGACTCCAGCGAATTTCACGCACTCAGCTGTTGGCAACCGACAGCGGGCTGCGAAACCCAGTTTCTCGCCCGCCTGACGTGGCTCAGTGGCAAACAGGGGCTGGCCATGTCGCAGGTCGGCCGAGGCACCTGGGAGAAACTTCTGGAAACAGGCCGTCTGAACAACCTGCTGGATTGGTTGACCCTCGACGAGCCAGAGCTTGCTAACATTGCCGGCTTTGGCGAACGCAGCAGCGTGCGCCTGATGGACAGTTTTCGCAGTGCACGGCAACAACCGTTTGCACGATGGCTCAAAGCGCTGGGCTTACCGCCCACCGGCCAGGCACAACTGGCCGACTCATGGCAGGCGCTGGCACAACGCGACACCGCACAATGGCAGGCAGAGCCCGGCATCGGCCCCGATCGCGCAGCGCAGTTGAGCGCATTCTTCCGCGAACCGCAGGTGCAGGCACTGAGCGAAACCTTACACGCCGCCGGAATCGACGGTTTCTGAACATGCAAACCCGGCGCGCCGGGAACCCAACGGCCACCGAGGCGCTCCAACAGCGCAGTGCCCAACCGACCCGATTGCCCTTGCACATGGAGCTCTTATGAAATTTCTTGCACCGCTCGCCCTGCTCACCCTCTGCGGTGTGATGGCCGCCCCCGTGATGGCCGCTGAAGACGCTCCAGGCCTGACCGGCTGCGCAGCCAAGAAGCAAGGCATCATGAACCAGATCGAGCAGGCCAAGTCGCGCGGCAATGCCGATCAGCAGACAGGGCTGGAAACGGCGCTGCGCGAAGTCACCGAACATTGCACCGACGCCGGCCTGAAGAAAGAGCGCGAAAACAAGGTGCTCGATGCCAAACACGACGTCAGCAAGCGCCAGGCGGATCTGGACAAAGCCATGAAGAAAGGCGATCCCGAGAAGATCAACAAACGCAAAGACAAACTGGCCGAGGCGCGCAAGGCATTGCAGGAAGCGCTGGACGAAATCGATAAATAAGAAGCCGGCAAGCTGCCTGACGTCATCGCGAGCATGCCCGCGATGACGTCAGGCTACAAAGATCAATGATCCCGAAACTTTTTATGGCAAGCGCTGCAGGCATCTTCAACTTTCTGTACCGCAGGCCCCAGGTTACTGGCCTTGTAGGGCTGAACCTGGCTGGCGATCACCAGCTCACCGGTCGCCGCTTCAAGGGTACGGGCCATTTCCTGAAAACGGGCCTGGTTCTGCCAGACATCGTCCTTGGCGCTGGTGTGATCTTCTTCGCGAACTTGCGGGAAATGCTTCCAGGGCTCATGGGACAACGCATCGAGCTTGACGGCACCTTCGGCGAACTTCGGTCCGTCGAACGGAACGCGCCCACGCAACATGCCGCCCAGGTTTTCACTGGTCTTGAGCATTTGTTTGAAGATCGCTTTGCGTTGACCCAGCGGGGAATTCGGATCGACACCGCCGCAGGCGGACAAGGTCAGACAGGCCAGCAATACAACAGAAATTCTTTTAAGAGTCATGGTGGCTTCAGGTCACGGAATTCGGCGGCCAGTATCCTCGCCTCACCGACAAACACCAATAGCCCTATTAAAAATACGGATTGCTTGAGCGCATGGAGCTCTCGGGCAGCCAGCACAGGAATCACTCCATGAACAGCCGTTTAAAAGCCTGGCGTCACCCGCTGATCGCAACGCTTGCGCTGCTGGCAATGCTGGCTGGTTGTACCGGCGGCGACGACGCCAAACCGAAAACCCACGCCTTGGCCACTTACTCCAGCGCAACGTGGGAAGCATTGCCGGCCGTGTCCGACAGCGATCTGGTGGCCGGTTTCGGTTCGTGGCGCAGCGCTTGCACCCGACTCAAGGCAGATCCGGTCTGGGGCGCCACCTGCGCAGCGGCGACCAATGTTTCGCAGAGCGCCAAGGAGATCCGCGCGTTCCTCAAGCAGAACCTCGACGTGTTCGGCTTGCGCGCCGAGAACGACAACCCCAACGGCTTGATCACCGGTTACTACGAACCGGTCTACCCCGGCAGCCTGACGCCAACCGAAACGGCCAATGTGCCGGTGTACGGCGTACCGGAGGACATGATCATCGTCTCCCTCGACAGCATTTATCCTGAGCTCAAGGGCAAGCGTCTGCGCGGTCGCCTCGAAGGCCGGGTGCTCAAGCCGTATGACGATGCCGCAACCATCGAATCCAAAGGCGTGAAAGCACCCGTGGTGGCTTACCTCACCGACCCGATGAATCTGCAATTCCTGCAGATCCAGGGTTCCGGGCGGATACAGACGGCGGACGGCAAACAACTGCGTATCGCCTACGCCGACCAGAACGGTCACCCGTACCGACCAATCGGCCGCTGGCTGGTCGAGCAAGGCGAGTTGAAGAAAGAAGACGTCACCATGGGTGCGATCAGCAACTGGGCCAAGGCCAACCCTTCGCGCATCCCGGAACTGCTGGCCAGCAACCCGAGCTACGTGTTCTTCACGCGCAACCCGGACAGCAATGAAGGCCCGCGCGGGTCGTTGAACGTGCCACTGACGGCCGGTTATAGCGCGGCGGTAGATCGCAAGGTCATTCCGTTGGGCAGCCTGTTGTGGCTGTCGACCACCCGTCCGGACGGCACGGCTTTGGTGCGGCCAGTGGCGGCGCAGGATACCGGCGGCGCGATTGCCGGCGAAGTTCGTGCAGATCTGTTCTGGGGCACTGGCGATGCAGCCGGGCAACTGGCCGGGGACATGAAGCAGCAGGGGCAGATCTGGATGCTCTGGCCCAAAGGTGTCGCGTTGCCACAAGTGCCGCAGGTGGCAGACACAGCCAAAAACAAACCTTAGGTTACTCGCGCTTTCGCGAGCAAGCCCGCTCCCACAGTTGGAATACATCCCCGTGGGTGCGGGCCTGCTCGCGAAGAGCCAGTAGCCACACCCCAGAATCAGATCGACACAAAGAAGAACGAAGCAATCAATCCCATCCCGACAAACCACACCAGCGACCGCAAAATCGCCCAGTCCGCCAGATAGCAGATGATGTAAAGCAGGCGACTGGTGATAAACAGCACCGCCAGCACATTGACCGTCACCAACTGCGCCGTGCCCACCAGATGCGCAACGATCACCGCCGCCGCAAACGCCGGCATCACCTCAAAGCTGTTCATCTGCGCCGCATGCGCCCGCCGGGCTACGCCACCGACGCTGTCGAGAAAATCCCGGGGATCATGATTGTCGCTCAGCCTGAAACCGCCCGAGACCTTGGCCACAATCGTGCACACATACGGCAAAAAGATCGCAATCAACACACACCATAAAGCCACCGTCATAACGCCATCCTTTTTCGAGTGATAGGGTTTGCGGGCGGTCAGAACTTCATGACCAGCATGCCGATCAGCACCAGCCCACAGGCTAAGAGCCGCGGCCGACCGAAAGGTTCTTTCAGATAACGCATGCCGAACAGCACCACCAGGATCACGCTGATCTCGCGCAACGCCGCTGCCTCGGCAATCGAGCCCAATTGCATCGCCCACAGCACCAGAGCGTAGCTGAACAACACGCAGAACCCGACCGCCAGCCCCAACTTCCATTGCTCACGCCAGAACTGTATGAACGCCGAGCGCTTGGAGGCCCACGCCAGCAAGGGAAATGGCCAGGCGCTGAGCAGCGTGACCCAGACCAGGTAATCCAGCGGATGCGACCAGCGCCGCAACGCTTGACCATCGATGTAGGTGTAGCAACCAATGCACAGGCCGATAAGCGCCACCACGGGCAGCATCGACCACGGTAAATGTTTACCGCCGCCGCCCTGCCACAGCAGGCATGCCATCCCGAACGGAATCAGCATGATGCCGAATATCTGCTGAGTGCTGAGTTCCTCACCGGCAAAGATCAGCGTCAGCGCCAGCACCACCAGCGGCGACAAACCACGCATCAGCGGATAGACCAGCCCGAGGTCGCCGACCCGATACGCCTGAATCAGCAGATAGCGATACAGCAGTTCAAAAGCTGCCGAAGCCAGAATCCACGGCCAGATGTCTGCGGGAGGCAAGCTCACAAAGGGCAACGCGACAGCGACAAACAACAGCGCCACGCTGTCCATGCACGCCACCACCAGCAGCCGCTCGGCGCTGAATTTGATCAGGGTATTCCACGCCGCATGCAGCAGCGCCGCTATCAACACCAGAGCCGTCGCCAGCACACCCCACTCCTTTTTTGTGGTTGACCCTGCACCCGTCAGTCAGGTTATGGATGCGTGATATATCAGCAACTGCTTATACCGCAAGCGATCACGCCGCACTCCATTGCACACTGATAAACAGCACCGGCTCCTTTCCCTCCGGGAGAGGGCCGGGGTGAAGGTCTCTTCATCGGATCACACCTCACTGTGTCCCCAGCCTGATTCAGCCCATCCAACCCTTGCACTGAAGAATCGGTGCGCTGTCTTTCCACACCTCATCCCAAGGACCCCGGATGCTCGAGCTCGTAGCCGCTTTCATCTGCCTCACCACCCTGCTCACCTTCGTCAACTTCCGCTTCATCGGCCTGCCGCCGACCATCGGCGTGATGGTGACCGCACTGATGTTTTCCTTGCTGCTACAGGGTCTCAGCGTGCTCGGCTATCCCGGCCTCGAAGAGCGTGTGCAGCAACTGATCGGCCAGATCGACTTCGGCGATTTGCTGATGAACTGGATGCTGTCGTTCCTGCTGTTCGCCGGCGCCTTGCACGTCAATCTGAATGACCTGCGCAGCTATCGCTGGCCTATCGGCCTGTTGGCAACCGTTGGTGTCTTGATCGCTACCACGCTGATCGGCAGCCTTGCCTACTATATTTTCGCGCTGTTCGGCTGGCACGTGAGTTTCCTCTACTGCCTGTTGTTCGGTGCGCTGATTTCGCCCACCGACCCGATCGCGGTGCTCGGTGTATTGCGTACCGCCAATGCCTCAAAACCACTGAAAACCACCATCGTCGGCGAGTCGCTGTTCAACGACGGTACCGCCGTCGTGGTGTTTACCGTGCTGCTGGGCATTGCCCAACTCGGCGAAACCCCGACCGTCAGCGCCACGGCCATGCTGTTCGCTCACGAAGCCATCGGCGGCGTGCTGTTCGGTGGGCTGATCGGTTATCTGGTCTATCTGATGATCAAGAGCATCGAGCAGCACCAGATCGAAGTGATGCTGACCTTGGCACTGGTGATCGGCGGCTCGGCGATGGCCAGTGAGTTGCATGTTTCGGCACCGATTGCGATGGTGGTTGCCGGACTGATCATCGGCAACCTGGGCCGCAACCTGGCGATGAACGACATGACGCGCAAATACCTCGACGGCTTCTGGGAGTTGCTCGATGACATGCTCAACGCCCTGCTGTTCGCGCTGATCGGCATGGAGCTGTTGTTGCTGCCGTTCAACTGGTTGCACGTAGCAGCGGCGAGCTTGCTGGCGGTGGCGATCCTGCTGTCGCGCTTGCTCACCGTGGCCCCAGCGATCCTGCTGTTGCGGCGCTGGCGCACCGTGCCACGCGGTACCATCCGCGTGCTGACGTGGGGCGGGTTGCGCGGCGGGGTCTCGGTGGCCCTGGCGCTGTCGCTGCCACTGGGGCAAGAGCGTGATCTGCTGCTGAGCATCACCTACATCGTGGTGCTGTCATCGATCCTGCTTCAGGGCCTGACCATTGGCCGCGTCGTTCGCGGGGTGACCCGTGCACAGAACGTCAGCGCTGCCGATTCAGCACACTGACAGCTCAATCAGGCACCTTCGCAGAGCACTCGCTCTGCGACGGCCTGCTCAGCATCCCGAGCAGATGCCACAGCGCCCACGTATTAACCAGCAGCTCTCAGCACCGCATCAACCTGCTCGGCAGCGTGTAACAGAATGCTGTCGCCTCTAAAACTTCCAATCATTTGAAGCCCTGCGGGTAACGCCCCGATATCGCGAACCAGAGGGAGGTTAATTTGAGGCAAGCCAAACGCCATCCAGAATTTGCTGAAATCGGAAGGTCCGGTAGCGCCCAGGCCCATCGGAGCGACGATGCCACAACTTGCCCCCAGGACGGCATCGAAAGGCTCGAATATCGGTTCCAACACCGTGGCCAACGTTGCCAAACGCTTCTTTGCCGCTGACTCTTGCTCCCACGTCGTCAGACTGGCGCGCTCGATCATGGCCAATAATTCTTCACTTAGTTTGTCAGGATGCGCTTGCAGTTCTTTGGCCAATGAACGAGCGCCCTCGCAATCGTTTATCAGCAGATGGTCATCAAATACCGCAGCAAACTCCTCAGGCAGCAACACCTCGCTCACTTGATGTCCCGCCGATCTCAGTTCTTCAACAGCAGCGTCCAGTGATTGCGCCACATCCTCGTCGACCTGATCCCAACGGGCGGTACGACAGAAGCCGAACTTACATAAACGACGATCATTAACACCCTTGGCCAAACCGGGGATCAAGACTTGAGCCATCAGTTCCAGATCACGCACGGAGCGGCCATACCAACCCACCGTATCGAAGCTCGGCGCCAAGGGTTTGACCCCCTCTAGAGAAATCAACCCATACGAAGGTTTGAACGCATACAGTGCGCAATAGGATGCTGGCTTGATCAATGATCCGGCTGTCTGTGAGCCCAATGCGATTGGAAAAAAGCCTGCCGCCATTCCCGCTGCCGAACCGGCACTTGAACTTCCTGGAGTTCTGTCAAGATCATGTGGGTTGCGGGTTGGACCGGTATGCATGTAAGCGAATTCGGTGGTATGGGTCTTGCCCATGATGACGGCTCCGGCCTGGCGCAGAAGCGCGACGACATGAGCGTCACGCGAAGGCCGGTTGTCCTCATAGATGGGGGAGTAAAAACGGGTGGGATGATCCAGGGTGTCAAAGATGTCTTTGACCCCCACGGGCACACCCGCCAGGAGGCCTTTCGCATCGCTGTTTTTTAATTGGCAAGCTTGACTGCGCACCTTGTCCGGGTCGAAGGACACAAACGCATTTATGCTTCGCTCTTGCGATTCGACACATTCAAGAAAGTGCTCGGCGACCGTTTCTGCGCTCACGACACCAGAACGCACCATGTGCGAAATGGCAGTGGCGTCTGCGTTATTAAAAGTTTGCATATCGCTCCTTGGGCTTCCCTTCGAAAAGCACTTGATGGGAGTGCACTACATGGAAACTTCAAGCGGCAAAAACTGACTGCAAGTCAGTGAAGCCTTTTATCTCGATAGGATTTGCGGCGGGATCCAGAAAAAACATGGTTGCTTGCTCACCAGGCTCTCCTGGAAAACGAATGCTGGGGGGCAGAACAAAATTCACTCGGCCTTTGATCAAACGGTCTTTTAAAACAATCCAGTCCGACATCTCGAGTATCACGCCAAGATGGGGCATCGGTACGTCGTGCTCACCTACTTTCCCTGTGTTAGTTACCCTAAAGGGCTCTCCCAAATGCAACGACAATTGATGCCCGAAAAAATTGAAATCGACCCAGGTATCGGTGCTACGACCTTCCTCACATCCCAGCAACTCACCATAGAACTGGCGGGAAAGTTCCAGATCGCTGACGTGAATAGCAACATGAAAAATAGACTGCATAGGTAGCTCCTGAAGGTCGCCGGAAGACGGAAATAACTGGCGACTTGAAGACTGTGCGATTTATATCAAAAGAGATAGCATGTAATTTTTTCGATATCGAAAGTATTTCTTATGGATACGCGTTACTTGAAGAGCCTCATCGCCGTCGTGGAATCAGGCTCCATAGCACATGCCGCACGCATCGAAGGGTTGACGGCAGCGGCGATCAGCCAGCGAGTGCTCGTGCTCGAACGGCAACTCGGTTTTGAGCTGCTATCTCGCGTCGGGCACGCAGCCAAGCCGAGTCAAGCCTGCCTTGGTTTATTGCCCAGAGCTAAACGCATCGTTCGCGAAATCGAATTACTGGCCGCAGATGCTGACGTGCGGGGGCTTACCGGGCAGTTGAGAATAGGCGCTGTTTCTACTGTTCTCACGGGGCTGCTACCCGGGGCATTGCGAGCACTGACCGAGTTGGCGCCGGGGCTCACGCCGGTCATCGTGCCCGGAACATCGCGGTCGTTGTATCAAGCGCTTCTTTCGGGAGAAGTGGACGCTGCGATCCTCGTCGTTCCGCCGTTTGAGTTGCCTAAAGCCCTGCAGGCGGTATCGCTACGCAAGGAACCTCTGGTGTTTCTGTCGAAGCAAGAGTGCGCCGATAGCATCCCGACCCAACTGATGACCCAACCGTACATCCGCTACGATCCTGATTCGTGGGGTGGGCGGCATGCCGAACATTATTTGGCGGACCATGGATTGATACCGACGCCGTTGGTAGATCTGGATGCATTGGAGACCATCGCCATGCTCGTGACTGGAGGTCTTGGCGTGAGCCTCGTGCCTTATTGGTCGGGCTTTGAACAATGGGGCCATAAATGTGCCGTGAGCCGGGTTGGCAATGATCGGTATGACCGAGAGATCGCGCTGATCAGCTATGTTCAGACTGACCGGCCGAACATGATGAGCGCTTTGTGCAAGGCACTTTCAACCGCCTAGCCTGACCGCACTCAATCCTTCTTCGATTTGCCATAAGCGTCGTCAGGGGCGGCGGATTTCACTGGCCGGCTTTCGCTACGGATTTGCGCATGACTGATCAGCGCGAAGATGAAGCTACCGCCAATGATGTTCCCGGCCAGCGTCGGCCCTGCGAACACCATCCAGAAATCACTCCACGGCAACTCGCCGGCAAACACCAGATACGACACTTCTGCCGAACCCACCACGATATGGGTGAAATCGCCGAGCGCCATGAGGTAAGTGATGAGGATGATGATCCAGATCTTCGCGCTCTCCATGGACGGAATCATCCAGACCATGGTGGCGATCATCCAGCCGGATACGATGCCTTTGGCAAACATCTGGCTTGGCTGGTTTTCCATGACCTTGCGACCGATTTCGAGAAAGGCCAGGTCCGTGTTGTTATCGAAAATCGGCAGTTCCAGCATTCCGTAAGCCACCAGAATGGTGCCGCACAAGTTGCCGACCAACACCACTGTCCACAGGCGGATCAGACGAGCAAAGTTGGCCAGGGAGGGTTTGCTCATCACCGGCAACACGGCAGTCAGGGTGTTTTCGGTGAACAGTTGCTGGCGGGCGAGAATGACCGCGAGGAAGCCGGCGCAGTAGCCGAAGCTGGCAATCACCTTGAACGCTTCACCGTCGGGCAGGCGAGAGTTGAGCAAGCCCATGGCCATGAGCGACAACCCCATGGTCAGCCCGGCGGCCAGCGCCGACCACCACAACGCAGCGATGCTGCGCTCCAGTTCATGATCACCTTGGGAGCGAATGATTTCGTGCAGCACCGCCGCACGGGGCGGTTGGCTTTCCTTGACATCGTCTTGCTCTTTGGCCGAGAGGTCAGGGGTCTTGCCGTCTGTAGGGGTTGTCATAGCGTCGGAACCGGTGGGGGCTTTTAGCTACGACCTCCGGCGCTCATGGCTGTTCAGTAGGCGGGAAAATCTTCGCCGCCTGCCACACCGCCCTCGCGGGCAAGCCCGCTCCCACAGGGGCTGCGCTGAAACTGCGGGAGCGTGACTTGCTCGCTGCCGATGTTACGGAGTGACCCGTTCATCGTCCTTGAACTGGTCTTTGACGTACTTGATCTCGGTCCGCCCATGCGGGGCCGGCAAGCCGTCTTCCCCCAGGTTCACAAAGACCATTTTCTCGACGGTGAGAATGCTCTTGCGGCTGATCTTGTTGCGCACTTCGCACGTGAGCGTGATCGAGGTGCGGCCGAACTCGGTGGCGGTGATGCCCAGCTCAATGATGTCGCCCTGACGCGAGGCGCTGACAAAGTTGATTTCGGAGATGTACTTGGTCACCACGCGCTGATTGCCCAACTGGACGATGGCGTAAATCGCCGCTTCTTCGTCGATCCAGCGCAACAGGCTGCCGCCGAACAGCGTGCCGTTGGGGTTGAGGTCTTCGGGTTTTACCCATTTGCGGGTGTGGAAATTCATGTTCACTCCTGAGCATTTGCCGAAAGATGGGCGCCATCTTGGCAGACTGATCGGTCATGCTCCATGAGCCTTCGACTATGGTCGCCATTGGCGATCTTCATTTGGCCGACAGAAAGCCTTTGGAAGATCAGTCTAGACAGCTATAATCGCCCCCGTTTCAAAACGGTAACGTTCACTTGCTACCGTTTTCCCGCCACCTGTCCGAGGGGCGCTGCAGCAGGTTCAACCTGTCAGGCTCGGATGGGGCGTTGACTGGCTCAGGCCAGACACTAAACGCACAACGGCGCCCATTCGCATACATTACGAATGGAGGCTCTTCATGAGCGCTGTTATCACGCCTGCAGATTTTAACGATTACAAAGTGGCCGACATGTCCCTGGCTGCCTGGGGCCGTCGCGAAACCATCATCGCCGAATCGGAAATGCCAGCCCTGATGGGGCTGCGTCGCAAATACTCCGGCGAACAGCCGTTGAAAGGCGCCAAGATCCTCGGCTGCATCCACATGACCATTCAGACTGCCGTGCTGATCGAAACCCTGGTTGCCCTGGGTGCCGAAGTACGCTGGTCGTCGTGCAACATCTTCTCGACTCAGGATCAGGCCGCTGCCGCTATCGCTGCGGCCGGCATCCCGGTTTTCGCCTGGAAAGGCGAAACTGAAGAAGAGTACGAGTGGTGCCTGGAGCAGACCATCCTGAAGGATGGCCAGCCATGGGACGCCAACATGATCCTCGACGACGGCGGCGACCTGACTCAACTGCTGCACGACAAGTACCCGCAGGTTCTGGATCGCGTTCACGGCGTGACCGAAGAAACCACCACCGGCGTACACCGTCTGCTGGACATGCTGGCCAAGGGCGAGCTGAAAATCCCGGCCATCAACGTCAACGACTCGGTGACCAAGTCCAAGAACGACAACAAGTACGGCTGCCGTCACAGCCTGAACGACGCGATCAAGCGCGGTACCGACCACCTGCTGTCCGGCAAGCAAGCGCTGGTCATCGGTTACGGTGACGTGGGCAAGGGCTCGGCCCAGTCCCTGCGTCAGGAAGGCATGATCGTCAAGGTCTCCGAAGTTGACCCGATCTGCGCCATGCAAGCCTGCATGGACGGTTTCGAGCTGGTTTCGCCGTTCATCGACGGCATCAACGACGGCACCGAAGCCAGCATCGACAAAGCGCTGCTGGGCAAGATCGACCTGATCGTGACCACCACCGGTAACGTCAACGTTTGCGACGCCAACATGCTCAAAGCTCTGAAGAAGCGCGCTGTTGTCTGCAACATCGGTCACTTCGACAACGAAATCGACACTGCTTTCATGCGCAAGAACTGGGCATGGGAAGAAGTGAAGCCACAGGTACACAAGATCCACCGTACCGGTTCGGGCGCTTTCGACGCACAGAACGACGACTACCTGATCCTGCTGGCCGAAGGTCGTCTGGTGAACCTGGGCAACGCCACCGGTCACCCGAGCCGCATCATGGACGGTTCGTTCGCCAACCAGGTTCTGGCACAGATCTTCCTGTTCGGCCAGAAGTACGCCGACCTGTCGCCAGCCCAGAAAGCCGAGCGCCTGACCGTTGAAGTCCTGCCGAAGAAACTCGACGAAGAAGTGGCCCTGGAAATGGTTCGCGGCTTCGGTGGCGTGGTCACTCAACTGACCAAGCAACAGGCTGACTACATCGGCGTCACCGTCGAAGGCCCGTTCAAGCCGCACGCTTACCGCTACTGATTGACGCGGCGGCCTGCTCTCCCTGTGGGAGCGGGCTTGCTCGCCAAAGCGGTACATCATTCAACACAGATGTTGCCTGACCCACTGCTTTGGCGAGCAAACCTGCTCCCACATGGGCGGCGCAAGCCTCACAGGCTTCGTGTTTCCAAGGGTATTTCCCATGTCCCAAGACCGTCGCTACAGCTTCGAGTTCTTCCCGACCAAGACCGATGCTGGGCATGAAAAGCTGCTCAACGTTGCCCGTCAGTTGGCAACGTACAATCCCGATTTCTTCTCCTGCACCTATGGCGCTGGTGGTTCGACCCGTGATCGCACCCTCAACACCGTTCTGCAACTGGAAAGCGAAGTCAAAGTACCGGCCGCACCGCACCTGTCGTGCGTCGGCGACAGCAAGGACGACCTGCGCGGCCTGCTGAACGAGTACAAGGTTGCCGGCATCAAGCGCATCGTTGCCCTGCGTGGTGACCTGCCGTCCGGCATGGGCATGACCAGCGGTGAGCTGCGTCACGCCAATGAGCTGGTTGAATTCATTCGTGAAGAAACCGGTGATCATTTCCACATCGAAGTGGCTGCTTACCCGGAGATGCATCCGCAAGCGCGCAACTACGAAGACGATCTCGCCAACTTCGTGCGCAAGGCCCGCGCCGGTGCCGACAGCGCGATCACCCAGTACTTCTTCAACGCCGACAGCTACTTCTACTTCGTCGACCGTTTGCAGGCGCTGGGCGTGGATATTCCGGTGGTTCCAGGGATCATGCCGATCACCAACTACAGCAAACTGGCGCGCTTCTCCGATGCCTGCGGTGCGGAAATTCCGCGCTGGATCCGCAAGCAACTGGAAGCCTACGGCGATGACAGCCAGAGCATTCAGCGCTTCGGCGAACACGTCGTCAGCGAGATGTGCGAACGCCTGTTGCAGGGCGGCGCACCGGGGCTGCACTTCTATTCCATGAACCAGGCCGAACCTAGCCTGGCGATCTGGAATAACCTGAAGTTGCCGCGTTGAAGCAGTTGCAAGCTTCACGCTAAAGCCGCAAAGCAAGATCAAGAGATCGCAGCCTTCGACAGCTCTCAAAAGCTGTCGAAGGCTGCGATCTTTTGCTTTTAAAGGCCCGAAACAGAGCTTGTGCAGGCACTTTCTGGCTCTTTCGTGTTTCTCGTCGTAATCTCAGGCCATGCCTTTGATCACGCAGTTATTCGCAGTGCTGGTTTTTGCTTGCCTGAGCTTCGCCGCTCGAGGCGAGAAGTTGCGTATTGTCACCGAGCCATGGGCGCCGTACGTGTACGAGGAGAACGGCAAGAAACTCGGGCTGGACTTCGAAACCACGGCCATCGTGTTCAAGCGCCTGGGCATTGAAGTCGAATGGCAATTCCTGCCCTGGAAGCGTTGCCTGTCGATGCTGGAAACCGGCCAGGCCGACGGCGCACTGGACATCTTTCACAGCGACGAGCGCGACGCCACCCTGCTCTATCCCAGCGAACCGCTGTCGGACGTCGAGTTCGTGATGTTCTATGCCAACGACCGGCCGCACCCTTTCAGCCAACTCGAACAACTCAAGGGCCTGACCATTGGCACCTCGCCGGGCTACCTCTACAGTCCCGACTTCAGCGAATCAACATTGTTTACCCGTGAGCCGGCCCCCACCCACGAAGCCAACTTCGGCAAGCTGGTACGCGGTCGTATCGACTTGTTGATCACTGATCGCCGCGTCGGCCAGCATTTGCTCGATGAGCTGAATCTGCGCGATCAGATCAGTGAAAATCCTGCCGTTATTAGCCGCCAGAGCCAGTTTCTGGCGGTTCGGCGCAATGCCGGGATGGATTTGCTGGTGCAGCGTTTCGGCGCAGAACTCAAACGGTTCAAGCGAGAACCGGCCTATGCCGTACTCAGCGCACGCTATGGCGCGGCACCTGTCGAGGAGCCGCCGTTGGGCTCTGCTTCGGCCAGCCGCAAAACCGTTGAGCAGCAGGAAAGCAGCGCGCAGTGATTGCTCTGTTATACTCCGGCGTTCCCGCCAGGCTCACGCCCGGACGCCCGGAACCGTAACAGGCCTCTCGACCCGCTACAGCGCAGCTTTCCAGCCCGCGCGAGCGCTCCAGACGTGCCTTCGGAACCGCAGCAGGACCGGACGGGATTGCGTCCTCTTAAACGTCATTCGCGCCAGGCAAGACTCCCATTGGGCCAAGCCCTAACTAAAACAGGATTACTCATGTCCTTTGCTTCCCTCGGTCTCTCCGAGGCTTTAGTCCGCGCCATCAACGATGCGGGCTATACCGAGCCTACTCCGGTGCAACAGCGGGCCATTCCCGCCGTGTTGCAAGGTCGCGACCTGATGGTTGCGGCACAGACAGGTACTGGTAAAACCGGCGGCTTCGCCCTGCCGATCCTGGAGCGCCTGTTCCCCAACGGCCACCCGGACAAATCCCAGCGTCACGGCCCGCGCCAGCCACGTGTATTGGTTCTGACCCCGACCCGCGAACTCGCGGCCCAGGTTCACGAGAGCTTCAAGATCTACGCCCGTGACCTGAAATTCGTCAGCGCCTGCATCTTCGGCGGCGTCGGCATGAACCCGCAGGTTCAAGCCATGTCCCGTGGTGTCGACGTCCTCGTCGCCTGCCCGGGTCGCCTGCTCGATCTCGCCGGCCAAGGCAGCGTCGATCTGTCCCACGTTGAAATCCTCGTCCTCGACGAAGCCGACCGCATGCTCGACATGGGCTTTGTCCACGACGTGAAGAAAGTCCTCGCGCGTCTGCCGGCCAAGCGCCAGAACCTGCTGTTCTCGGCGACGTTCTCCAAAGACATCACCGACCTTGCCGGCAAGCTGCTGCACAACCCGGAACGCATCGAAGTGACACCGCCGAACACCACGGTCGAGCGCATCGAGCAACGCGTGTTCCGCCTGCCGGCCAGTCACAAGCGTGCGTTGTTGGCGCACCTGATCACCGCAGGCGCCTGGGAACAGGTGCTGGTGTTCACCCGCACCAAGCACGGCGCCAACCGTTTGGCAGAATACCTGGACAAGCATGGCCTGCCGGCTGTGGCGATCCACGGTAACAAGAGCCAGAACGCCCGCACCAAAGCCCTGGCCGACTTCAAGGCTGGCGAAGTACGCATCCTGGTGGCCACCGACATCGCCGCTCGCGGTCTGGACATCGACCAGTTGCCACACGTCGTCAACTTCGAACTGCCGAACGTTGATGAAGATTACGTTCACCGTATTGGCCGTACTGGCCGTGCCGGCCGTTCGGGCGAGGCGATCTCGCTGGTTGCTCCGGACGAAGAAAAGCTGCTCAAAAGCATCGAACGCATGACCAAGCAGAAAATCGCCGATGGCGACCTGATGGGCTTCGATTCCAGCACCATCGAGGCCGAGAAGCCTGAAGTACGTGAACGTCCGGACGTGCGCAATCCACGCAACCCTCGCGGCCCACGCGGTGACGGCCCGAATGGCGGCGGTGGCGGCGGCGGTCGTAAAGACAAAGGCAAAGACAAGGGCAAAGACAAGCCCGCCGGCGAACGTGGCGAGCGCCCTGCCCGTCAGCAGAAACCACGCGAAGGCAGTGCGTCCCGCGAACAACGTCCAAGCCAGCCACCACGCGCGGCCGCTGACCGTGCACCGGACGAATTTCTTGACGACGATATCGATAACTTCGGTAACCGCGTTGATTACGTACCCAAGCCAGCCCCTGCCGGCGGCCGTGGCCGTCGTCCAGGCGCGCCGGCTCAGGGCGCAGGTTCGGGCGCACCACGCGGCGGTCAGTCGCAAGGTCGTCAGAACGGCCCGCGCAACAGCAACGGTTCGAGCACCGGTACTCCGCCGGGCAAACGCAACGGCCCGCGCAACGGCGCTCCGCGTGATGGCCAGGGTCGTCGTGACGAATCCTCGTCGTCCTCCTCTCGCAACCGCCGTCCGGCCCGTGACGATCAGCCACGCACCGAACCGGCTGTGCAGAACCCGCGCAGCAATGGCCCGAAGATCATGCACAAGGAATCGAAAGCCGACCGCTTCCCGACGCCTGAGCAACTCGATCAACTGCCAAGCCGCCCGCGTGGCGAAAAACCAGCGTTGCTGACCCGCAACCGCTGAGTTAACGCTGCCATGAAAAATGCCCTGGCTCGAAAGAGACGGGGCATTTTTTATGCTGCGCCTACATTCTCCTGTGGGAACCGTGGTGAGATGCAGACAATAAAAAACGCCCCCGATCTTACGACCGGGGGCGTTTTTGTGTAGCGGGCGAAAGTTACTTCGCTTTCACACCTTCAAACGAGATGTACAGGTCGACGTTGTCGGACTGTGGGCCCAGATCCATCATCTTGCCGAAATCGGAACGCTTGATGCTGGTGGTGCCTTCGAAGCCGGCACGGTAGCCGCCCCATGGATCCTTGCCTTCACCCAGGAACACAGCCTTGACCACGATTGGCTTGGTCACGCCGTGCAGAGTCAGGTCGCCGGTCACGTCAGCCGTGTCTTTGCCCGCGGCGTTCTTGCCAGTGGACTTGACGCTGGTGGAGACGAACTTGGCGTCAGCGAATTTGCCCACGTCCAGGAAGTCTTTGCTGGCGATGTGCTTATCGCGTTCGGCGTGGTTGGTAAATACGCTGGCGGTGCGCACGTTGAATTCGATTTTGCTCGCTTCAGGCTTGGCAGCATCAAAGCTGAACTTGCCGTCGATGTCTTTGAACGTACCGGTGATGTAGCTGTAACCCAGGTGACTGATCTTGAAGTCAACGAAGGCGTGTTGGCCTTCCTTGTCGACGATGTAGTCAGCGGCCATTACGTTGGCGGACAGCACGGCAGAACCGATTGCCAGAGCGGCCAGAGTCTTTTTCAACATGCTTTCTTTTCCTTTGAGTCGAGGTTGAGCTTCAGGCTTTGCGACCGAGCATTCGAGTGAGGGTCGCATCACGATCAATAAAGTGGTGCTTCAATGCTGCCAACGCATGGAGGCCGGAAAAAATTACCACCACCCACGCCAGCCAGAGATGAATCACCCCAGCGGTATCTGCCTGATCCGGTAGCCCGGAGAGCAGTGCAGGAACTTCAAACAGGCCAAACACCGGGATCCCGACACCGTCTGCGGTGGAAATCAGGTAACCGGCAATCATCACAGCGAACAACGCCAGGTACAGAAACCCGTGGCCGAATTTAGCGCCGATGCGGGTCATGCGGCTGTAGCTTTGCAGCGTCGGCGGCGGTGGGCTGATAAAGCGCCACAGCACCCGCAACACCATCACACCCAGCAGCACCAGACCGATGCTCTTGTGCAGGTCCGGCGCGTCTTTGCGCCAGGTGCTGTAGTAATCCAGCCCAACCATCCACAAGCCCAGCGCGAACAGTCCAAAGACCACCAGCGCCACGCCCCAGTGCATGAAGATGCTGACCCAACCATAGCGCGAAGAAGAGTTACGTAGCGGCATTGCCCAAATCCTGTGAGAACTGCGAACCAAGACTAGCGAGTTATCTATCGAATTAAAGCGGAAAATTTCGCTTTGAAATATCGAGAAATACGATCAAGAGCTTCTGGCCTCCGCGTTAAGGAAAAATTAACCAAAAACCTCAATCCTATCCCGACAGGAAAAAATTCTGACACAGAAAGCATTCTCAGAACTGATTCAGTGTCGGAAATCTCCACAAAAAATTAGGAATCAACCTTGTTTTGTGTAGGTTGACGCTTAGAGGACATCGTCTTTTATAGCCAAAAATGGCAAAAAATATTGCCCTTGTCGCCGCGGCTAGACCGCTCACTAGTCGTCTACTACCCTCCCAATGATCAAGAACCGGAATCTGCGGCAAGTAGCCGGATGCCAGTTCAATATCAGTACAGGGATAAGGGATGCGATTTGACGGCGAATTCGACGAGTTAAAAATAAAATTATTGTCACTGCAAAATGCAGGCGAGTGGAGGACTGTCAACCAAAATCAACATCAGTTCAGAGCCAACAATAGAGGAATAATGAATTGGTACCCGTCGACGGGAAACATTACCTTCCAAGGAGACCAGAATTCCTCAGAGCAACTAAAATCGCTGATAGAGGATTTACTGAATCATCAGGCACACGAAGAAATTTCTGAAACCGGAGAAATCACCACTGAAACAGAGGCTGCTGTAGCAGAACTTTCAGCAGACTCTCGAGGGCCAGACACTTATTTTCTTGACGATTCTTATTCCGACTCAGAACTAGTGATCGGCCTAGTCGGCACGATTGGAACCAACCTCGCCGAAGTCGCAGGATTAATAGAGGAGCGCCTACTTAAATTCAACTATACCGCTGATCGTATCAAAATCTCTACCGACATAATTTCAAACCTGGGAAATCCATCTCCCAGCTCAGACGAGTATGGAAGAATTACTGCTTACATGGAAGAAGGAAACAACCTAAGAAAAAACAGCAAGGACAATTCAATACTGGCACTAGGTGCTGCTGCAAGAATCAATTTACTTCGAAAAGAGCAGGAAGCATTTCGCAGGAAGTCCTTTATTATCAACTCTTTGAAGAACCCGGCTGAAGTGCAGAGGCTTCGAAAAATTTACTCAAATGGATTTTTCCTGATTGGTGTGCATGCCGATCACACAAGGAGACATAATTATCTGACTAAAGACAAATCAATTTCCGAGGAGCAGGCGTCAAAGTTGATCGATAGAGACGCAGACGAACGAGACGATTATGGCCAGCATACCCGAGACACGTACCATCTTTCAGATTTCTTTATTAACTATAACGGAAACTCAGATTCGCTAAAGAAGCAAATCTGGAGAGTTTTTGATTTACTTTTCGGGAAGCCCTATATAACGCCAACATTTGATGAATATGCCATGTTCATGGCATTTTCGGCATCGCTGAGATCAGCTGATTTATCCCGACAAGTTGGCGCGGTACTGACAAAGGATAAATGTATAGTTTCCACGGGAGCTAACGATGTACCAAAAGCACACGGCGGACTATATTGGCCAGAAATAGATGAAAGCACACAGGAAATCGTAGACGCAAAAGATGGTCGCGATTATATGAAGGGAGAGGACTCCAATGCCACTCAAAAAAGGCTGATAATCGACAGCATTCTGAAGGTGATTCCGATGGAGTATCGTGAAGAGCTTCGCCCCCTCATTAAAAAAAGCAAAATCAAAGACATTACGGAATATGGCAGGGTCGTTCATGCCGAAATGGAAGCGTTGCTTTCGAGTGCACGACTAGGGATCAGCACCTCTGGCAGTGACTTATACTGCACAACTTTCCCGTGCCACAATTGCGCCAAGCACATAGTCGCCTCCGGAATAAGAAGAGTAATATATGTTGAACCTTACCCGAAGAGCAAAGCCTTGGACTTTCATTCCGACTCCATATCACTAAATCAGCAAAGCGACAATGTCGTATTTGCTCCCTTCATCGGAGTTGGGCCTAGGAGTTTTTTCAATCTATTCTCTACCAACCTAGGTAGCGGCTATCCTGTCATCAGGAAGTCTGACGATGGACAATCTCTTGACTGGAGCGAGCACGATGCTAAATTACGAACCCAAATGCTACCTTGCTCGTACATTGAACGCGAAACGATAGCCGCAAACCTTTTATCAAAGTACCTAGAGGGAAGCCAAAATGACACCAACTAAAGAAGACTTTCTCAACCATTTAGCGGAGTCTCGTCGCACTGTTGAGCAATGGCCGTCCTGGAAGCAAGAAGCACTTAAGGCATCTCCGCAGCATAACAATGCAGCTTCAACACCATCACAGCAAAAAGAAAAACGTTGATACGCTCGAAACATAAGAGTTATCGGTCGCACCTACAACTGAGCCGACTGCAATAATTGATATATAAATAATAGCCGCATCGAATATAGAAACATGGTTTCAATCCAATAAAAAGCGCGGCATCAGAGCCGCGCTTTTTTGTTTACCGCAAGGCCTTACTGCGCCTTGGTTTCGGTCGTTGCAGCAGGCTTGGCGGCAGGTTTTGCCACTGGTTTCTTCGCCGGCTCAGTCTTTTTCGCTGCAGGCTTGACCGCAGGTTTTTTGGCTTGGGTTTTGGCCGCAGGCTTCTTCGCAGCCGGCTTGGTCGCCGCTTTCTTCGCTGGCTCAGCTTTTACCGCAACAGCAGGCTTCGGCGCTTGCACCGGAGCTGGCGCAGGTGCCGGCGTTGGCGCTGGAGCCACGGGGGCTGGAGCCGGTTCCGGGGCCTTGGCTGGCGCTGGCTTCTTCTCGTCATCGGAGCCGCCAAACAGGTTGCTGAAGAAGTTGCCCTTCTTCGCCGCCACAGCACCTGCTGCGCCTGCCGCTGCAGCGGCCGGAACCACTTTGGCCGGTTCGAACGATTTGCCTGCCGCCAGATCTTCAACCTGACTGGCCGCACGCTGACCGGTGCGCAGTGCGCCTTCCAGCGTGCCCGGGTACAAGGTGTCGGTGTGTTCGCCAGCAAACGCTATGCGTTGCAGCGGGCGTTCCCACAGGCGCCAGAACTTGCTGATCTGGCCTGGACCGAAGGCCAGGTAGGCGCCGCCCATCGACGGGTCGATGCTGTAGCGGCGGATCTCATAACCGGTGAACGAACCACGGGCCTGTGGATAAAACGCGTGCAGACGAATCAGCACCTGATCGACCACCTGCTTGTCGCCGAACGCTTGCATCACGCGAGCATTGTCGCCGGACAGGTTGATCACCACGTTGGCGCCGCCCTTCAACGCCGGCTCGATCCACAACATGCCCAGACCTGTGTTGCTGTAGATCTCGCCGGACATGCGCGCCTTGCTTTCCCACACGGGCGTCTTGAACTTGAGCATGATCTGGTCGCGCCAGCCGTAGTTGGTGCCCTTGATCGCCGCCAGGTGCTGAGCGTCGAGTGCCGGCGTCATCTGAATCTTGTTCAAGGCGCGCAGCGGCACGGCCAGCACCACGTAATCAGCCTGATAACCCACAGCGCCGACTTTGACGGTCACACCGTCCTTGTCCTGGCTGATGGCCGACACCGGCGAGTTGGTCTTGATGACCTTGATCTGTTTGACGAAAGCCTGGGCCAGCACCTGGCTGCCGCCAACCAGACGCGCGGCGCGCAGGTCACGGTCCGAGACACCGCGATAAACGCGGTTCTGCTGGGCGAAGTACAGCAGCGACAGACGCGAGGGTTCGTCGTAGTGGGTGCGGATGTCCTGGTTGATCAACTGACGCGCAGTGGCCGGCAGGTTCTGCTTGTCGAGCCAGCTCGACACGTTGATTTGGTCCAGTGCGTGCAGCGTGTTGGTGGCCGCCGGGTTCTGCGGATCGTCAATCGAGCGCGCCAGATCGTCGAGGGTTTTCTGATAGCGTTTAATCGCCTCGGCAGTGGCCGGTTGCTTGGTCGCCAGATCAGCGGCGGAGAAATACTCACCGTCGATCAGATAACCCGGCGTGCGCACGAATTCCGGCGCCGGCGTGGTGCTCAACTTGAACGTCGAGACGTACTTGTTCAGCACCGGCTGAGTCTTGTCGTTGCCGATCCACTCGCTGGTGGCCATGCCCGAACGGCCGCCCAGGCTTGGCTTGGCTTCCAGCAACGTCACCTGCCAGCCCTTGTTTTGCAGCTCGTAGGCGGCAGTCAGACCCGACAGGCCGCCGCCGATCACGATTGCAGTTTTATCCTTGGCCAGCGCTGTAACGCTGAACAGCCCCAACATCACCAGCGCACAGGCGCGCAGCCAACCGACAGACATTCAGCGAACTCCGGAAATACACGTAGGAAAAAGCAGTTTTGCGGGTCAGACGACCCAAAGAACCGCGAAGAATACGTTAGCCATCAAAGCGCCGCCAGCGACGTCTATCGGCTCATACAAAGTAGCTCAATCGACACAATGGGTTGTTCCCGCGCGATGCATTGCATAGGCTTGCGCGATTGTTTGCCCGCGCCTGACGCGAGCCGCCTCGAGGAGACTGTAAATGGGCCTGAATAACCAGTGGATGCAACGCGACCTCGCAGTGCTGTGGCATCCCTGCACCCAGATGAAAGACCACGAACAACTGCCGCTGATCCCGATCAAGCGCGGTGAAGGCGTCTGGCTGGAAGACTTCGAAGGCAAGCGCTACCTCGATGCCGTCAGCTCCTGGTGGGTCAACGTGTTCGGCCACGCCAACCCGCGCATCAACCAACGCATCAAGGATCAGGTCGATCAGCTTGAACATGTGATTCTGGCCGGTTTCAGCCATCAACCGGTGATCGAGTTGTCAGAGCGTCTGGTGAAGATGACGCCCGAAGGCCTGAACCGGGTGTTCTACGCCGATAACGGTTCGTCCTGCATCGAAGTCGCGCTGAAAATGAGCTTTCACTACTGGCTCAACCGCGGCCAACCGAACAAGAAGCGCTTTGTCACCCTGACCAACAGCTACCACGGCGAAACCATGGCCGCGATGTCGGTCGGCGACGTACCGCTGTTTACCGAGACTTACAAAGCCCTGTTGTTGGACACCATCAAGGTGCCAAGCCCGGACTGCTACCTGCGCCCGCAAGGCATGAGTTGGGAAGAACACTCGCGCAACCTGTTCGCGGCGATGGAACAGACGCTGGCCGAGCACCATGCCAGTGTCGCGGCAGTGATCGTTGAACCGTTGATTCAGGGCGCTGGCGGCATGCGCATGTATCACCCGATATACCTCAAGCTGCTGCGCGAAGCCTGCGACCGCTATGGCGTGCACCTGATCCACGACGAAATCGCTGTCGGCTTCGGCCGCACCGGGACGATGTTCGCCTGTGAACAGGCCGGCATCCGTCCGGATTTCCTCTGCCTGTCCAAGGCCCTGACCGGCGGCTACCTGCCGCTGGCGGCGTGCGTGACCACCGATGACGTCTACAGCGCCTTCTACGACGACTATCCAACCCTGCGCGCCTTCCTCCACTCGCACAGCTATACCGGCAACCCGCTGGCCTGTGCGGCAGCGCTGGCGACGCTGGATATCTTCGAGCAGGACAACGTGATCGAAAACAACAAGGCCCTCGCCCAGCGCATGGCTTCGGCCACCGCGCATCTGGTCGATCACCCGAACGTGTCCGAAGTGCGCCAGACCGGCATGGTGCTGGCCATCGAGATGGTCAAGGATAAAGCCACCAAAGAGGCCTACCCTTGGCAGGAACGGCGCGGCTTGAAGGTGTTCCAGCATGCGCTGGAGCGTGGCGCATTGCTGCGTCCGCTGGGCAGCGTGGTGTATTTCCTGCCGCCGTACGTGATTACCCCGGAGCAGATCGACTTCCTCGCCGAGGTCGCCAGCGAAGGCATCGACATCGCGACGCGTGACAGCGTCAGCGTGGCGGTGCCGAAGGATTTCCATCCCGGCTTCCGTGATCCGGGCTGATTCGGTTTGCTTTAGATTTGCGGTGTTTGGACTGCCGCTTTCGCGAGCAAGCCCGCTCCCACATTTTGGAATGCATTTCCCTGTGGGAGCGGGCTTGCTCGCGAATGAAATCGACACCGATCCACCTGATTCACATTTTTCCAGAGATCCGACATGAGACTGTCCCGCTTCTTTATCGACGCCCCGCTGAGCACTGGCGAACACGAACTGCCGGAAGCCCAGGCGCATTACATCAGCCGCGTGCTGCGCATGGCCGAAGGCGATGCGGTGCAGATGTTCGACGGCTCCGGCCATGAGTTTCGCGGTTCCTTGGTGGACGTCGGCAAGAAGCGCGTCGTGGTGCAGATCGACGAACAGTTGCCCGGTCAGGTTGAATCGCCGCTACAGATTCATCTCGGCCAGGGCCTGTCCCGCGGTGAGCGGATGGACTGGGCGATTCAGAAGGCCACCGAGCTGGGTGTCACTGAAATCACCCCGATCTTCAGCGAGCGCTGTGAAGTGCGACTCAAGGACGAACGCGCGGACAAACGCCTGATGCACTGGCGTCAGGTTGCAATCAGTGCGTGTGAACAGTGTGGTCGTTCGCGGGTGCCGGTGATTCATCCGCCCGTGTTGCTGGCCGATTGGCTGAAGCAGACGCAGGCAGACCTGAAACTGGTTTTGCATCCGGTGGCCGAGCCGCTGGTGAGCCATGCAAAACCTGCGACGCTGGCGTTCCTGATTGGCCCTGAGGGTGGTTTGTCCGATGCCGAGGTCGAGTTGGCCAAGGGCAATGGTTTTCACGCTGCGCGCCTCGGCCCGCGAGTGCTGCGCACCGAGACCGCACCGGTGGTGGCACTGGCGGTGGCCCAGCAACTTTGGGGTGATTTCTAACCCTTATGGGAGGGGGCTTGCTCCCTCCCACGACGATTGCGTCTACAGGACGTAAAACAGAATCGCCACAAAATGCAGCAGACTCCCGGCGATCACGAACAGATGCCAGATCCCGTGGGCGTGGCGCAACCGATGGTCGAGGGCAAAAAAGATAATCCCCACGGTGTACAAGACCCCGCCCGTGGCCAGCCAGGCAAAACCGGTGGTGCCCAGCGCCGCCAGCAACGGCTTGACCGCCACCAGCACAATCCAGCCCATTACCGCGTAGATCACGATCGACAGAATCCGCGCTTCGGAGCGCGGCTTGATCTCTTGCAAAATGCCGATCAGCGCCAGCCCCCAGACAATCCCGAACAGCGTCCAGCCCCACGGCCCGCGCAGCGTCACCAGACAGAACGGCGTGTAGCTGCCGGCAATCAACAGGTAGATCGAAAAGTGATCGACCTTCTTCATGATCGCTTTCTTGCGCCCGCGCACGCTGTGGTACACGGTTGAAGCGCTGTACAGCACCAGCAAGGTCAAGGCGTAAATCGCCACACTGACAATCTTCCAAGGACTGCCGTCGAGGCTGGCGATCACCAGCATCCAGACCCCGCCGATAAAAGCCGCCACCGCCCCGACCAGATGGGTCCAGGCGTTCAATCGTTCCCCGTGATACATGTGTCGCTCACCTCAAATTCATTACCGCAGCGCGCAAGGCTCGGGCCTTGAGCGTAAAAGCGCAATGTTTCTGTTAAACACGAGCCTGCGCAGGTCGTGGTAATTGGGCACAATCGGCCGATACCAAAAAGAGTCCGCGCCATGCTGATCGACGAAGAGTTGACCCTGAAAAAACTCGAGGTGTTCCTCGCCTTCATGCGCACCGGCAATCTGGCCCGTGCCGCTGCCGAGTTGCAAACCAGTAACGTCAGCGTGCATCGCGCCATTCATTCACTGGAAAGCGCCCTGCGCTGCCCGCTGTTCAAACACGAAGGACGCAACCTGACACCGCTGGAAAGCGCTTATGTGCTGGAAGAGCGCGCGCAGAAGCTGATCCAGGACGTGGTCGAAAGCGTGCGCCTGACCCGCGAGGCTGCCGGGTTCTCTGCCGAACGCTTCAAGCTCGGCTCGCTGTATTCGCTGACGGTCAAGACCGTGCCGCAACTGATCATGGGCCTGAAGATCCGCCGCAGTGAACTCAACATCGATTTGATTCTGGGTTCCAACATCGACCTGCTCTACAAGCTGAAAAACATGGAAGTCGACGCGATTCTGGTGTCACTGGACGACAGCATCAACGACCCGGACTGCGAGCAGATTGCGCTGTTCTGCGATGACATCTTCCTCGCGACGCCGGCCGATTCAACGTTTGCCCAGCGCAGTGAAGTCGATCTGGCAGAGGTGCGCAACGAAACCTTCATCACCCTGACCCAAGGCTTCGCCACGCATCAGGACGGCAATCGGGTGTTCAAACAGGCAGGCTTCGAGCCGAAAGTGGCGATGCAGGTCAATGACATCTTCACCCTGCTGAGCATGGTCAGTTCCGGTGTGGGGTATGCGTTGCTGCCGGGGAGGATTGCAGCGGTGTACGAGAACCGGGTGAAGCTCATCCCGTTGCAGGAGAAGTACCGGTTGCAGCAGCACATTGGCGTGGTGTTTTTGAAGGCCAAGGAGCGCGATCCGAATCTGCTGGCGTTGTTGGCGGAGTGTCGAATGTATGCCAATCGGCAGGTCTGAAACCGAGTCGCGTCCTTCGCGGGCAAGCCCCCTCCCACAGGAAAACGCATTCCCCATGTAGAGGCGGGCTTGCTCGCGAAGGCGTCAGACCCGACAGCAGGCTGTCTTAACCCATCAACCCACGCATCAGCAAAAACAACACCGAAGGCCCGAGCAAACACCCCAGCGCGGTATAGAACGCGGCGGTGAGGCAACCATAAGGCACCAGCTTCGGATCCGTCGCCGCCAAGCCGCCGGCCACGCCGCTGGACGTGCCCATCAACCCGCCAAAGATCACCGCACTGCGAGGGCTGTTCAGGCCAATCATCGGCGCCACGAACGGCGTCATCACCATCACCAGAATCGCCTTGATCAGCCCTGCCGCAATCGACAGCGCCATGACTTCGGAAGTGGCGCCAATGGCGGCACCGGTCACCGGGCCGACGATGTAAGTCACCGCCCCTGCGCCAATGGTGGTCAGGCTCACGGCATCGGTGTAACCGAACGCCATCGCCACGCCGACGCCTGCGATGAAGGACGTGCCAACGCCGACAAACAGCGCCAGCACCCCAACAAATCCGGCACGTTTGAGTTCATCGACACTCACGCCGAACGCTGTGGCGACGATTGCGAAATCACGCAGCATCGCCCCGCCGAGCAAGCCGATGCCCGAGAGCATCGGAATATCCACCACGCCTTTCTGGCCCCCGGTCACCGCACCACCGATATACGACAGCAACAGCCCGAGCAAAATGGCGATGGCCGAACCGTGCAAGCGGCCCTTGGTGAAGGTGTTGGACATCCAGTAGGACACCCACATGGTCAGGCCGACAATCAGGAACCCGCTGATCAGACCGTAACCGGTGATGACTTTCATCAATGATTCGTACATGGCGCTTACCCCACAGTCTTGGGTGGAATGACGGCGGCCGGTTCCTTGTTACCAAGGCGTACCAGCACGGGCACCATGGCAAAGGCAATGACCACCGCCAGCGTTCCCGCCAGAATCGCCATCGGCCCGCCCTTCAGCGCGCCATAAACATTTTGCTGGGCCGCCATCGCCACCACGATCGGAATGTAGATCGCGCTCCAGAACTCCACACCCTGCTCGGTCTTGCCCTTGAACCAACCGGATTTGTTGAGGTAACTGCCCAGACCGATCAACAGCAGCATCGCAATACCGACGCCGCCGACATTGGCCGGCACGCCGATCAACTTGCCCAGCATTTCACCGATCCAGATACCCGCCAGGGTACAAAACGCCAGAAACGCCACACCGTAAATAATCATTGTTGTAGTCCTCAAATTGCATCGTCGAATGTTGTTTTTGTTGTTCGAAGCTTGAGTCGGCGGTCTTAGAGTTGGCGGCTTCCCTCCTCACGCAACAGCGCCTGCAAGGTGTCCAGGCGAGCACTGTCAAACGCAGTGACCGTGCCCTGCTCAAACACCCGGCGCGCCAGCCCGGTCAGCACCGCACCGGGCGGCAGTTCGATCTGTAGCCGCACGCCGCGTTCGTAAGCGCTTTGTACGGTGCCGCGCCAATCCACCACGCGGCACATGTTGAACGCGAGGTCGTCACGCAAGGCTTGGACCTTGACCACCGGTCGAGCGCGACTGCCGCTCAGGTAGGCGATTTTCGGGTTTTTCAGCTCAACGCTGGCGAAGGCCTCTGCCAGTCTCTGCGCGGGCTCATCCAGCAACGGACAATGCGACGGCACGCTCACCGCCAACCGTTTCGCCAGTCCTGCGCCACGGCTGCGCGCCAATTCAGCGACCGCGTGCATCGCCTCATCACTGCCGGCAATGACCACCTGGTTATCGGCATTGATGTTGGCCAGATAAACCGGCGACTCCTCGCCGTGAACCTGCGCCAGCAACGTTTCGACTGTGGATAATTGCAGACCGATGATCGCGGTCATGCCAAAGCCCTGTGGATAAGCCTGCTGCATCAACTCACCGCGCAGGCTGACCAGATGCAACGCATCGCTGAAGCGCAAAGCCCCCGCCACCACGGCTGCCGGGTAAGCACCGATGGACAGACCGGCGACGTAATCGGCCGTGAGGCCTTCACGCAGCAACTGCCGCGACGCCGCGACCCCGGCGATCAGCAGGCACAGTTGAACCGCCCTTGTGCGGCGCAACGCGTCGGCAGAATCGAGCAACAACACATCCTCGCCGAGCACGTCGCTGGCCTCGGTCAGCGTCTCCCCAGGCAAACGCTGGAGCATGCCCGGTTGTTGCGCGCCCTGGCCGGGAAACACCAGCAAACTGCTCACGCCGCCTGCTCCTGCGGATTCCATGGATCAGAAACCAGGCAGGCCTGATGCGCGTTTTTCAGCAGCACATGAGCCGAAGCGCCCGCCCACTCACGCAGCGCCACCGCGCCGAACGGCGTCTGCAATTGCATATCGACCCGGCATGAGGATTGATCGAAAAGCGCCACCAGTTTGCGTGCCTGATTACGGGTAATCAGGTGCGGTGTGCGCAGGATCAAATCGAGATCGCTGCCCTCGTGCATCGCGGCAAAGCCGCTGGCCAGTTCAAACCCGGCACTGCCGCTGACACCCCAGACCCAACCGCAGTCATCGAGCATCGGGCGCAACTGCTTGAGGGCGCGCATGACGGGCAGATCACGCTCACTGTCGACATGACTCAGCGCCTCGGGGCTGACCCGACAGACCATCGAATCGACCGCCATGAACGCCGCCAAGCGCTGCTCACGCGAGACACCGCGCACACCCACCGCGACAAAACCCTCAGCGCTCAAGGCCCGGCGCACCACCACCGGTTGCCCGGCGCTGAGCGACTCGATAGCCCAACCCGGCGCATCCGCGGGCAATTGCGCCGGGGTCATGCCCCAGAGCAGATCGTGGGCCAGAGGTGTGTTCACCACTGCGCCCTCAACAGTTCCCGCACGCGGCTGGACGCGGCACGATTCTTCGCGCCCAGACGATTGCTCAGCCCCGTGTTGGAGATATCGCTGATGGCGTGGGTCAGGCACTCAGTGACCCGCGCCAGATCCTGCGCTGTCGGCTGTTCGATCTGTTGCACCGACAGGGTTTCCCAGAGCAATCCGAGGCTGGCGTAGCTGTCGATGTCATAGGCCATCGGCGGCACACTGGCGGCCAATGCTTCGAGTTCTTCGACGCTGCGCAAGGTCACCCGCGCCGCCGAGGCTTTGCCCATCGCATGCACCATCACCCCGGGATCACGCAGGGCGATCAAACGGTTGGCCTGATAACCATGGGCCAGAAACGCACCGGACATGGCTTTGCCCACCAGCAATGCAATCACCGGGTGCCCGGCCAAACGTGCGCGGGCATAGCTGTCTGCCGCACCGGCCAGCGCTTGATGAATGCCGAGGGCTTCCTCGCGACGACCGTAAGCCTGGCTCGGCACATCGACGATGGCGATCAACGCACGCTTGTGCGTTTGCTCACGGTCGGCGCTGATCGCGTCATCGACAGCCTTGGCCAGACCCCAGCCTTCCAGCAAGCCGACTTCGCCATCGCGAGCGCGAGGGAAACGGTTGTCCGGGTCAGCGACCACGGCCAGCAAGCGACCGAGCGCCGTGTCCGCCACCCGCAGTGACGCCGGCAAACCTTCGACGGTTTTCGCTCCGGCGCACAAGGCGTTGAACCAGTTCAAACCGCGCAATGAATAACCACTCATGAGCGCTCTCCTTGATACAGATCGCGAACCACCGAAGGCTCGATTTGCGTGTCAGTGTCCAGGCTAGCCAGACGTTGCAGGAACCACTCGGCCCTTTGACTGCGCGGTTGCGCCGGCAAGCCTTGCTGCAACAACTCGCCGACCTGCTGACGAATCTGCGCCACATCATCGCCGACATAGCGATCCACCAGACCACTGGCAAAGCGTTGCTCGCCCCCGGCCAGGCTCCAGATAAACGGCCGGTCGCGGGAATCGTATTCTTCGATCCCGGCTTCCTGTTCGATCACTTGCGGGCCGTTCAAACCAAGGCGCGCTTCCTGAGTCACCAGCAAATAGCTGCACAGCGCAGCCGCAATCGACATGCCGCCGAAGCAGCCGACGCTGCCCGCCACCACGCCCACCACCGGTTGGTACTGCTGCAAATCGACAATCGCCGCGTGAATGTCGGCAATCGCCGCCAAGCCGAGATTGGCTTCCTGCAAGCGTACGCCGCCGGTTTCCAGCAGCAGGATGGCGCGGGTCGGGAGGCCTTTGCGGTTGTCTTCGGCGGCCAGTTCCAGCGCGCCAGCGATCTTTGCCCCGCCGACTTCGCCAAGGCTGCCGCCCTGGAAAGCGCCTTCGATGGCGGCAATCACCACCGGCAAACCGTCGAGGTTGCCCTTGGCGATCACCACGCCGTCGTCGGCCTGCGGCACCACGCCTTGGCGTTCGAGCCACGGCGACATGACGCGTTGAAACGGGTCGAGCAATTCGCGAAAGGTGCCGGCGTCGAGCAAGGCTTTCGCCCGTTGCCGCGCGCCGAGTTCGACGAAGCTGTGCTTGTTGAGAAGCGCTGCGCTGTCAGTCATGGCCGATCTCCTCGAAACCTTGTTCCAGACGCAAGCGCACCACACCCGGTGTCGCGCCGAAATCGTGGATATCGATGGCCATCGCCGGTGGCGTGGTGCCGTCGAACATCCGCGCAAACAAATGCTGCCAGCGCTGCTGCGCGCCGTTGACCGAGGTCTGCACATTGATCGTCAGCTTGCCGGCCAACCCCGGTTCGATCAGCACTTCCAGATCACCCGAGCCGACACAACCGACCAGCGCACGCCCGCGTGGCGGCTGCCCGGCGGGGAATTCAAACGATAGGGTTTCCATCAAAACGCTCCCTGAAAGATGCCGTCGTGCTCGATACGGTCGAGCAACAGCGTGGCGGCGAGCAAGTCGGCGGCGCCACCGGGCGAGGCATTCAATGCGATGAGTTGTTGATCCAGTTCGTGCAGGCAACGGCGACCGTTGAGGCTGGCGCTGCCTCCGGCGTCGAGCACCGCTTGCGCACCCTGTTGCATGGTTTGCAGGCCTTGTTCGCCGGCGCGATAGAGCACGCAGGTGTCGGCCAGGTCGGTCATGATCGCGAGCAAGGCGTCGAGTCGGGCGTTCTGTTCGCCGTGGCCATGGGCGCGGCTTTTTTTCAGATGCGGCAGGCCACGTTGCAGCACGGCCGGGAAGCCGAGTTGCGCTTCTTCGCGGGCACCGCGGGCGCCGTAGCGCAACGCGACTTGCGCGCCGTGGCTGAGCGGGCGCGGTGCGTAGCGGTCGTCGAGCAACGCCAGACGTGCGGCGCGCACAGAGATAGCACTGGCGCTGCTGGATCTCGTTTCCAGTGCAGCCGCCGTGACGATCAGGCCCAAGGCCCAGATCGCGCCGCGATGGGTGTTCACGCCGTGGGTGGTGGCGAGCATGGCTTGCTCGCCTTCACGGCCGATGCGGCCAATGCTTTCACGCAACGTCGGATTGATCTCGCCAATTTCAATGGCGGCCTCAGCCATCTCCTTGAACGCCGGCCACAACGACAGCGCCGACGCGTGCATCAGGCCCAGGTGTAAATCGGTGTGCGCGCCATTGCCGCGACGGTCGACCAGCGCCGGTTTCGGCGACAGATCGGCTTCGTCGATCAGCGCATCCACCGCCAGATCCGCCAGGTGCTCGGCCAGAGAAAGCGGTTTCGCTTGCAGGTTGAGTGCGTGCATTACCAGCTCCTGAACTTGGCGGGCGGGTTGTAGAGGCCGCCGGACCACTCGACCAGATCGGCGACGCTTTTCGCCGCGAGCAATTCGCGGGTGGCGTCAGTGCGGCGGATGCCGAGGTCTTCGGGCAAGGCGATCAGGCCTTCGCGGCGCATGCGTTCGGTGTCTTTGGGGTTGTGGCGCAGGCCGATGGCGGTGACGCCTGCGACCGCAGCGATCATCGCTTGGCGCTCTTCCAGCGAACGCGCCTTGTACAGGTAGGCGATGCCTTCCTCGGTCAGCAAGTGGGTGACGTCGTCGCCGTAGATCATGATTGGCGCCAGCGGCATGCCGCTTTTCTTCGCCACTTCCACCGCGTCGAGGGTTTCGACGAAGGTCGGTTTGCCGCCCTCCTGGAAGGTCTCGACCATTTGCACCACGAGTTTCTTGCCGCGTTCGAGCATCGGCTGCTGCGAATCGTCGTGGCGCATGTCCAGCCACGCCGGGGTGCCGTGACGGCGACCACGCGGGTCGTGGCCCATGTTCGGCGCACCGCCGAAACCGGCGAGGCGACCACGGGTCACTGTCGAAGAATGACCATCGCCATCGACCTGCAACGTCGCGCCGATAAACAGATCCACCGCGTACTGCCCGGCCAGTTGGCAGAACATCCGGTTGGAACGCAGCGAGCCGTCGCGGCCGGTGAAAAACACATCTGGTCGCGCGGCGATGTAATTTTCCATGCCCAGTTCGGTGCCGAAGCAATGCACGCTTTCGACCCAGCCGCTCTCGATCGCCGGGATCAGCGTCGGGTGCGGGTTGAGCGTCCAGTTGCGGCAGATCTTGCCTTTGAGGCCGAGGGATTCGCCGTAGGTCGGCAGGATCAACTCGATGGCGGCGGTGTTGAAACCGATGCCGTGATTGAGCGACTGCACGTTGTGTTTTTCGTAGATGCCACGGATCGCCATCATCGCCATCAACACATGCACAGGCTTGATATGGCGTGGGTCGCGGGTGAATAGCGGTTCGATGTAGAACGGCTTGTCGGCCACTACGACGAAGTCGACCCATGAGGCGGGGATGTCCACACGCGGGAGTTCGCTGACGTCGTCGACCAATTGGTTGACCTGGACGATGACGATGCCGTCGCTGAACGCGGCGGGTTCGATCAACGCTGGAGTGTCTTCGGTGCTGGGGCCGGTGTAGATGTTGCCGGCGCGGTCGGCCATGAACCCGGCCGAGAGCACGACATTGGGGATCAGGTCCACCACCAGCCGTGCATAGAGTTCGATGTAGGTGTGAATGGCGCCGATTTCCAGTAAGCCGTCTTCGAGCAACTGGCTGATGCGCAGACTCTGCGTGCCGGCGAAGGAGAAATCGAGCTTACGGGCGATGCCGCGTTCGAACAGGTCGAGGTGCTCGGAGCGGCCGACGCTGGGCATGATCATGTGCAGGTCGTGGAGCTTTTCCGGGTCGGCTTTGGCCAGCGAACGGGAGAGGAAATCCGCCTGCTTCTGGTTATTGCCCTCCAGCACCACGCGGTCGCCGGGATGAATCAACGCTTCGAGCGCGGCGACGATTTTGTCGGTGGGCAACACCGCACCATCGGCCATCCCGCGCACCTTGTCGAGGCGGCGCTGCTTCTCATCGCGCCGCCGCGTCCAGCGCGAGTCGGGGGAAATTGTTGTTGTCATGCTCACTCCACGGGGTTCGCTGTCGTGGAGCTAAGGTAGGTGTGTGGAGTGTGGGCATCAATCAAGCTGGGCGATGAATCATTACGCTCAAAGTAACGGTCTGGTTGGACCCAACGTTGCATTAAACAGGACAAGAAATTCAATATTGAGTGTCCGGCCTTATGGAGATTGAGCTCAATTTTAAAACAATCATGTCTGAGACGCGATTCACGCCTTTTAAATAAAGTCCCAAAAAAATGATTACCTCAGACCATCCCAAGAACAAGACGATCAAATTCTTATAGCGCTACAGCTTTTTTATTTCTTAACATTATTAACACCTGTCATACATGACAGGTGGACGCAAGTTTTAAATGTGAAATGATGTCCGTGCAAAAGGTTTTACAGCATCGGAACATACGCAACTCTAAAATGGAGCGTTTGAAATGAAAAAAATTGAGGTTTTAATTGTGGCGACAATATCGGCATTTGTTAGTCATGTTGCATTTGCAGAAATCGATGCAGGATGTAAGCAACTATGGGATGCCACAAGCGCTGCCCAGACATGCAAACTATCAAACCTTACAAAATATGAGGCTGGAGGTGCTGCTATTTGTACGATAGAAGCTACTTGCCTGGCCTCGAGCACACATCGCGAGATTGAGAATCGTATCAACTCGAGAGAAATCAATGACACGGTATATAACAAGGAAAGCGTTTCGGTATATACGATTCTTGAAACCGGGCTAAATAATTGCAATGGCAAACTTACGTATAACCCTTGCTAATGCCACAAACATGCAGCTCAACTAAAACCCGACTTAGCCTGCTGCACACGTTAAGTTAAGGCACAAAAATCACAAGAAGGCTGGATCAGTCCGCCGATGATCGTCCTCATGCTATGTATGGGAACGATCATTAAGACGAGTCAACATCATTGAAAAAAACTGGATCAATCTGTGGGCACTAACTTGTCCAAAATACGATTCACAGCCATCTCCGCCACCATCACCACCTGCGCAATACCTTGCACAGTCTTGCGGTGCGTACCTTCCACCATTGCCGCATGGTTGTTGAGCATGACCGTAGCCGAGCCGAGGGTTTCGCTGGCGTCGGCCAGCAGGGATTCGGTGTCGGCATTGGGGTTGGCCATGTACAGCGTGTTGGGGGTGTAAGGCGTGGCCATCAGGTCGGCGTTGGTCGGGCCGAGGTAATGGTCGAGGGCGCGTTCGGCGGCTTCGTGGAATTTCTTTGAATCGGGGGATTCGTAGGGGGATGCCGGGTCTGTGAGCGGGGGGTTAGGCGTAGGTTTAATCATCTTCAGGTTCCGAAATAAAGCTGGAACCGCTTCTCTGCTAAAAGAAGGGGTGGCAGCTGAACGCAGGTTAGCAGACCGGGGAACCTAAGGAAGCCGGCGCGCCGAAGCGCCCTGCGCACAGCCGCCATCGAATGCAGGCGCTGAGCCTGACGATGATGTATGTGCACCCTTAGATTAGCCACGGGCTGCTAAACCCGATCACTGGAAATCAGTGACGGAATCAAGTTACGCAGCATGCCAAAGGCGCACAAGCCGGCGGATTCTGGTGCATGCGTAGGCAGCGGCGCAAGGATTTGTAGGCTAGGGAGCCGTAACACCTAGTGTCTTTAAACAACGCGACTGGAAGGCGTTTATTGCGCACAGAGATTGAGGATTTGTCTGTCGGATTGAGGTGTGGCGACTGGCGCTTTCGCGAGCAAGCTCGCTTGTATGGTAGGACTTGAAGGGAGGAGGAGGGACAAGGCTCGATTCTGACTGTTAGCGCAGTACAGACCGTGGGAGATTTCACCCTCCTCCTTTCACCCAAGCGCCGATAAAGAATGCATCTGGC